>NZ_QMEX01000118.1 GCF_003284925.1 Mycolicibacter senuensis
CCGGCGAGGACATCCCCGACACCACCACCGTCGGGTTCGACGCCTCCGGCCTGATCCAGTACGCGTTCGCCGGCGCCGGCATCAAGATGCCGCGAACCTCCGGCGAACAGTGCAGCGTCGGGCAGAAGGTCCCGCCCGCGCAGGCCCGAGCCGGCGACCTGCTCTGCTACGGGCCGGGCGGCACGCAAAGCGTCGCGCTGTACCTCGGCAACAATCAGATGATCGAGGGCACCAGCCCGGCGGTCACCGTATCGCCGGCGCGTACCTCCAACATGGTCCCGTATCTGACCCGGGTGATCCCCTGACACACCCGGCGGACGTCACACCTGTTGGAATGCGGTTTCCACCGCCCGGTTAGGTAGATTATCGGGCGATCATGATTGCCCTCTCCCCGCCGCGACCGGCGGCAACACCTGCTGCGGCACCCCCCGCCGGCGGGTCGGTTGCCGGATCCGTTCCGGCCGCCGGGACGGCCGCCGCGATGGGAACCCGCAAGGCGGGCTTCTACCGCCACGACCTCGATGGGCTGCGCGGCATCGCGATCGCGTTGGTGGCGGTGTTCCACGTCTGGTTCGGGCGGGTCTCCGGCGGGGTCGACGTCTTCTTGGCGCTGTCCGGGTTCTTCTTCGGCGGCAAGCTGCTGCGGGTGGCGCTGAACCCGTCCTCGTCGCTGTCCCCGGTGCCCGACCTGATCCGGCTGGTTCGGCGGCTGCTGCCCGCCCTGGTCGTGGTGCTGGCAGCCTGCGCGGCGCTGACGATATGGATCCAGCCGCAGACCCGCTGGGAGACGTTCGCCGACCAGAGCCTGGCCAGCCTCGGCTACTACCAGAACTGGGAGTTGGCGCGCACCGCCTCGGACTACCTGCGCGCCGGTGAGGCCGTCAGCCCGCTCCAACACATCTGGTCGATGTCGGTGCAGGGCCAGTTCTACCTCAGTTTCCTGCTGTTGATCTTCGGCTTCGCGTTCGCCTTCCGGCGACTGCTGCGCACCCACCTGCGCTCGGCCTTCGTGGTGCTGCTCACCGCGCTGACGGTGGCGTCGTTCTGGTACGCGATCGTCGCGCACCAGGCCAACCAGTCGCTGGCCTACTACAACAGCTTCGCCCGCGCCTGGGAACTGCTGCTCGGCGCCCTGGCCGGGGCGCTCATCCCCTACATCCGCTGGCCGATGTGGCTGCGTACCATCGTGGCCACCCTGGCGCTGGCCGCGATCCTGAGCTGTGGCGCCCTGATCGAAGGGGTGCAAGAGTTCCCCGGTCCCTGGGCGCTGGTGCCGGTCGGCGCCACGGTGGCGTTCATCCTGGCCGGAGCCAACCGCCAGGCGCACCCCAGCACCCGCGACAAACTGCCGTGGCCCAACCGGTGGCTGGCGAGCCGGCCGCTGGTGACGCTGGGGGCGATGGCCTACTCGCTGTACCTGTGGCACTGGCCGCTGCTGATCTTCTGGCTGTCCTACACCGGTAACCGGCACGCCTCGGTGCTCGAGGGCGCGGTGATCCTGCTGCTGTCCGGCGTGCTGGCCTACCTGACCACCCGGCTCGTCGAAGACCCGCTGCGCTACCGCGCTCCGGCCGGCGCCGGCGCCCCTCCGGCACGGCGCAACCCCTGGCGCAAGCCGTCGCCGGGCTGGTGGAAGCGACCGACGCTGGCGCTGGGCTCCACGGTGGTGCTGCTGGGCGTGGCCCTGACCGCGACATCGTTCACCTGGCGCGAGCACGTCACCGTCGAGCGCGCCAGCGGCAAGGAACTGGCCAAACTCAGCAAGGACGACTATCCGGGCGCCCGCGCCCTGCTCAAACACCAGCGGGTGCCCAAGCTACGGATGCGGCCCACCATCCTGGAGGCCAAGAAAGACCTGCCCCGCTCCACCCGGGACGGCTGCATCAGCACGTTCAGCAATCCGGCCCTGATCAACTGCACCTACGGCGACCCGGAGGCCAGCCGGACCGTGGCGCTGGCCGGCGGATCGCATGCCGAGCACTGGCTGCCGGCACTGGACATCCTCGGCCAGCGGCATCACTTCAAGGTGGTGACCTACCTCAAGATGGGCTGCCCGCTGTCCACCGAGAAGGTGCCGCTGATCATGGGCAACAACGCGCCTTACCCGCAATGCTACGAATGGGTGGGCAGGACCATGGACAAGCTGATCGCCGACCACCCGGACTACGTGTTCACCACCGCCACCCGGCCATGGAACATCAAACCCGGCGACGTGATGCCGGGAACCTACATCGGGATCTGGAAAAGGTTGTCCGAAAACAAGATTCCCATCCTCGGGGTACGCGACACCCCGTGGTTGGTGCGTGATGGCCAACCGTTCCAGCCGGCGGACTGCCTGGCCTCCGGCGGCGACGCGGAGTCCTGCGGCATCAAACGCTCCGAAGTCCTCGTCGACCGCAACCCCACCCTGGATTTCGTCGAACGCTTCCCGCTGCTCAAGCCGCTGGATCTGTCCGACGCCGTGTGCGACACCGATATCTGCCGCGCGGTGGAGGGCAATGTGCTGATCTATCACGACTCCCATCACCTCTCGGCGACCTACATGCGCACCATGACCGGTGAGCTCGGCCGGCAGATGGGTGCGGCCACCGGATGGTGGTGAGCCCGGTCGCCGCGGTCTGGCCAGGCCACAGCTACCCGCTCGGTGCCGTCTACGACGGGGCCGGAACCAATTTCGCGGTGTTCTCCGAGGTCGCCGAGCGCGTCGAACTATGCCTGATCGACGACCGCGACACCACCGAAACCCGCATCGGCCTCGACGAGGTCGACGGGTACGTCTGGCACGCCTATCTGCCCGGCGTCGGACCCGGTCAGCACTACGGATTCCGGGTGCACGGGCCGTTCAACCCGTCCGCGGGCCAACGCTGCGACCCCGGCAAGCTGTTGTTGGATCCCTACGGGAAGGCGTTCCACGGCGACTTCGACTTCAGCCCGGCCCTGTTCTCCTACGACCTGAACGACCCCGACGGCCCAACCGGCGATGGCCCTCCCCCTGCGCTGGACTCGTTGGGGCACACCATGACCAGCGTGGTGATCAACCCGTTCTTCGACTGGGCGGCCGACCGGGCGCCGCGCACGCCCTACCACGAGACAATCATCTACGAAGCGCACGTCAAGGGCATGACGCAGACCCATCCCGGCGTCCCGGAGGAGTTGCGCGGCACCTACGCCGGGTTGGCACACCCGGTGATCATCGATCACCTCAAGTCGCTGAGCGTGACCGCCATCGAGCTGATGCCGGTGCACCAGTTCCTGCACGATCACCGGCTGCGACAGCTGGGACTGCGAAACTACTGGGGCTACAACACCGTCGGATTTTTCGCGCCGCACAACTCCTATGCGGCCAGCCGCCAGGCCGGCGGCGCGGTGGCGGAGTTCAAGGCGATGGTGCGCACCTTCCACCAGGCCGGCATCGAGGTGATCCTCGACGTGGTCTACAACCACACCGCCGAAGGCAACCACCTGGGCCCGACGATCAACTTCCGCGGCATCGACAACGCCGCCTATTACCGGCTGTCCGATGACGATCCGCGCCTCTACACCGACTACACCGGCACCGGCAACAGTCTCAACGCCCGGCATCCGCACACCCTGCAGCTGATCATGGACTCACTGCGCTACTGGGTGACCGAGATGCACGTCGACGGGTTCCGCTTCGACCTCGCCTCGACGCTGGCCCGAGAGCTCCACGACGTCGACCGGCTTTCGGCGTTCTTCGATCTGGTGCAACAGGATCCGGTGGTGAGCCAGGTCAAGCTGATCGCCGAGCCGTGGGACGTCGGCGAAGGCGGCTATCAAGTTGGCAACTTCCCGGGGCTGTGGACGGAGTGGAACGGCAAGTACCGCGACACTGTGCGCGACTATTGGCGCGGTGTGCCGGAAACCCTCGGCGAGTTCGCCTCCCGGCTGACCGGCTCGTCGGACCTGTACGAGGCGACCGGCCGGCGTCCCGGCGCCAGCATCAACTTCGTCACCTGCCATGACGGTTTCACGCTGGCGGATCTGGTGTCCTACAACGAGAAACACAACGAGGCCAACGGCGAGAACAACCGGGACGGCGAGAGCTACAACCGATCGTGGAACTGCGGCGTCGAGGGGCCGACCGACGACGCCGCCATCCTGGCGTTGCGCGCGCACCAGGTCCGCAACATCATGGCCACCCTGCTGATCAGCCAGGGCACGCCGATGATCGCCCACGGCGACGAGCTGGGCCGCACCCAGCACGGCAACAACAATGTCTACTGTCAGGACTCCGAGCTGTCGTGGATGGACTGGTCGCTGGTCGACAAGAACGCCGACCTGCTGGCGTTCACCCGGGCGTTGACGGCGCTGCGCACCGCACACCCGGTGTTCCGGCGACGGCGGTTCTTGCAGGGCCGACCGATCCGCGGCGGTGACGAGGTGCGCGACATCGCCTGGCTGACCCCGGCCGGGCACGAGATGACCCAGCAGGACTGGGACAGCGAATTCGGCAGGTGCGTCATGGTTTTCCTCAACGGCGAGGCACTGCCCGAACCCGACGCCCACGGCCGGCGCATCGTCGACGACTCGTTTCTGCTGTGCTTCAACGCCGGCGAGACACCGGTGGACTTCGTCACCCCTGACAGCGGCTACGCACTGGGCTGGCACGCGGTGATCGACACCGCCGACGCCGCCGGCCGCAGCGAGCTGTCGGTTGAGGCGGGACATACCGTCGCCGTGGCGGCACGCTCGCTGATCATCTTGTGCAAGAGCCGCTGAGGCACTAAGCGGTCCGCCGCCCGCGGTAGCGGATACCGGCCAGCTGCGGAACCCGATACGGGCTGCGCAGCCGGCGGGTCCGGTGCCCGTGGCCGCGCAGCTGATAGCGGCCGAGTTCCCGGCGCACCGAGGGCGCCAGCAGCGGGCCCAACACCGCGCCGGCACCGAGTGCCAACGCCAGCCCGATCGCCAGGCCCACCGTCCCCCCGGCATTGGGGTGCCCGTTGACGAACTGCACGAAGCCGCGGAACAAGGTCAGCCCGGGGACCAGCGGAATGATGCCCGCCATGATGATCACCAGCGGCGTCACCCGCAGCCGGGGCGCCAGCAGGGTGCCGACCAGACCGGTCGCCGCGGCCGCTAGGAACGAGCCGGCAATGGGGTCGGCGTCCACCAGTCGCAGTCCGAACACCAGCAACGTGGCGGTCGCCCCGGCAAGACCTGCCGCCAACGCCGCCTTGAGCTGCGCGTAGCCGGCTATCGCGGCGGCCGCAGCGCCCATGGCGCCCGCCAGCACGTACACCGGCATACTCAGCACCGCGACCGGCAGCTCGGCGCTCACCCGGACTTGGGCGCCGAACCAGCCACCGATGCGCACCGCGATGGACACGCCGACCAGGATGCCCGCCGACGAGAGCAGGATGTCCATGCCCCGCGAGACCGCGGTCAGCTGGTAGCCGGTGATGGCGTCCTGCACCGAGCCGACGGTGGCCAGCCCCGACAACAGCACCACGATGTTGGCGGCCACCACCGGTGACACCGACGCGCCGGCGGGCAGCCAGCCGACGGCGTGCACCACGATGGCTACGCCGGTGGCCACCGCTGCGGCGACCACCTGCTGGAACAGCAGCGGTAGCCGCCAGCCGTTGAGCACCCGGCCGACCCGGTCGATCAGCGCGGTGGTGGCCGCCGAGATCATGGCAATCACCGGCCCGGCGCCGATCAGCACCGAGAAGCAACCGGCCATGACCGCCCAGCCGGCGGTGGCCACCCACCGCGGATAGGGATGGTCGGCCCGGCTCACGAGGTCCAGCTGCTGCTGCACCCACTCGGGATCGGGCGTGGTCGTGACGACATGCTCGGCGAGGTCGGTGGCCAGCTGCAGCCGGGTGTAGTCCAGCGAGCGCGACTGCACCAGATACATCGCCGTGACCGGGGCGCCCGGCACCCCACGAGGCACCGACACCCTGATCGAGTTCGCCATGATGTCCACCTGGGTCTGTGGCAGCCCGTAGGCGGTCGCGATCGAGAGCATGCTGGAGGCGACATCGGCGGTTCCGGCCTGCGATCCCAACAGCAGCTGCCCGAACCGCAGGGCGATGTCGAGCACCCGCCGAACATCGGTTTCATCCATACTCATCGTCTTCGATGACACCATGCCCGTCGGCTACCCGCTCGGTGACCCTGGGTCACCTACGTTGCCGGATCCGACGCTCAGAGCAGGTAGCGATACGCCGGCGAGCCGGGCTCCAGCGGCTCGACGTGGATCTGCGAGGAGCGCATCCTGGCCAGCAGACCACCGAGATCCGCCGCCGAGCCCAATTGAATTCCGACCAGGGCCTCGCCGGTTTCCCGGTTGTTGCGCTTGACGTATTCGAACAGCGTGACGTCGTCGCCGGGGCCGAGAACCTCGTCGAGGAACCGCCGCAACGCGCCCGGCTCCTGGGGAAAATCGACCAGGAAGTAGTGCTTGAGGCCGAGGTGGACCAGCGAACGTTCCAGGATCTCGCCGTAGCGCGATACGTCGTTGTTCCCGCCGGAGATCAGGCAGACCACGGTGGACCCGGCCGTGATGTCGGCCTCGAGCAGCCCGGCCACCGACAGCGCACCCGCCGGCTCGGCGATGATGCCCTCGTTCTGGTAGAGGTCGAGCATCGCGGTGCACACCGCGCCCTCGTCGACCGTGGTGACCGACACCATGTCGCCGGCGGCGGCCAGCGCGGCGTAGGGCAGGGCGCCGGCGCGCTTGACGGCGGCGCCGTCGACGAACTGGTCGACGGTGTCCAGGGTCACCAGTTCGCCGGCGGCCAGGGCGGCCATCATCGAGGCCGCCCCGGCCGGTTCGATGCCCAGCACCGCACTTTCGGCGGTCCGCTCCGCGAGGTAACTGGTGATCCCGGCGATACAGCCGCCGCCGCCGACCGGAACGACGACCAGGTCCGGTTCCGTGTCGAGCTGGTTGAGGATCTCCACGGCGATGGTGCCCTGGCCCGCCATCGTCCGCAGGTCGTCGTAGGGCGGCACCAATGTGGCCCCGGTGCGGGCCACGTCTGCCAGTGCCGCCTCCGCAGCCATGTCGTACGTCGCCCCGCCGACGATCAGCTCGATGAACTCGCCGCCGTGGTAGCGGATCCGGTCGCGCTTCTGCTTGGGAGTCTTGGCCGGCACGTACACCCGGCCGCGAATGCCCAGCGACCGGCAGGCGTAGGCGAAGCCCTGCGCGTGGTTTCCGGCCGATGAGCACACCACGCCGGCGGCGATCTCATCGGCGGTCAACTGCACCAGCAGGTTGTAGGCTCCGCGCAGCTTGTAGGACCGCACCGACTGCAGGTCTTCCCGCTTGAGGTACACCGTGGCACCGGTGATCTCCGAGAGCCGGTCGCTGAGCTGCAGCGGAGTCGGCGCCACCACGCCGGCGATTCGCTGGGCCGCCACGTCGATATCGGCCGCGGTCAGCGGGCAGGCGTTGGAGCCACGGTTCTGGCGCAGTTCGGCGGACACCGCAATATGATGCCACCCAGCAGCGGGTTCACCCCACCGGGGTCAGCACGAACACCGGGATTTCGCGGTCCGTCTTCTTCTGGTACTCGGCGTAGTCCGGCCAGGCGGCCACCGCGCGCTCCCACCACTGCGCCTTCTCATCGCCGAACACCTCGCGGGCGTCGTAGTCGCCGGTGACGGTGCCGTCCTGCAGTTCGACCCGCGGGTTCTTGACGACGTTGTGGTACCAGACCGGGTGCTTGGGCGCGCCGCCCAGCGAGGCGACGATCGCGTACTGTCCGTTGTGCTCCACCCTCATCAACGGGGTCTTGCGCAGCTTGCCGGTCTTGGCTCCCACGGTGGTCAGCAGCACCACCGGCTTGCCCTTCATCTCGGTGCCCTCGGTGCCACCGGAAGCCAGGTACTTCTCGGCGTTCTCCCGGGACCAATCCAACGGGCTGGGTGCGTATTCTCCGCTCAGAGGCATGCCGTCCAGACTAGACCGGCGCCGCAACACGGCCGGCCGTCTGTGGAGTTTCGGGTGGTCGAACAATTGGTTATCGCGTACCGTTAACGGCATGACGACCGCCGAGCGCCCACGGCACCAGGTGCCGATCGCCGGGGTGCCATGGCCGGCCTACAAGCTGGTCGCGCTGGCGGTCGGGTTGGCCACCCTGCTGGTCGTCGGCGCGGCTACGGCCAGTGCCGCGGCCGCGGTGCTGAGCGCCGCCGGGGTCTGCACCGCGCTATGGCTGGTGCTGGGCCGGAAGCAGGGCTAGTCCGCCGCATCGCCCCGCGGTGCGTCACCCCGGCGACGGTCGGTCATACACCAGGACATCACCGTCGACCCGCGCTTCTGCCATCGGGCGGTGTTCCCGCAGCTTTCCGTCGTGCATCAGGTGACACACCGGCACGCCGTGGATCAGCGTGAGGTAATCCGCGATCAGCTTCCGATGGCATCGCCACCACACGGTCTCCGCGCACATCACCGCGACCTGCCGGTCGGCCGCTTCGGCCAGCAGGTCGGCGACGCCGTCCCGAAAGTCGTCGGTGCGCATATAGCCTGCATAGGAGCGGAATGAATCATTGCGCAGTCCGACATCGGGACTGTCGCCGCTGCGCCGCCGCCAACCGCCCAACCGCGGCTCCCAGCGATAGCCGATGCCGGCTTCGGGCAGCCACTGCTGCATCGCCTCGCGTGCGCTGTCGGGATTGCGGCGGCTGCCCGGTGCGCTGCGCACGTCGACCAGACGGCGCACCCCGGCGCCGGTCAGCAGGTTCGTGATCTCCGCTGCCTCCGCGGTGCCGTGTCCGAACGTGAAAATCGCCGTGGTGCTCCCCCTCAGACGGCTGTCGCCGGGCGGGCATCTTCGCTGCCCGCCGGCTGATGGATGTGCGGTGCGGGTTCGGATGCGTAGAGCGCCTCGATCTCGTCGGCGTACTTTGCCGCTATCGGCCCGCGTTTGAGCTTCATGGTGAGTGTGACCTCCTCACCGCCGGGCTCCCACAGCGTGGGCAACACCCGGAAGCGCTTGATCTGCTCGACCCGCGAGAGTTTGGCGTTGCCGGCGGCCACTCCGGCGGCGATCTGTGCGATCACCGCCGGGTCGGCGGCCAGCGCCGCAGGTGTCGCCTCCGGCAAGCCGTGCGCGGCCGCATACGGGCCGACCGAGTCGGCGTCGAACACCAGCAGGGCGGTGTTGTAGGGCCGGGACTCCCCGATGGTGACCATCGCCCCGATCATCGGGCAGGACGCCAGGATGGCGTTCTCGATGTACGCCGGGGACATGTTCTTGCCCGCGGCGTTGATGATCAGCTCCTTCTTGCGGTCGACCACGCGCAGATAGCCTTCGGCGTCTTCCTCGAGGATGTCGCCGGTGTGCAGCCAGCCGTCGGCGTCGATCGCCTCGGCGGTCTTGGCCGCCTCCTTGCGGTAGCCCCGCATCACCAGCGGCCCCCGCACCAGGAACTCGCCGTCGTCGGCGATGCGACTTTCCAGCCCGGGCAACAACTTTCCGACGGTGCCGAGCCGGGCATCGCGAGGATGGGTGGTCGAGGCGACGCAGCTGAGCTCCGACATGCCCCAGACCTCGCTGATCGGAATGCCGATCCCGGCGAAGAATCCCAGCGTCTCCCTGGGAATCGGCGCCGCGCCCGACACCGCCCACCGCAGTTCGCCGAAGCCCAGCTCGGCTCGAAGTTTCGACAGCACCAGTTCGTCGGCCTGCGACCACTCGGCGGCCACGGCTTCGGGAACCGGCTCGCCGCCGATCAGCGCCGCGGCGCGTTTGGCGCCTACCGTCAGCGCCCATCGCAGTGCGGCGCGACGGTCCTCGTCCGGCTCGGCACCGACCGCGAACTCGACGGCAGCCTTGAGCTTCTCCCAGACCCGCGGTACGGCGCCCCAGATGGTGGGACGCACGTCGGGCAGGGCGGCCCCGATGGCCCGGACGTCGGGAACGACGGTGATCTGGACACCGAAGATCTCCTGGTTGTAGAGCCCCATCGCCCGGTCGGCGATATGCGCCGACGGCAGGTAGGAGGTGATCCGGTCACCGAAGCGCACCCCGAGGACCGCATCGAGCGCCGCCGCCTCGAACAGCAGGTTGGTATGGGTCATCTCCACCCCTTTGGGGGCGCCGGTGGTGCCCGAGGTGTAGATCAGGGTGATGACGTCGTCGGGTTGCACTGCCCGCCAACTGGATTCGAAGTCGAAATCGGGGCGCCCGGCGGCCAGCAGATCCGCAGGCGACAAGGTGCCGTCCGGATGGCCGTCGAGGCACACGATGTGTTCGACCGGGGCACCGCTGGACCGGATCGTCTCGATATAGGCGTGCTCGCAGATCACCACCTTGGTGCCGGCGTTGCCGAGCTGATGGCCGAGCTGCTCGGCGGGCAGCGTGTTGTACACCGAGAACGACGTGGCGCCGGCGTGCTGAGCGCCGACCTCGAGCGGGTAGAACTCGATCCGGTTCGCCATCATCAGCGACACCGTGTCCCCGCGGCGCACCCCGAGGCCGGCCAATCCGGCCGCGACGTGGCGCACCTGCGCCGCATACTCGCGCCAGGTGAGCGTCTGCCCACCGCCGACGGTCCGCAGTGCCACCCCGTCGGGGTCGATAGCGGCCGTGCGCTGAAACGCCTCGCACAGGGTCGTCGCCGGCGGTGTCCCTGTCATCTGCTCCTCCTGTCGTCGGCGGGCTCAGCGGCGATGGACCCGTTCCAGATACGCCATCGCCGAGGCCTGCGATTCGGTGTCGTGCACCGCGGTGACCAGCGCGTCGGCGTCGTTCCAGCTGCGCGCGGTGCCCACCATGCCCTCGGTGACCGCGTTGACCTGGCGCTTGGTGCCGCCCAGGGTGAGCGCGGACTTGCCGGTCAACTGGCCGACCAACGCCTCGACCTCGGCGTCCAGGTCCGCCTCGGCGACCACCCGGTTGATGAAGCCGGCCGCCTTCGCCTCGTCGGCGCCGAACGCCCGGCAGGTCATCACCAGCTCCTTGGTCAGCGCGGGCCCGATCTCGCGGACCAACCGCGGGATGCCGCCCCAGGCCAGCGGGATCCCCAGATCGACCTCCGGTATCGAAAACCGGGTGTCGGCAGCGGCCACCCGCAGATCGCAGGCCGCGGCCAGCACGACGCCGCCACCGACGCAGTGACCGTGCAGCCGCGCCACCGTCACCGCTCGCATCGCTTCGATCGCATCGGCCATCCGCCGACCG
>NZ_QMEX01000119.1 GCF_003284925.1 Mycolicibacter senuensis
CAGCAGCCGGCGCGCCAGCCGCGGGGCGATGTAATTGCCTGCCTCGGCCAGGGTGCCCAGCGGGGTGTCGATCCGGTCCGGCTTCTCGATCAGACCGCGCACCACCATGGCGGCCGCGTGCTCGGGGCTGATCGCCCCGACCGGCAACAGCTTGCCCGTCGGCGCGATCATCGGCGTGGCCACCAACGGCATGTGGATGGTGGTGAAGGTGACGTGATCTGAGAGCGTCTCGGTCGACACCACATCGGCGAACGCGTCCAGCGCGGCCTTGGTGGGCACATAGGCGCTGTAGCGGGGACTGTGCGCCAGCACCCCTTCGCTGGAAACGTTGACGACGTGGCCGAACCGGCGTTCCCGCCAGTGCGGCAGCAGCGCCAGCACCATCCGCACCGCGCCGAAGTAATTGACCGCCATGGTGCGCTCGTAGTCGTGCAGCCGATCGGTGGAACTGGCCACCGAGCGGCGAATCGACCGGCCGGCGTTGTTCACCAGGTAGTCGACGTGGTCGAACCGGCCCAGGATGTCCTTGACGGTGTGCTCCACCGATGCCGCATCGGTGACGTCGCAGCTGAACGCGTGGGCTTGCCCGCCCTTGGCGCGGATCTCGGCCACCAACTCATCGAGCGCCTCGCCGCTGCGGGCCAGTGCGAAGACGACACCGCCGCGCTCGGCGACCGCGATCGCCGAGGCCCGGCCGATGCCGCTGGACGCCCCGGTGATGACGACGTGCCGGCCGACCAGGGGTCCGGCCGGATCTCCGCGGCGGGCGCGGTCGGGATCCAGCTGCTGCGCCCAGTATCGCCACAGCCGAGGCGCGTACTCGGCGAACCGCGGTACCTCGATACCGGTGCCCCGCAACGCCTCCCGGGTGGCGTCGGCGACGAACGTCGGCCGCAGGTTCACCAGGTCGAGCACCTCGGCGGGCAGGCCCAGCTGGGTCGCGACCATGTTGCGCCACACCCGCGCCCGGCCTCCCACGTTGAGCACCGGGGCCGCCACCGCGCCGGGCAGCTTGGTGCGCAGCGGCGGCAGCCCCGCCTCGGCCGCGACAGCCCGGTAGATGTCCGGCAGCCCAATGGATTTCGGCGCCGTCAGGTGGAAGGTACGCCCGTCGCACCCGTCGGCGTGCATCAACTCGACGAGCGCGTCGACCACGTAGTCGACCGGGACGACGTTGGTGCGTCCGGTGTCGGGCAAGGCCATCGGGGTGAGCCGGGGTAGCGCCGCCAGTTTGGCCAGCAGCGGGAAGAAGTAGTACGGGCCGTCGATCTTGTCCATCTCCCCGGTGCGCGAATCACCCACCACCACCGCCGGGCGGTAGATCCGGTAGCGCAGCCCCGGCGTCGAGCGCACCAGCGCTTCGGCTTCGAACTTGGTCTGGTGATACGGCGTCGGCAGCGCCTGGCCGATGTCGAAGTCGGCCTCGGTGAACTCGCCGGCGTAGTCGCCGGCCACCGCGATCGACGAGACGTGCGCCAAGGTGGCATCGAGCCGCTTCGCCAGCCCGATCACCGCGCGGGTGCCCTCGACGTTGGCGGCCTGCTGTTCGGCCGCGCCGGCGGTGATGTCGTAAATCGCCGCACAGTGCAGCACGTGGTCGATGCTGCCGAGCTCGTCGATCACCGTGTCGGTCAACCCGAGGTTCTCCGCTGTCAGGTCGCCGACCAGCGGTTTTACCCGCTCACCCCAGCCTTGGCCGGGTTGCGAGGCCAGCGCTTCGAAGCGGCCCAGCGACTCGCGGCGCACCAGCACCCACACCTGCGCGTCGGACCTGGTCGTCAGCAGACGGGACACCGCCCGTCGCCCGATGAATCCGGTACCGCCGGTAACGACATAGCGCATCCGGTCATGGTGGCCTGTCACGGCCACCACGTCAACCGTGGGCTCAGAACGCGCGAATTCCGTCCCAGTCCACCAGCTTCCAGCCGGTGCTCGGGCTGCCCTTGATCACCACCCGGCCGATGTTGGGCAGCGGGTGGTCGGTCATCAGCTCGTCCCGCGGGTTCCTGACGTTCATCAGCGTCCACGCCATGATCGACGCCGAGTGCGAGAACGCCACCGGATTGGCGTCTCCGCTGTCGTAGATCCGCTGCACGGCGGCGCTGAACTCGTCGTTGAACTGGTTGCCGTCGATCGAGCCGGGTATGGCCGCGGTCCGGTCACCGTGAATCCAGGCCTGCGGGGCCAGCAGATAGGTCGCGTTGACCACCGTGTTCTGCTTGTCGGCGAACCAGCCCGCGTCGATCTCCCGCAGCCCGGGCAGGACCTGCACCTGACGGCCGAGTTCGCGCGCCAGCGGCGCGGCGGTCTGCTGGCTGCGCGCCATCGAGGAGGCGTACACGCCGTCGTAGCGGTTGCGCGACAGCTGGTCCACGATCTCCTGGGCCTGCGCGCGGCCCTTCTCGGTCAACCCCGGGCCGGGCACCGTGGTGTCGATGATCCCGGCGGCGTTGGCTTCCGATTCGCCGTGGCGAATGAACGTCAAAGTGATGGTGCGGGTATGCGGTGTCCCCGAACAACCCCCGAGCACCAGGCCTGCGGCGAGGGCGGCGGCCACCATCGCGAATACCGTGCCGGTGCGGTTCCAGATGCGCTTCCCCATGGCGACAGCCTGCCGTGTCGGCGGTGCCGACGGGGCCGGTTCTGCTGAAATGGTGAGGCGAATCCGCCCATGATCGCGGTAAGGAGAACCCATGGCACTGGATCCGACAGCCGTCGGCGCGACCACCGATCCGGTACTGGTCGAATGGACCGATCGCGACACCATGCTGTATGCGCTCGGCGTCGGCGCCGGGACGGCCGACCTGGCGTTCACCACCGAGAACAGCCACGACATCCCGCAGCAGGTGCTGCCCACCTTCGCCGTGGTCTGCTGCCTGGGCTTCGCGGCCGCCGGCAAGATCGGCACCTTCAACCCGGCGATGCTGCTGCACGGCTCGCAGCAGGTGCGGCTGTTCGCGCCGCTGCCCGCCGCCGGAAGCCTGCAGGTGGTCGCCGAGGTCGCCGACATCCAGGACAAGGGTGAGGGCAAGAATGCCGTGGTGATGCTGCGGGCACGCGGCACCGACCCCACGACCTCCGAGCCGATCGCCGAGACGCTGACCACGCTGGTCATCCGTAAGGCCGGTGGTTTCGGCGGGGAGCCGGGGCAGCGGCCGGTGGCCCCGCAGATTCCGGATTCCGAGCCGGATGCCCGCGTGGCCTATGCGACCCGCGAGGACCAGGCGCTGCTGTATCGGCTCTCCGGCGACCGTAACCCGTTGCACAGCGACCCCTGGTTCGCCACCACGCTGGCCGGTTTCCCCAAGCCGATCCTGCACGGGTTGTGCACCTACGGCTTCGCCGGCCGCGCGCTGGTCGCCGAACTCGGCGGCGGCGACGCCGAGCGGGTCACCGCGATCACGGCACGCTTCACCGAACCGGTGTTCCCCGGCGAGACGCTGACCACCTCGATCTGGCGGACCGAGCCGGGCAGGGCGGTGTTCCGAACCGAGGCCGCCGGTCCCGACGGCGTCAACCCGCGGGTGGTGCTCGACGACGGTGCCGCAGAGTACCGGGGCTGACCGCCCGTTGCGGACTTCCGGCGCCCAGGGCTCCCAGCGCACGGGCTACGGGCGCGGGGGTCGCAGCACTTTCATCGCCAGTCGCATCACCGGATCGGGGATCCGGTCCTGCATCGCCAGTGCGGCGCTGGCCGCGCGGGTGCGAATAGGGGTGCCGCGGCCGAACATCCGGTTCAGCGGGCCGCCGGACGGCTCGATCTCGACATGCAGCGGCGGAGCGCCTTCCGAGGCGCCCAGCGCCTGCGAGATCACGATCCGCTGTATCTCGCTGGTGCCCTCGAAGATGGTGTACAACTTGGCATCCCGATACCACTTCTCCACCGGGTGATCGGTGATGTAGCCCCAGCCGCCCAGCGTCTGAATCGCGCGTTCGGTGGCCCGCACCGCGACCTCACTGGCCGCCAGCTTCGACATCGACCCCTCGCCGCGGCCGAACGCGATCCCGTTGGCCGCCATCCACGACGCCCGCCAGGTCAGCAGGCGCGCGGCGTCGATCGCGGTGGCGAGCTCGGCCAGCGGAAAGGCGATGCCCTGATTGTCGATGATCGGTCCGCCGAACGCGACCCGTCGGGTCGCGTAGCCGGTGGCGTATTCCATTGCGGCGCGGGCAATCCCGATCGCCTGCGCAGCAACCATCGGCCGGGTCTGCTCGAAGGTGCCCAGCGTCGCCGACCTCGACGACGTGCCGCCGGCAACGGCTTCGCGGGCCTTGGCGAGCTTGTGGTCGAGCTTTTCCTGACCGCCCAGCAGATTGGCCTGCGGTACCCGGACGCGATCGAAACGCAGCTCGGCGGTGTGCGACGCCCGGCAGCCCAGCTTGTCGAGTTTGCGCACCAACTCCAGGCCCGGGGTGCCGCCGGGCACGATGAACAACGCCTGCCCGCGATGACCGAGATCTTTGTCCACGACGGCATTGACCACGTGCACGTCGGCGATGCCGCCGTTGCCGATCCACATCTTGTGCCCGTCGATTACCCAGTCGTCGCCGTCGCGGTGGGCCGTGGTGCGCAGGTTGCGTACGTCGC
The DNA here is from genome assembly GCF_003284925.1 of Mycolicibacter senuensis. Taxonomy (GTDB): domain Bacteria; phylum Actinomycetota; class Actinomycetes; order Mycobacteriales; family Mycobacteriaceae; genus Mycobacterium; species Mycobacterium algericum_A. The sequence goes on from NZ_QMEX01000119.1 coordinate 4,589, forward strand.
TGCCGCCTTCGGGCTCGGAGATCGCCAGGGCCGCGAGCTTGAGGTCACCGGGCGTGCCGAAGCATTCCGGCGCCCATTCCAGCAGCTGTTCGGGGGAGGCGGCCTGACCGATCGCCGAGAGCGCCAGCGCCGGCATCACGATCGCCAACCCGATTCCGGCGCAACCCCAGAACAGCTCCTCCATGAACATCGGCATCGACAGGCCCGTCGAGTCCCCGATCAGATCCCGGTAGAACAACGGGCTGTAGAAGCCCTGCTGGGCGGCTTCCTCCAACACCGGCCACGGGAACTCCTGCCGCTGGTCGTAGTCGAGGGCGACCGGACGGATGACGGACTCGGCGAACTGATGGGTGCGGCGCGCCAGATCGTGCTGCGCTGCGGTCGGCCTGAGATCGAAGGTCATGGGCAGGAGTTGCCCGTTCGCCGATCGGCCAAACGTCCCGCTACCCGGCGCCGAGCCTGCCGGCCAGTTGCGCGGTGAACTCGACGACCCGGGCCGGGCTGTCCAGTGCGAACCGGGCCGCGGTGGCGCGGTCGCCATCGTCACTGTGCCGCACCAGGATTCCGGCGCCTGCCAGATCGGCGACCGCGTCGAACGCGTCTTCGTCGGTGATGTCGTCGCCGAGGAACAGCGGTGTCACAGTGCCCAGCCGCTCCAGAATCCAGTGCAGTGTGCGGCCTTTGTCCCAGTCGATCTCCGGGCGCAACTCGATCACCTCGCGACCGGTCGTTACCCGCAGGCCCAACCGCCGCCCGGCGTCGCGCACCGCCGCCATCGCCTCGCCGACCCGGCCCCGGGCCGCGTTGCGGTAGTGCACCGCGACGGCGAATCGCTTGTGCTCCACCACGACCCCCGGTATCGGGCCGATCTGCTCGCGCAGCGACGCGGCGGCACCGGCCAGCACCGGCACCGCGTCGGCGGCGGCGTCGTTCTGGTGGTGGGCGCCGTCGGGACCGGTCAGCTCGAAGCCGTGACTGCCCGCATACCAGATCCCGGCCAGGCCAATCCGCGCCCGTACGTCGTCCAGGTCCCGCCCGGACAGCACCGCGACCGGGCAGCGGGCGGCCAGCGCGGCCAACGCCTCCACCGCACCGGCGACCGGTCGGGCCGCGTCGGGATCCTCGACGATGTCAGACAGCGTGCCGTCGAAGTCGAAGAACACCGCCGGATGGGTGAGCTCGCTCAGCTCCGGCGCCGTCATCGCGTCGGCCAGCGCCGACATCGGCCGATCACCGGTACGCACCTCGATCTGGCCCGGCTCGGCCACCACCGCGTCGCCGCCGTCGGTTCCCACGCCGACGACCAGGGCGAAACCCGCGCTCCGCGCGGCGGTTACGTCCGCGTCGGAGTCGGTGAGCACCACGCTGCGGCCCGGCCGCACACCCAGCTCGGCGGCAGTGGCCACCAGCTGCGCGCTCGATGCCACCGGTTGGGTGCGCAGCCCGGCCTGCTGCAGCCGCTGGGCCAGGGCCGTGGCGAGTGCTTCGGTGTCGGCGCCGAGACAAAACAGCACCGCGTCGTGCCGCCGCGGGTCGATCGTGATGGGCAACTTCTGATCCGCCTTCCTCCAGCTGGACGCTTGGCTGGTCACCACGGTGTCATACCGCTTAGCGTGGGGGGGGTGAACCCCGCAATCCTGGTAGGTGTCGACGGATCGCCGTCGTCGAACGCCGCGGTCGAATGGGCGGCGCGCGCCGCCGCCTTGCACAACCTGCCGCTGACGCTGGTCCACGTGCTGGCCCCGCCGGTGGTGATGACGTTCCCCGAGACGCCGATGCCGCCGGGCTACACCGAGTGGCAACAGGAGCAGGGCGAACGCCAGCTGCGAGAAGCCGTCGTAATCGCCGAGACGCAGGGCGAAAACCTGCGGGTCGACGCCCAGCTCGTGGTGGGGTCGACGGTTCCGATGCTGGTGGACGCCACCCGCGACGCCGCCAGGCTGGTGGTCGGGTCTCGCGGTCACGGGCTGCTGCGTCGCAGTCTGCTCGGCTCGGTCAGCTCGTCACTGGTGCGGCACGCGCACTGTCCGGTCGTGGTCGTCCACGAACCCGACCCGGACAGCGACCCGCACTCCGACACCGCGCCGGTCGTGGTCGGCATCGACGGCTCTCCGGTGTCGGAGGCCGCCACCGAACTGGCGTTCGCGGAGGCGTCGTTGCGGGGAGTGGAACTGGTGGCCGTGTACGCCTGGCACGACAGCGGCATGCTGGATTTCCCCGGCATCGACTTGGCCGCGATGGCCTCGGACGGGGAGTTGGCCCTGGCCGAGCGGCTGGCGGGCTGGCGGGAGCGCTATCCCGACGTCACGGTGCGCCGTGTGGTGGTCTGTGACCGGCCGGCCGACCAACTCATCGAGCAGTCCAAGCAGGCGCAGCTGGTGGTGGTGGGCAGCCATGGCCGCGGCGGCTTCACCGGCATGCTGCTGGGGTCGGTGAGCCAGGCGGTGGTGCAGTCGGCGCACGCGCCGGTGCTCGTCGTCCGCCCGCAGCAGTGACGCCCGCGGTCAGCCGCTGCCGACGGAGACCGGGGTCGGCGCAACCTGCTGGGCGATCGGGCTGGGCCGCGACCACACGCGCTGCGGCCACCAGAACCAGCGGCCCAGCAGCGCGGCGATCGACGGCGTCATGAACGAGCGGATCACCAGCGTGTCGATGATCAGGCCCAGGCCGATGGTGGAACCCACCTGACCGATCACCCGCAGGTCGGAGACCAGCATCGACATCATGGTGAACGCGAACACCAGACCGGCCGAGGTGACCACGGAGCCGCTGCCGCCCATGGCGCGGATGATGCCGGTCTTGAGCCCGCCGTGCATCTCCTCCTTCATCCGCGAGACCAGTAGCAGGTTGTAGTCCGACCCCACCGCCAACAGGATGATCACGCTCATCGCCAGCACCATCCAGTGCAGGTGCAGGCCGACGATGTGTTGCCAGAACAGCACCGATATCCCAAAGGAGGTGCCCAGTGACAACAGCACGGTGCCGACGATCACCGCCGAGGCCACGATCGCCCGGGTGATCAGCAGCATGATGATGAAGATCAGGCACAGCGATGCGATGCCCGCGATCATCAAGTCCCAAGCCGACCCGTCCTTCATGTCCTTGAACATGGCCGCGGTGCCGCCGAGGTAGACCCGGGAGCCCTCCAGCGGGGTGCCCTTGAGCGCCTCGTGCACGGCGCGCTTGATCGGTTCGATGTGGCTGACGCCCTCCGGAGACATCGGGTCACCCTCGTGGGAGATGATGAACCGCACCGCATGCCCGTCGGGGGACAGGAACATCTTCATGCCGCGCTTGAAGTCGGGGTTGTCGAACGCTTCGGGCGGCAGATAGAACGAGTCGTCGTTCTTGGAGTCGTCGAACGCCTTGCCCATGGCGTTCTGGCCCTCCATCATCTTCTCCATCTGCAGCTGCAGGCCCTCCATGGTGGACTGCATCTTCAGCTGGGTGACCCGCATGTTCTCCATGGTCTCGATCATCGGCGGCATGATCTCGAGCATCTTGGGCATCAGCCGGTCGAGGTTGTCGATGTCGGGCAGCACCAGCTCGAAATCCTCGGTCATCGCGTCGATGCCGTCCATCATGTCGAAGATCGACCGGATCGACCAGCAGATCGGGATGTCGAAACAGTGCGGCTCCCAATAGAAGTAACTGCGCATCGGGCGCCACATGTCGTCGAAGTCGGCCATCTCATCGCGCAGTTTCTGGATGTCGTCGAGCATGATGTGCATCTTGGTGGCCATGCTGTGGGTGGTCGCCGACATCTCGCGGGTGACCTCGAGCATCTCTTTCATGCTGTCGACGGAGACCTGCATGTCCTCGCCCATCTTCAGCATGTTGCGCATGCTGTCGAGCTGGTACTTCATGTTGAGCTGCTGGGTGGTGCCCTGCATGCTGATCGCGAACGGGATGGTGGTGTGCTCGATCGGCGTGCCCAGCGGCCGGGTGATGGTCTGCACCCGTCCGACACCCGGCACCTCGAACACCCGTTTGGCGATCCGGTTGATGACCAGGAAGTCGGCCGGGTTGCGCAGGTCGTGGTCGGCCTCGATCATCAGCAGTTCCGGATTCATCCGGGCCTGGGAGAAATGCCGGTCCGCGGCGGCGTAGCCGATGTTGGCCGGCACGTAGTCCGGCATGTACTCCCGGTCGTTGTAGTTGGTCTCATACCCCGGCAGGGTGAGCAGTCCGACCAGACAGACCCCGGTGGTGGCCACCAGCACCGGACCCGGCCAGCGCACGATCAACGCGCCGAGCCGCCGCCAGGCGCGAATCCGCATCGCCCGCTTGGGCTCGAGCATCCCGAAGCGGCTTGCCACTGCCACCACGGCGGCACCGAAGGTCAGCGCCGCGAACGTCACCACCACCATGCCGATCGCCAGCGGGACACCCAGTGACTTGAAGTAGGGCAATCGGGTGAAGGACAGGCAGAAGGTCGCACCGGCGATGGTCAGCCCCGAGCCCAGGATCACGTGCGCGGTGCCGTGATACATGGTGTGGAACGCCGACTCCTTGTCCTCCCCGAGCGCCCTGGCCTCCTGATAGCGGCCGAGCAGGAAGATCGCGTAGTCCGTCGACGCGGCGATGGCCAGCGTCACCAGCAGGTTCACCGCGAACGTCGACAACCCGATGACGTTGTAGAAACCGAGCACGGCCACGATGCCGCGCGCGGCGCTCAACTCGAACACCACCATGCCCAGCACCAGCAGCACCGTGCCGATCGACCGGTAGAAGTTCAGCAGCATCACGATGATCACCGCGAACGTCAGCGCGGTGATCACCTTCAGGCTCTTGTCGCCGGCGATGTGTTGATCGGCGTTGAGGGCGGCCCCGCCGGTGACGTAGGCGTGCACGCCGGGCGGTGCGGGAGTGTCGGCGATGATCTTCTGGACGGCCTTGACCGACTCGTTGGCCAGCGTCTCGCCCATGTTGCCGGCCAGGTACACCTGCACGTAGGCGGCCTTGCCGTCCGGGCTCTGCGACCCCGCCGCGGTCAGCGGGTCACTCCAGAAGTCCTGGATGTGCTCGACGTGCTCGGTGTCGGCCGCCATCTTGGCGACCAGCTCGTCGTAGTACTTGTGCGCCTCATCGCCGAGCGGCTGGTCGCCTTCGAGCACCACCATCGCCGAGCTGTCGGACTTGAACTCATCGAAGGTCTTGCCGATGCGCATCATCGAGATCATCGACGGGGCGTCTTTGGGGGCCATCGATACCGCGCGCATCGCGCCGACTTCGTCGAGTTGCGGCACGATGACGTTCACCACCACGGTGATGCCCACCCAGATCAGAATGAGCGGCACCGCCAGCCGGCGGATCCATGTCGCGATGGCGCCGCGGTGGGGCGGCTGCGCCGCGGGCAGCGTTTCGGTCGGGGTGTCGTCGCTGATGTGTTTGCTCATCCTGATTTCACAATGCAGAAGGTCTGGGCGCTCACCGGGCTGCTGGAGATTCGCTCGTCCTTGAGCTCGCCGTCGATGGTGACCCGGCAGCCGATGGTGCTGCCATCACCTTGCGCGACGATGTTGGGGCTCACCGCCGGGTTGGTGGTCGACAGTGTCAGCGACCACGGCAGGCTGGCGCCGTCGACCCGCTGCGGCGTTGCCTCCAGGTCCAGGTAGTTGATGTCGGCGTAAGTCCCGTCCGGGCTGAAGATGTCGTAGACCACCACCTTGGGATGGAACGGCTTGGTGTCCTCGAACGGCGCGGCACTGCTGCCGCTGTCATCACCGCCGAAGTAGCCGCGAATCCGGTGCACCACGAACCCCCCCACCAAAAGAACCATCACGATGAGTAGGGGTAACCACGCGCGTCTGACAACGCCGAACATGAAAGCAGTGAGCCTTTCGCATCGTGTCGGAACCTGACACAGATTAGGGCATCAAAGTTCTTTTTCACACCCAACCCAGCCGCTTCGTACATACGTTCGATAGATTGTCGGATATGGGCTGGGGAAACGGCCCGCCGAGCTGGGCGGAAATGGAGCGAGTGCTCGATGGTAAGCCTCGTCACACCCGGGCAGCCGGTATGCCGGCTGATCGCGAGCCGACGGAGCCGCGGCCCGAGCGCCCGCCGCCGGTCGGCCCGACGGTTCCCTATGCCGAGTTGCACGCGCACTCGGCGTACAGCTTCTTGGACGGGGCCAGCACCCCGCAGGAGCTGGTCGTCGAGGCCGCCCGGCTGGGCCTGCGGGCGATCGCGCTGACCGACCACAACGGGTTATACGGGGTGGTGCGGTTTGCCGAGGCGGCCGCCGAGCTGGATATGGCGACGGTGTTCGGCGCC
>NZ_QMEX01000011.1 GCF_003284925.1 Mycolicibacter senuensis
GGCGTCGGCGCCGCTGCCGTCGCGATGGTGCGCTGTTGGCGCTGGCGGTGCTGCCGGCGGATGCTGGCCGTCCTGGTCGTATGCCTGCTGGCGTGGTCGGTCACGGAGGTGTTGACCGGCTGGGCGGTTGTCGGGGCTGCGTGACACGATTGGCGGGTGAGCCAACCGGTTTCGCCGCTACACCTGATCCTCGGTGACGAGGAACTGCTGGTCGAACGGGCCGTCGCGCAGGTGCTGGCGGCGGTGCGGGCCCAGGCCGGCAGTGCCGACATCCCGGTTGACCGGTTGCGGGCCGGCGAGGTCGAGGCCGGCGAACTGGCCGAACTGCTGAGCCCGTCGCTGTTCGCCGATGAGCGTGTGGTGGTGTTGGAGGCCGCCGGCGAGGCCGGCAAGGATGCGGTGAATCTCATCGGCGCGACGGCCGCCGACGTCCCGCCGGGCACCGTGCTGGTCGTGGTGCATTCCGGCGGGGGACGGGCCAAGGCGCTGGCCGGTCAGCTGCGGCAGCTCGGCGCGCAGGTGCATCCGTGCGCCCGTATCACCAAGGCCACCGAACGCGCCGACTTCGTCCGCGCCGAGTTCCGCCGGCTCAAGGTCCGGGTTGACGACGCCTGCGTCACGGCGCTGCTCGACGCGGTCGGCTCCGACATCCGCGAGCTCGCCGCGGCCTGCTCACAGCTGGTTGCCGACACCGGCGGGCATGTCGACGCCGTCGCGGTGCGCCGCTACCACAGCGGCAAAGCCGAAGTGAAGGGCTTCGACGTCGCCGATCGGGCGGTCGTCGGGGATGTCGAAGGCGCCACCGAGGCGCTGCGATGGGCGATGATCCGGGGCGAGCCGCACGTGGTGCTGGCCGACGCGCTGGCCGAGGCGATCCACACCATTGCCCGGGTGCGGCCCAAATCCGGAGACCCCTACCGGCTGGCCGGCGAGTTGGGCATGCCGCCCTGGCGGGTGCAGCGGGCACAGAAACAGGCCCGGCATTGGTCGCAGGAATCGGTCGCCGCCGCGGTGCGGCTGGTGGCGGGCCTCAACGCGGACGTCAAGGGCGCCGCAGCCGACGCCGACTACGCGCTGGAGGCAGCGGTGCGCAAGGTCGCCGAACTGGCCGCCCGCTGAGGAGTGCCGAGCAGTCGCGAAAGCCCCCGAATTCCGACCGGAACGGGGGCTTTTGCGACTGTTCGCGAGTGGATCAGAGCTTGTTGAGAGCCCGAGCCAGCGCCGACTTCTTGTTGGCGGCCTGGTTCTTGTGGATCACGCCCTTGCTGGCGGCCTTGTCGAGCTTCCGGCCGGTCGACAGCAACAGCTCGCTGGCCTTTTCCTTGTCGCCGGCCTCGGCTGCCTCACGGAAGGCGCGGATCGCGGTGCGCACCGCCGACTTCACCGACTGGTTGCGCAGCCGGGCGCGCTCGTTGGTCCGGTTGCGCTTGACCTGCGACTTGATGTTGGCCACGAAGTAGTTCCTTCTTAAAAGCTTGGTTGGGTTCGCCTCCCGACGTGGGGGCAACGGCTGTTCAGATTACCAGCTGGCCGGTCAACTCCCCAACTTGGCTCAACGGTGGCCGCTGTGCTCAGCCTCTTGCGACCACGTCGACTCGGTGCAGGTCGTCGCCGAGCTCGATCGGCCCATCGAACTCCGCGGCCGCCAACGCCCGCCACTCTTCCTCTTGCCCGGGGGCGATCGCGGGCACGTAATGGGTCAGCACCAGCGTGCCGACTCCGGCGCGCCGGGCGGTGGCGCCGGCTTGGGCGACCGAGGAGTGATAGTCGCAGATGTCGCGGATCCGCTGCTGCGGCAGCGCAGCGATGAGGTCGCTTCGGATCACGGTGTGAACCAGCGCGTCGGCGCCGGCGGCCAGCTCGTCGAGGCTGTCGCAGGGCACGGTGTCGCCGGCCATGACCACCGAGGCGGTTCCCGACGCGTCGGTGTGCTCGATGCGGAACCCGATGGTCGGTGTCACGGGCCGGTGGTCAGTGGGCGCCACGGTGATCCGCACGCCGTCGCGATCCCAGACCTGGCCGGCGGTGTGTTCCTGCACGTCGACCGGGGGCGGGGCGGTCAGGTCGTCGTGGTGGGCGATGCGGTAGCCGATGTCATGGCCGAACGCCTGCAGCATCGCCGCCACGACATCGGCGGTACCCGGCGGCCCGATGATCGGCAGCGGCGCGGGGTCGGGGGCGAACGTGGTGACCCACCGGGTGATCAACAGGTCGCCGAGGTCGGCGATGTGGTCACTGTGCAGGTGGGTGAGCAGCAGCGCGGACAGCGTGTTGGCCGATGCGCCCGCAGCGGCCAGCCGCTGCAACACCCCGCGTCCGCAGTCGACCAGCAGCGCCTGGCCGCCCGCCCGGATCAGGGTCGAGGGACCGGCACGGTTGGGGTCGGGGATCGGGCTTCCGGTGCCCAGCAGGGTGATCTCGATCGTCATGACGTCACATATGCCACAGAACTCCGTCCGCCGCTTGCTGATTGACAGAGTTTGGGCATCGCCGCCCCCCGACCGGGCAAAATGGCCTAGCCTGGTGTGAAGCAGATCACTGCGGCGGGAGGCTTCTATGCGGATCTCGGACGTATTGCGGAACAAGGGCGCGGCGGTGGTGACCATCCATCCGGATGCCACCGTCATGGAGTTGCTGGCGGGACTGGCCGAGCACAACATCGGCGCCATGGTCGTGATCGGAACCGACGGCCTGGAGGGGGTGGCCTCCGAGCGTGACGTGGTTCGGCAACTGCACGTTCACGGCGCCAGCCTGCTGGCCCGGCCGGTCTCGGCGATCATGACCCGGTTGGTGGCGACCTGCACCAAATCCGACACCGCCGACGAGGTCAGCATGCTGATGACCGAGCACCGGGCGCGCCACATACCGGTGCTTGAAGACGGCCGGCTGGCCGGGATCGTCAGCATCGGCGACGTCGTCAAGTCGCGGATGGAGGAGTTGCAGGCCGAGCACGCGCAGCTGCGCTCCTACATCAGCCAGGGATAGCGGATCCCGCACCCGGCAGGGCTCAGCTCCACGCGTAGTCGCTACGCAACCGCGCGGCCACCACGTCGAACACCGCGCGTTCCAGGGTGGCGCCCTCGCGCCGGATCGACTCCTCGGGCACGTCGAGCACCCGGTCCAGCCGTACCCAGCTGAGCCGGTGGGCTTCGTCCCAACTGCCCGCGCCGATGCCCAACCAATTCGCGTCCTCGGCGTGGCGCGGCTGGCTGGACAACATCAGTCCCAGCAGCATGCTGCGGTCACGTCCGACGACCAGCACCGGCCGGTCCTTTCCTTCGCGCGGATTGTCCTCATAGGCCACCCAGGTCCAGACGATCTCGCCCGGGTCGGCTCGGCCGTTGAGATCGGGCGCGTACACCAGGCGGCGTGCGCGGTGTGCGGTGGGGACACTGCTATTGGTTACCGGGCGGCCAGCCGGAATCGCCGGCGACGGTTCCGACGCCGTGCCGGTCAGCACTTCCAGGCCGATCTTGATGCCCTGCTCGATGCCCCGCTGGATGCGCTGCTGCACCAGCGGTGACTGTTCGAGCTGACGGAGGAACCGTGGAGCTTCGTTGAACACCAGGTTCTCCGCGAATTGCTGCACCGTCTGCCATGGTGTCTTCCGCGGGGAAGCCATGTTCGCAGCATAGGCGAAACGGGGCCGGGCGCCGGCGTACCGCGTTCGGTGCGTTCGGCTACGTTCGTCGACCACGATGTGACGCGCCGACTTAGGGCAGCTAAGAACTCGCCGACACCGACTATTCCCCCTTAGTTACCTGGGGAAAAGCTCGCAATAGCGCTTGCCGGCGCACAGCTATGTGAACGGGTAGTTGTGCTTAATCACAGGTATCTGTTAGATTTGAACGGCTTTGCAGCGGACGGTGCTGGGGGAGCATCCGGCGGTGGCAAAACGGCCCGCCGGTTGGACATCGTGAAAGGCATATGGGGCTATGAACATTCGCAAGATCGGCGTGGTTGGGGCTTTCGCAGCGGGCGCGGCATTCGCATTGGCGCCGCTGGCGGCCGCGGACCCGGGTGACCCACCCGTGCCGCCCGACTTCAGCAACATCCTGCTGGGCCAGGTGCAGTCGATGAACTGGCTCTTCGGCGCCCAGGCCACGGCGTCGGGGGTCGACAGTGACCTCATCACCGCGGGCGAGCCGACGCTGGCGGACCCGCTGTCGTTCAGCACCATCTCCGCTGAGAACCTGACGGAAAACCCGGTCTTCGCGGCGATGTTGTTCGGTCCGAACTGGGAAGACGAGATGTCGAGCGACCCCGGTTCCTACAGCCTGTTCAACGGCGCGCTGACGCAGTTCTACGACGCCAGCAACGTGCTGACGTACGCGCTGCTGACCGGTGGTGGCGAGATCGACATCGCTGACGCCAACGACTACCTGTTCGGCTCCGACGCCGGGATCGCAGCGGGTCTGGCCGGTGACGGCTTCTTCGCCGACTTCGGCAACTTCTTCCAGGCGGGCGTGGCCGACCTGTTCGGGTACTTCGGATTGGGCGCGCTCGACATGTGATCGCTGCTTGAGAACGCAAACCCCCGGAGGTGCCGCCGCCTCCGGGGGTTTCGTTTTGGGGCTGTCGCCTCGCTACCCTGACAGGACAGTAGGCACACACCGCCACACCACCGCTTCACCAGGAGATTCCCATCAGCAGCTTCGCCGACCAGACCTTCACCGCGCCGGCGCAGATACGGAACTTCTGCATCATCGCCCACATCGACCACGGCAAGTCCACTCTGGCCGATCGGATGCTGCAGCTGACCGGCGTCGTCGACGACCGGTCGATGCGCGCCCAGTACCTGGACCGGATGGACATCGAGCGGGAACGCGGCATCACCATCAAGGCGCAGAATGTGCGGCTGCCCTGGGAGGTCGACGGTGAACAGTTCGTCCTGCACCTGATCGACACCCCCGGACACGTCGACTTCACCTACGAGGTGTCCCGAGCGCTGGAGGCCTGCGAGGGCGCCATCCTGTTGGTCGACGCCGCCCAGGGCATCGAGGCCCAGACCCTGGCGAATCTGTACCTGGCGCTGGACCGTGACCTGACCATCATCCCGGTGCTCAACAAGATCGACCTGCCTGCCGCCGACCCGGAGCGCTACGCCGCCGAACTGGCCCACATCATCGGTTGCGAACCCGGCGATGTCCTCAAGGTGTCCGGCAAGACCGGCGAAGGGGTGGCCGACCTGCTCGACGAGGTCGTCAAGCAGATGCCCCCACCCACCGGCGACGCCGATGCGCCCGCCCGGGCGATGATCTTCGACTCCGTCTATGACATCTACCGCGGCGTTGTCACCTATGTCCGCGTCGTCGACGGCAAGATCATGCCGCGCGAGAAGATCGCGATGATGTCCACCGGCGCCACCCACGAGTTGCTGGAAGTCGGCATCGTCTCCCCGGAACCCAAGGCCACCAAGGGGCTCGGCGTCGGAGAGGTCGGCTACCTGATCACCGGCGTGAAGGACGTGCGTCAATCCAAGGTCGGCGACACCGTCACTACCGCGCGGGGCGGCGCCACCGAGGCGCTCACCGGCTACCGCGAGCCCAAGCCGATGGTCTACTCCGGGTTGTATCCGGTGGATGGCTCGGACTACCCGAACCTGCGTGATGCGCTGGACAAGCTGCAGCTCAACGACGCCGCCCTGACCTATGAGCCGGAGACCTCGGTGGCGCTGGGTTTCGGCTTCCGCTGCGGCTTCCTGGGGTTACTGCACATGGAGATCACCCGGGAACGCCTTGAGCGCGAATTCGACCTCGATCTGATCTCCACCTCACCCAACGTCGTCTACCGGGTGATTCGCGAAGACAACACCGAGGTGATCGTCACCAACCCGTCGGACTGGCCGGAAGGCAAGATCCGCACCGTTTTCGAGCCCGTCGTCAAGACGACGATCATCGCGCCGAGCGAATTCGTCGGCACCATCATGGAACTGTGCCAGTCCCGGCGCGGTGAACTGGGCGGCATGGACTATCTGTCGCCGGAACGCGTCGAGCTGCGCTACACGATGCCGTTGGGCGAGATCATCTTCGACTTCTTCGACTCGCTGAAGTCACGCACCCGCGGCTACGCCAGCCTGGACTACGAGGAGGCCGGCGAACAGGAGGCCGATCTGGTCAAGGTCGACATCCTGCTGCAGGGCGAGGCGGTGGACGCCTTCAGTGCGATCGTGCACAAGGATTCGGCGTCGGCCTATGGCAACAAGATGACCACCAAGCTCAAAGAACTGATTCCGCGCCAGCAGTTCGAGGTGCCGGTGCAGGCCGCGATCGGCTCGAAAATCATTGCCCGGGAGAATATTCGGGCCATCCGGAAGGACGTGCTGTCCAAGTGCTACGGCGGTGACATCAGCCGTAAGCGCAAGCTGCTGGAAAAGCAGAAGGAAGGCAAGAAGCGGATGAAGACCATCGGTCGGGTCGACGTGCCGCAGGAGGCGTTCGTCGCGGCACTGTCCACCGATGGCGGCGGGACCGCCGGGGAAAGAGCCAAGAAATAGTGGCCAACCGGGTGGGCAGAACCGCTGCCGGCGCGGCGGCGCTGGCGCTGTTGGCGAGCGGGTGCACCACGGTGGTCAGCGGAACCGTCAGGCCGGCACCGGGATTGGCGCCCACGCCGGTGACCGGGATCGCGGTCCGGCAGGTGTTGCTCGACGATGCAGAGTTGGCGAAGCTGATCGGTCAACCCTTCCGCAGCGACCCCTCGCTGCCGCCACGGTTCGGCGGCGTCGACAGTCTGCCCGATGCCTGGGACACCGCGGGCCCGAAAGACTGCGTCGGCGCTGCGGTGGGCGGACAGCAGGCGGTCTACGAATCCGCCGGCGTACAGGATGTCGCCCACGAGTTCTGGGACAGCACGTCCACCACCGGGCACTCGGCCCTGACCGGGGTCGGCGAGGCCGTGATCGCCTTGGCCACCCAGGCCGACGCCGACGCGCTCTTCGAGAAGTTCACGCAGCAATGGGGCCGCTGCGACGGGGTCACGGTGACCCGCGGCGACGAGGCCAGCGGCGAGGCCAGCGGCGAGATCGTCGACGTCTCCATCGGCGACACGGTACTGACCGCCACCGTACGGACCACCGTGGACGGCGAGGTGGGCCTGCGGGTGTCACGCGCAGTGGCGGTCCTGGTGAACTGCATCGTCGACGTCGACGTGTTCTGGTTCGTCGGCGAGGACGACCATGCCGACGCCCCACCGGCCGGGGATACCACCGCGGCCGACCTGGCCAGAGCGATGCTGGACAAGGTCCGCAACCTGAGCGGCTGACCCAGACCGGGCGACCCCCGCGCTCCCGGCGAAAACGACCCCTAGTTAGGCGCGTTCGCGGGCTGGAAACCCCCGGTGGAGTCGGCCTCCTCCTCGGCGCGGATCACGTGCACCACGGCGTTGATCAGCGCCAGGTGGGTGAACGCCTGTGGGAAGTTGCCCAGGTGCCGACCGGTGCGCGGCTCGATCTCCTCGGCATAAAGGTGCAGCGGGCTGGCGAACGACAGCAGTCGCTCGCACAGATGCTTGGCCTGGCTGACCTCTCCGATCTCCACCAGCGCCGAGACCAGCCAGAACGAGCAGATCGTGAAGGTGCCCTCGGTCCCGGATAGTCCGTCGTCGGTCTCCTCGGTCCGGTAACGCAGCACCAGGCCGTCTTCGGTGAGTTCCTCGGCGATCGCCATCACGGTGGCACGCACCCGCGGATCGTCGGCCGGCAAGAACCGGGTGAGCACCACCAGCAGCAGTGAGGCGTCCAGCGCATCGCTGCCGTAACTCTGCGTCAGCACGCCACGCGAATCCACCCCGTTGGCCAGCACGTCGGCCTTGATCTCCTCGGCGATCACCCGCCACTGCCGGGCGTAGGAGACCTCGCCCTGCAACTCGGCCAGTTTCGAGCCACGATCCAGCGCCACCCAGCACATCACTTTCGACGATGTGAAGTGCTGCGGTTCGCCGCGCACCTCCCAGATCCCGCGATCGGGCTCGCGCCAGTGCGCGATCGCCTCCTCCACCTGACGTTTGAGCACCGGCCACAGCGTTTCGGGGATCTGCTCGCGGGACTTGGCGTGCAGATACACCGAGTCGAGCATCGTGCCCCAGATGTCGTGCTGGCGCTGGTTGTAGGCGCCGTTGCCGATCCGCACCGGGCGGGCGTTGTCGTAGCCCGACAGATGCTCCAGTTCCTCTTCGGCGAGTTCGTGTTCACCGCCGACGCCATACATCACTTGCAGCGGACGCTGCTGGCCGTTATTGGCGCCGGACACATCGGCAATGAACGAGAAGAAATCGTCGGCCTCGCGGTCCAGGCCCAGTGTGTAGAGCCCCCACAATGCGAAAGTCGAATCGCGCACCCAGGCGTAGCGGTAATCCCAATTGCGTTCGCCCTGTGGGGTTTCCGGTAACGACGTGGTGGCTGCGGCCAGCAGGGCGCCAGTCGGCGAATATGTCAGTCCCTTCAGCGTCAGCGCGCTGCGCTGCAAGTAGGCCCGCCACGGATGGTCGGGGAAGTTGCCGATGTTGATCCACTGCCGCCAGCACTCGGTGGTGTTCCACATCTTGTCGGCGGCCTCGGCGTAAGTCTGCGGTGCCGGGTGTCTGGACCAGCTCAACGCCACGAACACGTCGTCGCCCTCGGTCAGCCGGGTTCGGGCCCGCGCCTCCCGGCCCTCCAGACCCAGTCGCAGGTTCGTCGTCAACCGCAGTGTCGGGTGGGCGTCCGGGTTCTGCCGGGCCCGCGCGATCGCCTCGCCGTAGGCGTTGGCCGAGTACTCCCAGGTGGCGCTGGTGCGGTGGTAGTCGAAAGCCGGCTCGCAGCTCATGGTCAGTTCGACGGTGCCGCTGACGCAGCGCACCGTGCGCAACAGGATGTGCTCGGCGTCCCAGTCGGTAGGGGTGCGCCGGTGGGTCTGCGACCGCGCCTCGATGTCGTGCCACTTGCCCATCACCAGCGCGTCTCGCACGATCAGCCAGCCGGTATGGGTCTGCCAGGTGGTCTCCATGATGGGACTGCCGGGAAGGTAACGCCGCGCCGCGGGCACCGAAACCCCGTACGGTCCGAGCCGAAAGTGCCCGGCGCTGCGGTCCAGGATCGACCCGAAGACGCTGGGGGAGTCGGGCCGCGGCACGCACATCCACTCCACCGAGCCGGCCGCCGAGATCAGGCAGTTCGTTTCGCAGTCCGACAGAAACGCGTAGTCGGCGATCGGGGGGAACGAGTTGCGGACCTGCCCCGGGGCGGCCGAATAGGGCACGGGCGCGGTGGCCGACAATGGCGGGGTCATTTTGGTCGCGACACGGGCATCGGGGGCTTCTCCGATGACTTCGGGAGCGGTCTTGTCGGGTGCATCGCCCGGCGGGGGGTGCAGGACCATTCCGACATCATCGCTGGCGGCCTGCCGTGAGTCCACCTGACCCACCCCGTGTCGGCGATCGCCGCGGTGCTGATGGCGGCGATCCGCTTCGCCCGGCTTCGCCGCGCTCGCGATCGCCGCGGTGCTGATGGCGGCGATCCGCTTCGCCCGGCTTCGCCGCGCTCGCGATCGCCGCGGTGCTGTGGGCGGTGATCCGCTTCGCCCGGCTTCGCCGCGCTCGCGATCGCCGCTAAGGTGGGCGGGGTGGTTGGCTTCCTGAGCTGGTGGGACGGCGTTGAGCTGTGGCTATCCGGACTCGGCTTCGTGATCCAGACCGCGGTGGTGATGCCGGTGGTGCTGGCGTTGGCCTACATCCTGGCGGTGGTGCTGGACGCGATGCTGGGGCAGGGGATCCGGATACTGGAACGGGTCCGCCCCGACGACGGCGAGGCCCGGTAGATGCCGCGTTCGCAGGTGACGTTGATTCTGGTCGGATTGATCGCGCTGGTAATCGTCAGCTGGCTGCTGACCCGCTGAACCGCGGGGGCCCGTGCCGCGGTTCCAGCTTCGGCTCTCCTCCGTGGAGCCTCGCTGAACCGCGGGGGCCCGTGCCGCGGTTCCAGCTTCGGCTCTCCTCCGTCGAGCCTCACTGAACCGCGGGGTTCTGTTAGGCTTCCCCGCATGTTCGCAGCGTCCGGTGATGGAGTGTGCCGCGGCCCGGCCCTCCGGGTGTATATCGCCGTGGGTAATTGCGCTGTGGCCGACGTGCACTGTTGTCGCTGACTCCCGCCCGTCGGCGCTTGGGGGTCGCAATGCCCGGCTTCTCATTCATCGGGCCATGACCTTTGCCACGCGACGGGAACCGATTCCCTCAGTCTGCACGGAAAGGTCACCAATGCCTCACACTGTCACCCGTGGCGCTGCCCTCGGTCTGGCCGCCATTCTGATCGCCGGGTGCGGCGGCGGCCCCAGCGACGTCGTCGGCGGCGGTGAACGGTCCGACGCTCACACCACGTTGACCCTGGTGGCCTACGCGGTGCCCGAACCCGGCTGGAGCAAGGTGATCCCGGCCTTCTACGGCACCGAGGCGGGCGCCGACGTGCAGGTCGTCACCTCCTACGGAGCCTCGGGCGACCAGTCTCGTGGCGTCGCCAACGGCAAACCCGCCGACATCGTGAACTTCTCCGTCGAACCCGACATCACCAGGCTGGTCAAGGCCGGCAAGATCGGCGAGGACTGGAACGCCGACGTCACCAAGGGCATCCCGTTCGGCTCGGTGGTGACCCTGATGGTGCGGCAGGGCAATCCCAAGCACATCAAGGACTGGGACGACCTCCTGGCGCCCGGCATCGAGGTCATCACTCCCAGCCCGCTGAGTTCCGGATCCGCGAAGTGGAATCTGTTGGCCCCGTACGCCGTCAAGAGTGAGGGCGGCAAAAATCCGCAGGCCGGCCTGGACTTCGTCGACAGACTTGTGACCGACCATGTCAAGCTGCGTCCGGGCTCGGGACGGGAGGCCACCGATGTGTTCCTGCAGGGCAGCGGCGATGTATTGATCAGCTACGAGAATGAGGCGATCGCCGTCGAGCGCAAGGGCAAACCCGTGGAGCACGTGAATCCGCCGCAGACGTTCAAGATCGAGAATCCGCTGGCGGTGGTGACCTCCAGCCGACACCTGGACACTGCCACCGCGTTCAAGAACTTTCAGTACACGCCCGCCGCGCAACGGCTGTGGGCGCAGGCGGGCTTCCGTCCGGTCGACCCAAGCGTGGCGGCCGAGTTCCGCGAGGCGTTCCCGGCGCCGGGCCAGCTGTGGACGGTCGCCGATCTAGGCGGTTGGGAGGTCGTCGACAGCGGTCTGTTCGACAAGGACAGCGGCGCCATCACCA
Organism: Mycolicibacter senuensis; assembly: GCF_003284925.1. GTDB lineage: Bacteria > Actinomycetota > Actinomycetes > Mycobacteriales > Mycobacteriaceae > Mycobacterium > Mycobacterium algericum_A. The sequence goes on from NZ_QMEX01000011.1 coordinate 11,225, forward strand.
AGGTCTACACCCGGGCCACCGGATGACCGAGATCGTGGTCACCGAGGCGACCCGGACCGGCGGAGACGAGCCGCCGGTGTACACCGGGTTGCATCGCGAAGGCGTCTCGCTGCGGGTGGGTGCCGCGGTGGTGTGGCTGTCGCTGATCGTGCTGGCGCCGCTGGCCGCGGTGAGCTGGCAGGCCGCCGGTGGTGGCTGGCAGGCGTTCCGGCTGGCGGTCACCTCGCACGCCGCGCTGGAGTCCTTCCGGGTGACGCTGACGATCGCGACCGGGGTCACCGTTGTCAACCTCGCGTTCGGGCTGCTGATTGCCTGGGTACTGGTGCGTGACGACTTCGTCGGCAAGCGCTTCGTCGACGTCATCATTGACCTGCCGTTCGCGTTGCCCACCATCGTCGCCAGCCTGGTGATGCTGGCGCTGTACGGCCCGGCCAGCCCGGTGAACGTGCACCTGCAGCACACCGCCTGGGGCGTCGGTTTGGCGCTGGCCTTCGTCACCCTGCCATTCGTGGTGCGCGCGGTACAACCGGTGCTGTTGGAGATCGATCGGGAGGTCGAGGAGGCCGCCGCGTCGCTGGGCGCCTCGGGTGCGACGATCTTTCGTTCGGTGGTCTTGCCGTCGTTGACTCCGGCGCTGCTGACCGGAGCGGGCCTGGCATTCTCCCGGGCCATCGGCGAATTCGGCTCGGTGGTGTTGATCGGTGGGGCGGTGCCCGGTAAGACCGAGGTGTCCTCGCAGTGGATCCGGACCCTGATCGAGAACGACGACCGCACCGGAGCCGCGGCGATCTCCCTTGTACTGCTCACAGTTTCGTTCTTGGTGTTGCTGGCACTGCGGGTACTGGGTGCGCGGGTGGCCAAGCGACAGGAGCGGTCCTGATGACTCCGTCACCGAAAGTCCGTTACCTCACCCGCTTTCTGGCGCTGACCTACATCGGCTTGTTGCTGATCGTTCCGGTGTCATTGATCCTGTGGCGCAGCTTCGCGCCCGGATTCGGACAGTTCTTCGCCTACATCTCCACTCCGGCGGCGATTTCGGCGTTGCAGCTGTCGCTGCTGGTGGTGGCGATCGTGGTGCCGCTGAACGTCGCCTTCGGTATCCCGACGGCGCTGGTGCTGGCCCGCAACAGGTTCCGCGGCAAGGGAGCGCTCCAGGCGATCATCGACCTGCCTTTTGCGGTGTCGCCGGTCATCGTCGGGGTCGCGCTGATCGTGCTGTGGGGATCGGCCGGGTTGCTGGGTTTCGTGGAGAACAGTTGGGGTCTCAAGATCATCTTCGGCCTGCCCGGCATCGTACTGGCCAGCATTTTCGTCACCCTGCCGTTCGTGATCCGGGAAGTCGAACCGGTGCTGCACGAACTGGGCGCCGACATGGAGGAAGCGGCCGCGACGCTGGGTTCAAGCTCGTGGCAGACGTTCTGGCGGATCACACTTCCGTCGATCCGGTGGGGACTGACCTATGGAATCGTGCTGACCGTGGCGCGCACGCTGGGTGAGTACGGCGCGGTGTTGATCGTGTCGTCCAATCTGCCCGGCACATCCCAGACGCTGACACTGCTGGTGTCCGACCGCTACAACCGCGGCGCCGAATACGGCGCCTACGCCTTGTCGACGCTGTTGATGACGGTTTCGGCGTTGGTGTTGATCGTCTCTGTGGTGCTCGACATGCGGCGGGCCGGAAAGGGGAGCAGATGACCGACGCAATCAGCGTGCGCGGAGCCAACAAACGCTACGGAGACTTCGTCGCACTCGACAACGTCAACTTCGCGGTGCCGTCCGGGTCCCTCACCGCACTGCTGGGCCCCAGCGGCTCGGGCAAGTCCACGCTGTTGCGGGCGATCGCCGGCCTCGACCACCCGGACAGCGGAACGGTGACGATCAACGGCGTCGACGTCACCGGTGTCCCGCCGCAGCGGCGCGGCATCGGATTCGTGTTCCAGCACTATGCGGCGTTCAAGCACATGACGGTGCGCGACAACGTGGCGTTCGGGCTCAAGATCCGCAAACGACCCAAGTCCGAGGTCAAGGAGAAAGTGGACAACCTGCTGGAAGTGGTCGGGCTCAGCGGGTTTCAGGCCCGCTATCCCAACCAGCTCTCCGGTGGGCAGCGGCAGCGGATGGCGTTGGCGCGGGCATTGGCGGTGGACCCGCAGGTGCTGCTGCTCGACGAGCCGTTCGGGGCATTGGACGCCAAGGTACGGGAGGATCTGCGGGCGTGGCTGCGCCGGCTGCACGAGGAGGTCCACGTCACCACGGTGCTCGTCACCCACGACCAGGCCGAGGCGCTGGATGTCGCGGACCGTATCGCGGTACTCAATCAGGGCCGTATCGAACAGCTCGGTTCCCCGACCGAGGTCTATGACGCTCCGGCGAACGCGTTCGTGATGTCGTTCCTCGGGGCGGTGTCCTCGCTCAACGGTGCCCTGGTGCGCCCGCACGACATCCGGGTCGGTCGCACCCCGGAGATGGCGGTGGCCGCCGTCGGCGACACCGCCGAGGCGTCCGCGGTGCTGCGCGCGGTAGTGCACCGGGTGGTTGCGCTGGGCTTCGAGGTCCGTGTCGAGCTGATCAACGCCGCCACCCATGCGCCCTTCATCGCCCAGATCACCCGCGGCGACGCCGAGGCGCTGGCCTTGGCCGAAGGGGACACCGTCTATGTGCGGGCCACCCGGGTGCCGCCGCTGCGCGAGTCCACGTTCCCAGTGAACTGACCCACCTTCGGTCGTTTTGTTTGGATTCGTTGACAATCGCCCACTAAATTTCGTAACGTGTCGCTCACGTAGTTTTCAGGTTGTTCATATACTTGGGGGTGTTGCGATGTCGCGTTCCGTTGACGGAAGCCGGGAGCAGCGGCGTCGCGCCGCTCGATTGCGGGCGGTCACGGCCGCGGCCTTGACATTCGGCGCGGCCACGTTGAGCGTCGGCGCCCCGGCCAACGCCGACATTCCTGACTTCGACGACGTACTGTCTGACCTCGCGGCACCGGTGGTCGACGTGACGAGTGACGCTGATTTGCCGCCGTTGCTGGATGGACTTACCTTCGACCCGCACCTGGACCTCGATAGCTCGCTGATCCATCTCTCGTCTGAAACCGGGCCTGTTGTGGACGTGGATTCCGGCCCGCCGGCGCCACCGGTAGTCGGTGCGGAGGAGTTTGCCGCGGCTCACGACTTCGGGGCGACTTACGATTCTGAGGCCGCTCATGATGCGGCAGGCTCCGCTGCTGCCACCGTTCCCGAAGGTATCCACGAACAGATCGAGTACTACCAAGCGGTGTTGGCGAATTATGCGTCGCAGCGGGTCTACCTCTCCCCAGACGAACGTGCGTTCTACGACCCTTACTACGAGAACATCGCAAAGAGTCTGCAAATGATGCAATGTTGGGAGCTCACCGGCGACATGAACAGTTGTGTGGGTGTCCCCGGTGGCGACGGTTTCCCGGGCGGCAATCTTCCGGACATCAATTCGCCGTGGGCAGACCCGCTCCAACTCCACAACCAGGTGGAGGATTCGGTATATCGCTTCCTCAATGACTGGTTCATCGCGCCGCTATATACCGTTGGCAGCTGGATCTACACAGTTGGCAGCTGGATCGGCTGGGCCACCGACCCGCTCTTGCCGGTCGCGCAGTTCGCGACCGAAGTCGCCCACAATGTCGCCAAAGGGCTTGCCGATATGGTGGTCTCGGCCGCACGCTTCCTGACGGGCACGTAGCCCGACCGGCGTAATCAGGCAGCCAAGCCCTTGGCAGCCAGCGCCGTCTCCACCCGGTCCAGCACGGTCGCGGCTACCAGGCGGTGCGCGCCGAGCGGTTCGGCCATCGGAATGCCCTCGCGGCGTGCGTATTCGGCGATGCCATCGGTGATCTTGCCGTGCGCCAGGAACCATGGCGCGATCATCAGCCGCTCGGCGCCGCGCGCCCGGAGCCGCTCGGCCGCTTGCGACACCGAGCCCGCCATGGTGGCGAAAGCCATTTCTACACCCGTCCAACGGGTTCCGCGCGACAACCGGTCGGTGACGCGCGCGGTGCGGGCGTTGGCGACAGCGTCCGACGATCCGACCGCGACCGCCACCACGCCCAGCTGCGGGTCGAACCGCGACGCCCCGGCCGAGGTCAGCCGCTCACCGAGCACCTGCACCAGCCGACGGTCTTCGCCCAACGTGGGAGCCACCCGGACGGTCGCCCCGGATTCTTCGATCATCCCCGGGATGTCGATGCGAGCGTGGTAGGCGCTGGCCAACAGGAACGGCACCACGATGGCGTCGTCGCCGACGTCGGCCAGCACCTCGCGCAGATTCGGGGTGTTGTGTTCGCAAAACGCCACCCGCACATCGTGTTCGGGCGCCACCCGGCGCAGATGCCCGGCGATCGCCCGGGTGTTGGCGGCCGAGCGCGGATCCCGGCTGCCGTGCGCCGTCAAGACCAGGGTGGTCACGAGGCGTGCAGCCCGCATTCGGTCTTGGCGCTACCGGCCCAGCGGCCGCTGCGCGGATCGGCACCGGCCGCCGGCTTGACGGTGCACGGCGCGCAGCCGATCGACGGGTAGCCCTCGTCGATCAGCGGGTTCACCAGCACGTTGTTCGCGGCGATGTAGGCGTTGAACTCGTCGTCGGTCCAGGCCGCGATTGGGTTGATCTTCACCAGACCGAACTGCTCGTCGAAGCTGATCAGCGGGGCGTTGGCCCGGGTCGGCGCCTCCACCCGCCGCAGCCCGGTCACCCACGCCGAGTAGCCGCTCAGCGTGCGGGCCAGCGGCTCGACCTTGCGCAGCCGGCAGCACAGCGCCGGATTCGACGCGAACAGATCCTTGCCGTGGCCGGCGTCCTGCTCGGCGACGGTCTGCTCGGGGGTCACGTTGACCAACGCGATGTCATACATCGCCTCGACCGCATCGCGGGTGCCGATGGTCTCGGCGAAGTGGTACCCGGTGTCGAGGAACAGCACCGGTACCCCCGGGCGCACCTTGGCCGCCAGATCCACCAGCACAGCGTCGGCCATATTGGAGGCCACCACGTAGTTGCAGGTGGCGCCGCCACGCGGTCCGTTGACACCGCCGAAGTTCGCCTCGGTCCACTCCAGCAGCTCGGCGGCGGTGGCGCCGTCGAGCTCGGCAGCCCCCTTGGCGGCCAGTTCTCGCAACTCGTCTTCGCTGTGCGGCCTCATCGCAGGTCGTCTTCCTCGGCCCGCACCGCCCACTGCGCGAATCGCTCGCCGGCGTTGCGCTGCTTGATGAAATTGCGCACCACCCGGTCGATGTAGTCACCGAGGTCGTCGTTGAACACCTTGTGTTGACGCAGCTTTCGGCCGAAACCGCTGTCGGCGCCCAGGCTGCCGCCGAGGTGCACCTGGAAACCCGGGACCGAGTTGCCGTTGCCGTCATCGATCATCTGGCCCTTGAACCCGATGTCGGCCACCTGAATGCGGGCGCACGAGTTGGGGCAACCGTTGATGTTGACGGTGACCGGGACGTCCAACTGCGCGTTGAGGTCATCCAGACGCTGCTCGAGTTCGGGCACCAGGCTTTGCGCGCGCACCCGCGTCTCAACGAACGACAGCTTGCAGAACTCCAGGCCGGTGCAGGCCATCAGGTTGCGCCGCCACGGCGACGGGTTGGCCGGCAGGCCCAGCGCCTCGAGTTCGGTCAGCAGGCCGTCGAGCTTCTCGTCGGGAACGTCGAGGATGATCAGCTTCTGATATGGGGTGAACCGGGCGCGGTCGCTACCGACCTGTTCCATCAGTTCGGCGATCTTGAGCAGCGTGGCGCCGTTGACCCGGCCGGAGATCGGGGCCACCCCGACCGCGTTGTGGCCGTTGCGGAGCTTCTGCACCCCGACATGGTCGATGGTCGCGGTGGGCTGGGCAGGGGCCGGGCCGTCGATCAGCTTGCGGCCCAGGTACTCGGTTTCGAGAACCTCGCGGAACTTTTCCACGCCCCAGTCCTTGATCAGGAACTTCAGCCGGGCCTTGGACCGCAGCCGCCGGTAGCCGTAGTCGCGGAAGACCCGGGTGACGGCTTCCCAGACGTCCGGGACCTCATCCAGCGGCACCCACGCGCCGAGCCGCTTGGCCAGCATCGGGTTGGTCGACAGGCCGCCACCGACCCACAGGTCCAGGCCGGGCCCGTGCTCGGGATGGTTGACGCCGATGAAGGAGATGTCGTTGATCTCGTGGGCGACGTCCTGCAGGCCCGACACCGCGGTCTTGTACTTGCGTGGCAGGTTGGCGTACTCGGGCTTGCCGATGTAGCGCCGGACGATCTCGTCGAGCGCGGGGGAGGCGTCGAGCACCTCATCGAGAGACTCCCCGGCCAGCGGTGAGCCCAGCATGCCGCGCGGGCAGTCGCCGCAGGCCTCCAGGGTCTGCAGACCGACGGCGGCGAGGCGATCCCAGATCTCTGGAACCTTCTCGATCTCGATCCAGTGGTATTGCAGGTTCTGCCGGTCGGTGATGTCGGCGGTGCCCCGGGCGTAATCGACCGAGATCTGACCGAGGGTGCGCATCGCGGTGGTCGACAGCGCCTTGCCGTCGCAGCGCACCCGCATCATGAAGTATTTGGCCTCCAGCAGGTCGGCGTTCTCATCGCCGGTGAAGGTGCCGTCGTAACCCTGCTCACGCTGGGTGTAGAGACCCATCCAGCGGAACCGGCCACGCAGGTCGTCCTTGGGGATGCTGTCGAAGCCCTGTTTGGAGTAGACGTCGATGATGCGCGCCTGCACGTTGAGCGCCGGGTCATCCTTCTTGAACTGTTCGTTGCTGTTGACCGGTTCGGTCTCACCGAGTGCCCACTGGGCCTCGCTGCGCTGCCGGCCCTTGCTCGGCGCGGACGGGGTGGCGGTCATCGATTCTCCTTCGAAAAAGGAGCTGGCGGGATGGAGCGCGGGTCACCGGTGGCTGAGTCCGGCGGCGCAGATCCGTCGGCCAGCTGGAAGATACAGGTGGGCGGCTCTACGACATCAAGGCAGACAGCGACAGGTGCAAACCCGCTTGAAATCGATGTGCCGCCGAGCCACCAGGGCAACCCCGGATGCGGTGCAGTAGGCGGCAGTCACACGGCCGATTATGCCATGGATGCCGAAAATCTTCCTTACCGGCGCAAAGTTGTGATCAGCGTGCGTAAAACTCAGTTGGGGCCCGAGGGCGAAGCGGTCGGTACGGGAGGACCGGATCGGGACAGCCGGGTGCGGATCCGGGTGCGGACCGCACCCAACGAGCTGATGGAAAGCCGATCGGAAGGCGGGTGGGACAGGTGAGTGTCGTCGACTTCGGATGGGAGCCGGTGTGGGAACCGCCACCGGCGCCTGAACCGCCGCCGCGGACCAACGGACGCGCCATGCTGCGACGCTGGCTGGCCATCGCGACCCTGGTGGCCGCGGTGGGCGGCGGCGGTTGGCTGGCGGTCCGGCATTACGAAACCCATATCGCCGGCCAGCAGGCCCTCGATGTGGCCGAGGCATATGTGTTGCGGCTGACCAACATCGACGCCGACGACGTAGACCGGAGCTTCGCCGACATCGCCGACGGCGCCACCGGCGAGTTCGACGCGATGCATGCCCGGTCCGCGGCCAGGCTGCGCCAGCTGCTGATCGACAACAAGGCGACCGCGCGCGGCCACGTCGCCGAAGCGGTGGTCAAGTCCGCCGACCGGAACCATGCCGTGGTCGTGCTGCTGGTCAACCAGGCGGTGCGCAACGCCGACAACCCCGAACCGGTGATCGACCGCAGCCGGATCCGGATGACCATGGACCGGATCGACGGCCGTTGGCTGGCCAGCAAGGTGGAGTTGGTATGAGGAAACTCACAGCGCTGGCGGCCGGTGTGCTGCTGATCGGTACTGCCGAACTGACCGCGCTGGCCCACGCCGACCCGATCAACTGGGAGGCCATCGCCAACTGTGAATCCGGTGGCGACTGGGCGGCCGATTCCGGTAACGGCGACTACGGCGGTTTGCAGATCAGTGCCGCGACCTGGGATGCCAACGGTGGAGTCGGGCTGCCGTCGGACGCCAGCCGGCAGCAGCAGATCGCTGTGGCCAAGCGCATCATGGCCAGCGAGGGGCCTGCCGCCTGGCCGGCATGCGCGTCCCGCGGCGCCGCGGCCACCACCGGTGCCGGGGCGGCCCCGGTTGGCTCGCTGACCCACTATCTGTCGGCGCAGTTCGAGGACACCGTAGGGCCGGCCGTACCGGCCGACTGAAGTAGCTACCCGGCAGCGCGGTACCTAGCGTCGTGGGATGATCGGGCCCTATGACCACCGCGACCGCGGTAGCGCTGCCCGAGCTGGCGCCGGCCCGGTTTGACCAGCAAAGCCCGTTCGGGGTGTATGTGCATGTCCCGTTCTGCTTCACCCGCTGCGGGTACTGCGACTTCAACACCTACACCCCGGCTGAACTGGGCGGGGCCAACCCCGACGCCTGGGTGGCGGCGCTGGCCAGGGAGCTGGAGCTGGCCGCCGCCCGGCTGGGCGGCCCACGCGCCGACACCGTGTTCGTCGGCGGCGGCACGCCCTCGCTGCTGGGCTCAGCGCGGCTGGCGGCGGTGCTCGATCATGTGCGCGAGCATTTCGGGCTCTCCGACGACGCCGAGGTCACCACCGAGGCCAACCCGGAGTCGACGTCGCCGGAGTTCTTCGAGTCGATCCTGGCTGCCGGCTATACCCGGGTGTCGCTCGGGATGCAGTCGGTGGCGCCGCAGGTACTGGCCACCCTGGACCGCATCCACTCGCCGGGCCGGCCGGTTGCTGCTGCCCGCGAGGCGCGCGCAGCCGGCTTCCAACACCTCAACATCGACTTGATCTACGGCACCCCGGGTGAGTCCGACGATGATCTGCTTCGCTCGGTGGACGCCGCGCTGGAGGCGGGTGCCGACCATGTCTCGGCGTACAGCCTGATCGTCGAGGACGGCACCGCGCTGGCCCGACGGGTGCGGCGCGGCGAACTGCCCCTGCCAGACAACGACGTGATGGCGCATCGCTACGAGCTGGTCGACAGCCGGCTTCGGGCGGGCGGGATGGACTGGTATGAGGTGTCGAACTGGGCCCGTCCCGGCGCGGCCTGCCGGCACAATCTGGGCTACTGGAACGGCGGCCGATGGTGGGGTGCGGGCCCGGGGGCGCACGGCTACGACGGCGCGCTGCGGTTTTGGAACGTCAAGCACCCCAACGCCTACGCGCAGCTCCTGGGCGAGATGACGCTGCCGATCGCGGGCTTCGAGGAACTCTCCGAGGTCGACCGGCACACCGAAGAGGTGATGTTGCGGTTACGCATGCGCGAGGGGCTGGCGCTGGCGGTTCTGGATCCGGGTGAGCGCGAACGCGCCGAGTCCGCCGTCGACGATGGCTTGCTGTGCGTCGACGGCGACCGGCTGGTGCTCACCGACCGCGGGCGACTGCTGGCCGATGCGGTGGTGCGTTCGCTGCTGGGGTAGCCGCCGCAGCGGAGCGACAGGTCAGCCGCTGAACCAGCCGCGCCCGCCGTCCCAGCTGCCGCAGATGCCGTTGAAGCAGCCATGGCCGAAACCGCCCTGACCGGGGATGAAGCCGCCGCAGCCCTGCCAGCCGGCGTCGTGTCCACAGCCACTGCCACCGCCGTTGCCGTCGGGCCCACCGGAACCGTGCGGTTGGGCCGCTACGGTCTGACCGGTCTGATCGGTCGTAGCTGCCGGCACCAGGCCGGTCGGGGCGACAGCGATCGCCGCAGCGGCGCCGGCTACGAACATCGTTCCCACGAAGTTTCGAATGCTTAGCATGTCTCCATATTCCATACGGGCGCCCGACTTGCCAACCGTTGTGTGAGGACCGATACCGAATCGTGAACGCCCGTAACACCTCACCGCGCCGGCGGTGCAGCGGTGAGCGTCACGATCCGCGACGGCCCGGACCGGCTACTCGGAGGCCGAAGGTCAAGATCGACGGGTGAGATACCCGGCAGGGTATAAAGGGGGGTGATGCGGGAAGGGGTCTGACGTGGTTGGTGACGACGAGAGCGTCAAGGCGGTGCTGAACCGGCTGCGCCGTGCCCACGGCCAGCTGGCCGGCGTGATCGCGATGATTGAAAGCGGCCGGGACTGCAAGGAAGTCGTCACGCAGCTTGCCGCGGTTTCGCGCGCGCTGGACCGGGCAGGTTTCAAGATCGTCGCCAGTGGGCTTCGCGAATGCCTGACCGGCGACTCCGACAGCGGAAAAGCCCCGCTCACCGAGGACGAACTCGAAAAATTGTTCCTTGCCCTGGCTTGACGGGCCGGTACCGTCGCGACACCGCATGCCGGGCCAGCCGAGGGCTACGCGAGCAGTTCGAGGATCTTTTTCGTCACCGCGGCCGCCGTCGGATGCTCCCACAGCAGCGTCGGCGACAGCGTCAGCCCGATCTGCTTTTCCAATCGACGTCGCACGGCGACGGTCATGATCGAGTCGACGCCCATTTCGATCAACGGAAGGTGGGGGTCTACGCCGTCCTCGGGGAGACCGAGTTGGCCCGCTATCGCGGCGAATACCCGTTCCGCCACCCAATCGGAGGCCTCGGCGGGATCCTCGGGCAAGCCCGCCTGTACCAGATCGCGCGATTCGGCGACGTCGGATTCGGCGGGGGCGATGTCGGCAAGCATGGCTACCGACGCCGCGAGCGGCGTGACCGGCAGTACGACAGCGTTGGCTTGGTCATCGCGCATCGCCAGGTCCAGCGCCCACATCGCATCGTCGGCGCTGACGGTTTCCATGCCCATGGACTCGAGCTGCGCGGCAACGTACTCGGAGGTCGACCCCATCCCCAGACCACGCCACGCCGTCCAGGCGACGCTGATGGTTCGGTCACCCAGCTTGCGGCGTTGCCGGGCGAACGCATCGAGAAACGCATTTCCGCACGCGTAGGCGCCCTGACCCGGAAAGCCGGTGAGGTAACCACATGACGAGAACAGCAGCATCCAGTTCAGCGTCCCCGGTGGGAACATTTCATCAAGCACCCGTGCGCCGGTGACTTTTGCGTGCATGGAAGCGTCGACCTGCGCAAGCGTGGTGTCAGTCAGCAGCGCGCCGGTCTCGATACCTGCGGCATGCACTACCCCGAGTACCGGCGGCAGATCCCTCAACGCGTGGTGCAGGGCCGCCGCAGCCCCGGCTGCGCCGATGTCGACGGCGGCCACTCGCACGAATACCCCGCGTTCCTCCAGCGATCGGACCGTCTGCGCCAACCCCGGGTTCGCCGGGGCATCCGCTAGTGCCCTGTCCGGCATTCCCGAACGCGACACGAGCACAAGGCGTCTGGCGCCGAGGTCGACCAACCGGTGGGCCATCTGCCGTCCGAGGGCGCCGGTACCCCCGGTGATCAGGTAGGTACCGCCCGGCGAGCACTGCATCGGTTCACCGACGCACGTCGCGGGCGCCAGGCGTGCGGTGTAGGCGATGCCGTCACGCACCACCACCACCCCGTGTCCGGTCAGGGAACTCAGCGCGGGTACGGGCAGCTGGGGCTCGGACAGCTCCTCAAACAGGTCCAAGACCCCGCCCCAGAGCTGGGGGTGTTCGGCGGCGGCCACCCGGGACAGACCCCATAGCGGCGCCTGCTCGATATCGGTGCCTTCATGCACGTTTCGGGTCAGCACCCACAGCCGTGCCTTAGAGCCCTGTCCTACCAGGCATTTCAGTGTCCGCAGGACTAAGTCGATGGACACCCTCGGCTCATCGCGCGGCTCGGTCAATACCAGGACCACCGCACCGGAACCAGAGCTTGCGTCACCAGACCTTAGTTCCGCAGGGTCTGCGACGCTGCGGGTAGGCACGCCGGCAGCGGCCAGATCGCGGGTACACCATGCTCGCGTTTCGTCGGTGCCGCCGATCAGGGTGACGTGCTCGGGGCGATCGGTGTCACGCCACGCTGTCGGGTGCCACGCCAATCTGTGTACCAGGCGGCTGGATTCACGTGCTCCGGACCGCTCGAGATCTTCGAAGGCCAACCCGGTCATCGCGACCAGCACCGTGCCGGCAAGGTCGGTGATCACGACGTCGGTGATCGCTCCTGCTGCGCGGCGGCGCGCGTGGAGCACGGCCTCGCCGCAAGGCGGGCCGAACACCGCCACCCGCTCAATACGCGCGGGCATCTTGAGGCGTCCCGGGTCGCTGAAAAGGACCGACGCCGTCGATGTCGCGGCATCGAGAAGTCCTGCCCAGGTCGCCGGAGTCGATCCGTCCGGCTCGGCGTTGACCCGCGCCAGCAATTCGCCGTCGCCGCAGCGTAGTTCCAGAATCTCCCACTCGAATCCCATGGCGGTGACACCGAGCGATTCCAGCAGGTCGATGACGTGGGTCGAAGGCAGCACCTCCGTGCAACGTCGTTGCACGACCGGCAGTTCGAAGGCCGGCGCTGCGACGACGTTGTTGACCTCGGCAACCGCCGTGCAATGGGTCAGCCAACCGCCCCCGGCCGGCGTGTCGTCTGGCTCCACGAGGCGTGAGGCCAGGCTCAGGCAGTGTTCCTGCAGCACCACCTGGATGTCGCGGGTCCGTCCGGGTGCGACCGGCGTGCGTAGCCGCACATCTGCCAAATCCGTTGTGGCGGCGTTCAGCATCGTGTTCAGTAGAACGGCGGCGGGGACGATCTCGGTGCCCTGTACGGGATGATCGCCGGGATAGGGCCGGTTGGACATATCCAGTCGGGTCTGCCACATGCGGGTGGGAACGGCGCCGGTGATATCCACTGGGCCGCCTAGGAGCGTGTGGGTATCGACGTCGTGAATCCCGCCGCCGGCCGGTGGGGGAGTCGGAGTGCGCCACAAGTGCTGATGCTGCCATTGGGTGACCGGCAGGTTGTCGGTCCAGGGCGAGGTGGCCGTGACGCCGTGCGGGAACGACGCCCCGTGGCAGTACAGCGAAGCCAGCGCACGGGTGACCGCGCGCAGCTCGGGCTGTTGACGCCGGAGGGTGGGGACCACGCCGTGCTCGTCGATCCCGAGGTGTGACAACGTTTCGGCAATCGAGTGCGAGACCACCGGATGGGCTGATATCTCCAGAAACAGTCGGTGCCCGTCGTCGGCCGCGGCGATAACGGCCTCAGCGAATCGCACTCGACCCCGTAGGTTGGCCACCCAATAGCGCGAGTCGCGGGGCGCCGTTGAGCGGGGATCGTCCAGCGCGGTCGTGTACAGCGGGACGGAGGGTTCGTCTGCCGGCGGGAGTCCTGCGGTAAGCCGGGCAAGGTCGTGGGTAAGTGCGTCCATCTGCGGGCTGTGGAAGGCCACGTCGGTGTTCACCCGACGCGCCGAAATGCCGTCGTCCGAACAGCGTTGGCAGATCTGATCGATTGCCTCGACGGTGCCGGAGACCACCGCGGACTCAGGTGTGGCGCTGATCGCCGCCACCACGTCGCTTCGCTGGCACAGGCGCCGTTGTGCCTCCTCGAGTGAGAGTCCCACCAGCGCCATCGCGCCGTGTCCGGCGACCCTGCGGAAACCGCGGGCCCGGTAGCACGCCACTTTGGCTCCCTGCGCCAAGTCGAGAACACCGGCTGCCACGCATGCGGCGACCTCGCCGACCGAATGACCGATGATGGCTGCCGGAGTGACGCCGCGCTCGGCCAACAATGCGGCGAGGCCGGCTTGAATCGCGAAGGTCAACGCCTGCACCCGGTCGGTGGCGCCCAGGTCTCCGGTGCTCAGCGCTTCGCGGGCGGAGAATCCCAACTCCGCTTGAAATACCGGATCGATTTCGTCGATGACGGCGGCGAAGGCGGGCTCATTTGTCAGCAGTTCGCTGCCCATGCCCTCCCAGTGCGATCCGTGCCCGGAGAAAACCCAGACGGCGCCATCCGAGGCGCCGGGTACCACGGCACCGGTGACCACGGCAGGTTGTTGGGCGTCGTTCGCCAGCGAATCCAGACCGGCCACCAGCTCGTCGCAGTTGTCGGCGAGCACGGCCGCGCGGATCCGGTCGTGCGAACGCCGGGTCCACAGTGTCGCCGCCACCTGTTCCACGGAGCAGTCGCGGGCTCGCAGGTGGCCGGCCAATGCATCGGCCTGGCGAGCCAATCGGGCGTGCGTGCGCGCGGAGATCGGAACGACGACCGGCCCGGCAGCGGGCGCCGGGACCGGCCCGGGGTGCTCGGCGGGCCCCGGCGGCGCTTCTTCCAGGACGATGTGGGCGATGGTGCCCCCATAGCCGTAACTGCACACCGCGGCGCGGCGCCGTCTGTGCTGCTGTCGGGGCCAGGCCTCGACCTCGGTGGCGACCCGCAGGCCGCTGTCCGCCCAGTCGATGGCCGTGGTGAGTTTGCTGATCCCGGCTGTCGGCGGGATTGCCTCCTGATGGAGCGCCAGTGCCGCCTTGATGAGGCCGACCACCCCCGCTCCGCCTTCGAGGTGACCCGTATTGGGCTTCACCGATCCGACCAGGCACGGTGCGGTCGAGGAGCGTCCGGCGCCGTATACCGCAGCGAGAGCGGCCAGTTCGACCCGATCGCCGACCGGTGTACCGGTCCCGTGCGCCTCGACGAAGTCAACGCTGGTGGGCTCGATCTCGGCGGACGCGCAGGCAAGCCGGAACAGATCTTCCTGGGCCCTACCGTTGGGCGACATGATGCCCGGCGTGTTGCCGTCATGGGCGACCGCGCCACCACGGACCACGGCCAGCACCGGGTTGCCGTCCCGTCTGGCGTCGCCGAGACGCTTGAGGACCACCACTGCCGCGCCCTCTCCGCGGCCGTAGCCGTCGGCCGCCATGTCGAACGTTTTGGACCGACCGTCAGGTGCGGTGGCGCCAGCCTGATCGAGCACCCGGGTCAAACCGGGCCCGATCAGCGCGCTCACGCCGCCAGCCAGCGCGAGTGACGTTTCGCCGGTACGTAATTGCTGACACGCTTGATGTACCGCCACCAACGATGCGGCGCACGCCGCGTCGAGGGCGACACTGGGACCACGAAGATCAAGTAGGTGTGAGACCCGGTTGGCGACTCCGCACAGTGCTGTTCCGATGCCGGCCCAGGCCTCGATGCCGGGCAGGTCTTCCATGATCAACTTGCCGTAGTCGTCGGCGTTGACCCCCATCAACACCGCGGTGTCGCTGCCCGCCAACGACCGGGGTGCGATACCGGCGTGCTCGATTGCCTCCCAGCACACTTCGAGTACGAGACGCTGCTGCGGATCCATCAGTTCGGCCTCGCGCGGCGAGACGCCGAAGAACTCCGCGTCGAAGCCGGCAAGATCGTCTAAGAAGGTGCCCCACGGTGTGGTGTCCCGCAGCACCGCGGCGTTTCGCGGGTCACGCCGCAGATACGGCTCCCAGCGTTCGGCAGGTACCTGCCGAACCGCACTGCGACCGTCGAGCAGAAACCGCCAGAAGTCCGCCGGTGTGGCGATATCACCGGCCAGTCGGCATCCGATGCCGATGATGGCGATAGGTTCGGCAGTGTCGTCGGAGGGGACGGCGTGCTGGTGGATGCCGCGAGTCGTCATCTGCTGCCCACCTGGGCGACGATCTGCTTCTTGTCGACCTTCCCGACGGCGGTGATGGGCAGCGAGGGCATCGCAACGAGCATGTCCGGGCGAGAATGGGCAGAGACGCCGCGCTCGTCCAGGTAGCGGTTGAGTTCGGCGAGGCCGATCTGCTCGCTCTTGAAGGTCACTGCAGCGCAGATCTTTTCACCCAGAAACTCGTCCGGTAGCGCAATCGCGGCGGCAGCCGAGACAGCCGGGTGGGTAAGGATGTGCTCCTCGATGTCAGACGCCGAAACTGTCTCACCGCCACGGTGAATCACGTCCTTGATCCGCCCGGTGACTTCCACATTGCCGGCGAGCGGACCGTCGGCGAAGATACGCACCTGGTCTCCGGTCCGGAAGAATCCATCGGGGCTGAACGATCGCGCATTGGCCTGATCCGCTCGGTAGTAGCCGTTGAGCGTGTACGGCCCGCGCACCAGCAGTTCGCCTTCCTCACCCGGCGCCACGTCCTGGCCGTTGTCGTCGACGACGCGCAGTTCGTCGTGTGGTGACATCGGCCGGCCCTGCGTCTGCTCGACGACCTCGGCGGGGTCGCCGGGGCGAGTGAAATTCAGCATTCCCTCGGCCATTCCGAAAATCTGCTGCAGCCCCGGCCCCAGGGTCTCCCGGAGATAGCGGGCTTCGTCGGGCGCCATCCGTGATCCACCCACTTGCAGCAATCGCAGCGCTGTCGGCGGGTTCGGCTCCCAATCGCAGGCCTGAGCCCACAGCTTCGCCAGGGCGTTGACCAGCGCGGTGGCGGTCACGCCGTGCCGGTGGATCAGCGCAAAAGCGGCTTCGGGGCTGGGGTCGGCGGTGAACACCGTGGCGGCGCCCACCGACATCGCGCCCAACATTCCCGGGCATCCCAGCGGAAAGTTATGACCGGCGGGAAGCGCCACCAGGTAGACGTCGTCGCCGGTCAGTTCGCACGCCTGAGCGCAGGCGGTCGTGTTGTAGACGTAGTCGTCATGGGTGCGGGGAATGAGCTTGGGCATGCCGGTCGTGCCACCCGATACCAGCAGCAGAGCGGGCGTGGTGGTGTCGACATCGACGCGCTGAAGGGCCGGACCGGCGCATTGGGCAACTGTCGACCACGCCGTGAACGGTCCGGGATCTCCATCGACGATGACGTGCTGCAGCCTGGGGCGGCTTTCGGTGACGCGCGCGGCAAGTTCGCGGTAATCGAAACCGCCTGCACGGTCGGCGATTATCAGAGCCACCGCGTCACTCACGTCGGCGAAATGGCCGAGCTCGGCGGCACGGTGGCCCGGCAAGCACATCACCGGCACGGCGCCGGCCCGCAGTATGCCGAAAAACGCCAGCGCGAACTGTGTCGAGTTCGGCAGCTGAAGCAGGACGCGGTCGTCCGCAGCGATGCCGAGCCGCGCCAGGCCTGCCGCGAATCGGTCGGCAGCCGAATCGAGTTCGGCAAAGGAATAGCTGCGGGCCGAATCGATGACCGCAGGCCGCTGTGGCCACGTGGCCGCCGCCTCGGTGAGGATCGAGTCCAAGGTGCGTCCGGTCCAGTAACCCGCTTGTCGATACTCGGTGGCGCGGTCAGCCGGGAAGGGCACGAAGCCGGCGAGGAGTCCGTCGGGTTCGGGCTGGAGCACAGCGCTCATCCAGTCGAACCACCCCTCGGTCAATCATGGTGGTGTGCGACCGACCCCCATGAGATAGCCTTCGTAAAGTTAGGCCATCCTATACTAACTTAAGGAGACGTCGTGCGCGGTGGTGCGACACCTTCGCAGTCGGTCCGTGACGAGGTCGCCGAACTGCTTGGCGTGAGTCCAGACACCATTGATCCGGCGCAGGACCTGATCGCGTCGGGCCTGGATTCGATCCGAATGATGTCGTTGTCGGGCCGCTGGCGAAAACGGGGGATCGACGTCGATTTCGCGACCCTGGCGGCCGATCCCACCGTTCGGGCGTGGTCGGACCTGGTTGCCGCGCACGCTCCGGGGGCCGACGCGCTCGACGCCGCGCCGGAGACCGGCGCCTCGTCCGCGGACCACGGCGACCCCGCAGCGCCGTTTCCCCTTGCGCCGCTGCAACACGCCTACTGGGTGGGTCGAAACCATCAGCAGCAACTCGGTGGGGTAGCCGCGCACCTGTACGTCGAATTCGACGGTGCCGGCGTCGATCCCGAGCGTCTGGCCGCGGCGGCTGCCGAACTGGCCGCCCGCCACCCGATGTTGCGGGTCGAGATCATGACCGACGGCACCCAACGCATCGGAGACCGTGAGCTGCCGGTCAAGATCAGTGACCTGCGCGCCCTGGACGCCGAGGCCGTCGAGCAGCAGCTGCTTGCGACGCGCGAGGCCAAGTCTCACCAGCTGCTCGACGGCGAGGTGCTTGAGCTGAGCCTGTCTCTGCTGCCGGGCGGGCGAACGCGACTGCATGTCGATCTGGACATGCAGGCGGGTGATGCCGTGAGTTACCGCCGATTCATGTCCGACCTGGCGGTGCTGTACGCAGGTGGAACCCCGCCGCCGCTGGACTACACCTATCGGGAGTATCGCGCCGCCATGGCCCCGCTGGAGGCGGCACGGTCGGCTGAGGACCAGCCCTGGTGGAGCGAACGGATACCGAATCTGCCCGGCCCGCCGTCGTTGCCGCTCGTCCCGACATCTGAGCAGTCGAATCCCCGACGCAGCGTTCGGCGTTGGCACTGGTTCGACGCAGCAGCCCGCGAGGCACTGTTCGCTGCGGCCCGCAGCCACGGCGTCACGCCGGCGATGGCGTTCGCGGCGTCTTATGCCGGGACCTTGGCCCGATGGTCCACCAGCCGTCGGTTTTTGCTGAACCTGCCGATGTTCGGCCGTGAGCCGTTCCACCCGCAGGTAGACATGCTGGTCGGCGACTTCACGTCGTCGTTGATGCTCGATGTCGATCTGACGCAGGCGCACTCGCCGTTGTCGCGGGCGGTCGCAGTACAGGAGGCGCTGCACTCCAGCGCGCGCCACCGCGGCTATTCCGGGCTGTCGGTGCTGCGCGAGCTGAGCCGCCACCGCGGTGTCCAGACGCTGGCCCCGTTCGTATTCACCAGTGGACTCGGTCTGGGTGATCTGTTCGGTGGTGAGGTGACCGAGCTGTTCGGCGCGCCGGTGTGGACGATCTCCCAGGGGCCGCAGGTGTTGCTGGATGCTCAGGTGACACCGCTGGGCGGCGGCCTGCTGGTGAACTGGGACGTCCGTGAGGAGGCGTTCCAGCCCGGTGTCGTCGATGCCATGTTCGGTCACCAACTCGATGAACTGCACCGGCTTGCCGACCCCGACGCCTGGACCGCGCCCGATCCACCGGAGGTCCCCGAATCCCAGCGGGTTGTGCGGGCGGCGGTGAACAGCACCGTCGCCGACTCCAGCGGCGAGGCGCTGCACACCGGGTTCTTCCGGCAGGCAGAGCGCCAACCCGATGCTCCAGCGGTCTTCGCCCGTTCCGGCGATCTGAGCTACCGGCAGTTGCGTGATCAGGCACTGGCGGTAACCGCCGCCCTGCGTGCCGAGGGGGTGCAGGGCGGTGACACGATCGCGGTGCTGGGACCGAAGAACGCCGAGCAGCTGCCGGCCGTGCTGGGGATCCTGGCCGCGGGGGCGGTGTATCTGCCCATCGGTGCCGACCAGCCCCGTGAGCGGGTGGAACGTCTACTGCAGACCGGATCCGTCCGCCTGGCGTTATTGTCCGGCGCGCAGCAGACACCGTCGTCGGTGCCCGCGCTCCGGCTAGCCGAGCTGCTTTCCGGCCCGACGAATCCGGATGAATCGATTTCTGTCGCAAGCGATCCCGAAGCGCCGGCCTACGTTCTGTTCACTTCGGGCTCCACTGGAGAGCCCAAGGGCGTGGAGCTCACGCACGACGCGGTGATGAACACCGTCGAGTTTCTGCTCCGGCATTTCGACATCGGTGCCGGCGACCGCTGGCTGTCGCTGGCGACGTTGGAGTCCGACATGTCGGTGCCGGACATCTTCGCCAACCTGCGTGCGGGTGGGGCGATCGTCGTGGTCGACGAAGACCAGCGCCGTGACCCCGACGCCTGGGCCAGCCTGATCCAGGCGCACCAGGTCACCGCTCTCAACTTCATGCCCGGCTGGCTCGAGATGCTGCTCGCGGTCGGTGAGGGACGGTTGTCGTCGCTGCGGGCCGTGGCCGTCGGCGGAGACTGGGTGCGCCCGGAGTTGGCCCGCCGGCTGCTGCTGCAGGCCCCCCGAGCCCGCTTCGCGGGGTTGGGTGGCGCCACCGAAACGGCGGTGCACGCCACTATTTTCGAGGTTGACGAGGCGGCGGGGCTACTGGCGAACGGCAGCTCGGTGCCCTACGGTGTGCCGCTGCCGAACATGGCTTGCCGGGTGGTCAGCGAAAGCGGCAGCGATTGCCCGGATTGGGTGATCGGCGAACTCTGGGTGACCGGACGCGGCATCGCCCGCGGCTACCGCGGTCGCCCCGACCTCACCGGGGAGCGCTTCGTCGAGTATCCACTGCACGGTGTGACGCGCAGCTGGTACCGAACCGGGGACCTCGCCAGGTACTGGCCGGACGGCACGCTGGAATTCGTCGGCCGCGCTGATCACCGCATCAAGATCAGCGGTTACCGCGTCGAACTCGGTGAGGTTGAGGCCGCGCTGGGAAGAATTCCCGGCGTACATGCCGCGGTGGCTGCGGTCCTGCCTGCCCCCGGTGGCTCAGACGGGCTCGCGGCGCTGGTCCGCGTGGACGAAGATTCGGGTTTGACGGCAGGCCGGATTCGCGATGCGCTGATCGATCTCGTTCCCGCGCACATGATTCCGCGTTGGATCTCGCCGGTGGATCGGATCCCGTTCACCGATGCCGGCAAGATCGACCGTGCGGCCGTTGCCAGCCGGCTTGACCAGGAGTTCGGCCAACTCGGCGGCGCGACGGGATCTGTCACCGGGCCGCGATCGACCTTGGAGCGGGCGCTGTGCCATATCGTCGCGGGGGTCTTGGGCTGTGACGGTGACGCCGTGGATGTTCACGACGACTTCTTTTCGCTCGGCGGTGATTCGGTCCTCGCAACGAAGGTCGTGGCCGAGATCCGGGTGTGGCTCGATTCGTCGCGGACGATGGTGTCAGACATGTTCGCTGCCCGCACGGTTGCCGCGCTGGCAGAGGTACTCACCGGCCGGGAAAGTGACGCCGGCCGAATGGAGTCGGTTGCCGAGGCGTATCTCGAAGTCGCGGCGATGTCGGAGGCCGACGTGATGGTGGCACTCGATGCAGGTTCGGCCAACGGGTGATGGTGGGGAATTCAGCCGAGCCGGCCGGTAACGGCCGACGGCCGGCAATGTAATGAGCCGGGCCCGGGTAGCTGCTACCCGAGCCCGGCATCCGCACTGCGCGAGCGTGCGTGCTTTCGCGGTAAACATCGGCGTGTCTATCGCAGACGCGCACGCTCGCGCAGGAGGCGGTACCTGCGTGTGTGCGCAGGCGGTGTGCAGTTAGTTGAACAGGCCGGTCAGCCAGTCCAGGTCGAACAGGCTGGGGTCTGCCAGCGAGGCGCCGACGTCAGGGTCCACCACGTCGTCTACCGGCAGGTTCGCGGTCAGCGCTTCGGCGATCCGGCTGGGCAGCACGTCGAGGAAGTAGGAGAAGGTGCCCTGCTCGGTGAGTAGTCCCCACCACTGGCCGGTGTCTTCGCCGGTGTCCGAATCCCAGGTGATGTAACCGTTGAGCAATGCGTCGAACGGGTCCTGTGCCACGTGTGCCACGCCGTCGGGCACGCCGGTCAGGTTCTCCGACAACGCGAATGCGAAACCGGTGAGCGGTTCCATCAGGTACTTGGCGGTGGACTTCCAGAAGCTGAAGTCGCCGAAGAGCTCCTGCAGGTTCCCCAGAACATGGGTCATGTCGGCGCCGATGCCCATCACGCCGGGGACCTCGAAGTCCTCGCCGCGCGGGACGTGGTCGAAGAGCGGCTGGAAGATGTTGTTCATGTTGTACAGCCAGTCGTTGTTGATCAGGTTCCAGACCTCGGTGAAGTCGCCGTTCTGGAAGGCCTCGAGCGCCTGCGGGATCATGTTCTCCAGCCCGAGGACTCGGCCGCCGCCGGACCACATGATCTCGAGGCCGGCCTGCACCCCGTCGAGGCTGTTCTGGGTGACCTCGCCGTAGTAGCTGCTCAGCTCGCCCAATGCCGTAGCGATCGGGTTCGGACCATTGAGCAGGTCCATGATGTAGTCGAGGTTCTCCGCCGTGGTCGCGGTGAGCTCCACGGCGGGCTGGTGGGTGACCGCAGGAGCCAGCGGGCTGACCGGGCTGACGGCGAGCATGCCGGCGCCGGCCAGTGCGATGCCGGCCGCCAAGAGCCCGGTGGTTCGGGCGTAAGATTCGGTGCCGCGGTCCGCCGAACCGGCGACGAGAGCGAGCTGCATTGCTTCTCCTTATCGTGACCTCAACCTGGCATGAGGTACCTGTGTATTTGTAAATGCCCGCTTACGTTAACCACATCTTTATTCGCTAGGCAAGCCTAACCTAACTATGTGGGGACCGTCACAAACTAGGGTAAGCTAACCTTACTTTCAACGGTGGTGTAGCGTCCCTCGGCATGAGTGCCTCGCCATCCGATGCCGTCAGCGTCGCGCTGCGGGAGATCCTCCGCGATGATCTGAATGTCGACCTGACCAAGGTGACGGCGGAGTCGCGGCTGGTCGATGAGGTCGGCCTTGATTCGGTGGCTTTCGCGATCGGCATGGTCGCCATCGAGGATCGGTTGGGCGTGGCCCTGTCTGAGGAAGATCTGCTGACCTGCGACACCGTCGGAGACCTCGAGGCCGCCATCCGGGCGAAAGCCCCCGCCGACGCGTGAGTGCGCTGGCAAGCGCCCTGACCAGGGCGATGACCGCCTCGGACGGGGACCTGGTGGTCTTTGACCAGGCCAGTGGCAGCTGGCAGCGTCACCCGTGGGCCCAGGTGCACGCCCGCGCCCAGGGGGTGGCGTCGAGGATTCTCGACACCGGCCGCGACGGCGCGGTCGGCCTGGTTGGGGAGCCGACCGTCGAACTGGTCGCCGCGATCCAGGGCGCCTGGCTGGCCGGGCGCAGTGTGTCGATCCTGCCCGGGCCGGTCCGCGGCTCCGACCCGCAGCAGTGGGCCCAGGCGACTCGAAACCGGTTCAGCGGTATCGGTGTCGACACCGTCTTCACTCACGGCGGGCCCCGGCAGCTGCTGGACGATCCCGGCGCCGCCATCACCGTGCACGACGTCACCGCCGCGGCCACCGAGCCTTCGGCGGCCTTCAACGCGGTGACCGCCGCACCGGATGTGCCGGCAGTACTGCAGGGCACCGCCGGCTCCACCGGCACCCCCCGCACCGCCCAGCTGTCACCGGCAGCGGTGCTGGCCAACGTCTCCGGCCTGGCCGAGCACCTCAGCGTCGACTCAGCGACCGACGTCGGCTGCAGTTGGCTGCCGCTCTACCACGACATGGGGCTGACCTTCCTGCTCAGCGCGGCGTTGACCGGCTCCCCGCTGTGGCTGGCGCCCACCGCGGCGTTCGCTGCTTCGCCGTTTCGCTGGCTGAGCTGGCTGCACGACAGCGGGGCAACCTTGACTGCCGCACCCAACTTCGCGTACGGCGTGATCGGCAAGTATGCCCGTCGGGTGCCCGAAGTGGACCTGGGCCGGCTACGGGTGGCGATCAACGGAGGCGAGCCGGTCGACTGCGCCGGACTGGAACGATTCGCCGCCGAACTCAGCAGATACGGCCTCGATCCCGGTGCTCTCATGCCGTCGTACGGCCTGGCCGAAGCCACCTGCGCGGTGACCGCACCACGGCCAGGGACCGGCCTGCAGTACGACGAAATCGTCGGCGCGGCAAGCGATGACACCCCAGCGGTGCGCAGACATGCGGTGCTCGGCGAACCGATTCCCGGGATGCAGGTCCGAATCGGTCCGGCAGCCGAACCTCACGAGGAGCTGTCGCAGCGCGAGGTCGGTGAGATCGAGATCCGCGGAACGTCGATGATGTCGGGCTATGTGGACCAGCCGCCGTTGGACCCGGACGGGTGGTTCGCCACCGGCGACCTCGGCTACTTCACCGACGCCGGACTGGTGGTCTGCGGTCGTGCCAAAGAGATCATCTCGATCGCCGGACGCAATGTGTTTCCCACCGAGATCGAGCGCGTGGCCGCCGAGGTGCGCGGTGTCCGCGATGGCGCGGTGGTGGCGGTCGGCACCGATGGGATCCGCGCGGGACTGGTGATCGCTGCGGAGTTCCGCGGCCGCGACGAGGCCGGTGCGCGTGCCGACCTGATCTCCCGGGTGGCATCGCAGTGCGGGGTGGTGCCCGCAGATGTGGTGTTCCTGGCGCCGGGCTCGCTGCCGCGGACATCGTCGGGGAAGCTGCGGCGGCTGGAAGTCAAACGGAGCCTGGAGGTTATGAAGTGACCGACGTGACCGCCGGGCCCGACATCGCGACTTATCGCGCCTTGCTGGATGAGGTGTTCGATCAGCGAGTTGTCGACTGGACTGCGGAAGCCGAAGTCACCGAACGGTTTCCACGTGAACTGATCGAGCACTTGGGCCGCACCGGCGTGTTCGCCGGCAAATGGTCCAACGAGCAGCATCCCGACGTCGCGAAGCTGGTGGCGCTGGCGTTCAAACTGGGACAGCTGAGATCGGCCGGGATCGGTGTCGGGGTGAGCCTGCATGACTCCGCGATCGCGATCCTGCGTCGATTCGGGCGATCGGAGTACCTGAAGGACATCTGCGAGCAGGCCATTCGTGGCGAGGCGGTGCTGTGCATCGGGGCATCCGAGGAGTCCGGAGGCTCCGACCTGCAGATTGTCGAGACCGAAGTCCGTTCCGCGCGAGGCGGTTTCGAAGTCCGCGGCCGCAAGAAGTTCGTATCGCTGTCGCCGATCGCAGATCAGATCGTGGTGGTGGCGCGCGGTGTGGACCACGACGAGCACAGCCGCCACGGCAACGTCATGGTGATCGCGGTTCCGACGTCCCAGGTGCAGGTCAACGAGCCCTACCGCAAGGTGGGGGCCGGACCGCTGGACACCGCCGCGGTCGATATCGACACCTGGGTGCCCGCTGATGCCCTGATCGCCCGCCCGGGCACCGGCCTGGCCGCGATCTCCTGGGGTCTGGCCCATGAACGCATGTCGATCGCCGGGCAGGTCGCCGCGTCGTGCCAGCTGGTGCTGGGGCTCACGCACGCTCGGATGATGCGCCGCCGACAGTTCGGTGCCACCCTGTTCGAGCACCAGGCGCTACGGATGCGCGTGGCCGACCTGCAAGCCCGTGTCGATCTGCTTCGCCACGCACTCAACGGCATCGCCGCCGACGGGCGGCTCGATCTGCGAACCGCCGCGGCCATGAAGGTTACCGCCGCCCGGCTCGGTGAAGAAGTGTTCTCCGAATGCATGCACATCTTCGGCGGTTCGGGCTACCTGGTCGACGAGACACCGATCGGGCGCTGGTGGCGGGACATGAAACTGGCCCGGGTCGGCGGCGGCACCGACGAAGTGCTCTGGGAGTTGGTGGCCGCCGGGATGCGTCCCGACTATGACGGCTACGACGAGCTGTTCGACAGCGGGTCGTCGTCGGGGTAGCGCAGTACCGCGTACAGCGCCATCGTGCGATAACCCATGTCGTGTTCGCCGAGGAAGGTACCGCCCACATACTCGGCCAGCCGACGCATCGCCGTATTGCGGTACTCGGGTTCGAACATCATCCGCCGGCACTGCGGTTCGAGGTCGAACACGCTTGTCATGACGCGCGGCAGCAGGATGGCCGCGAAGCCCCGATTGGCCACCGCCGCATCGGCGACGGCCCCGTGCATGCCCAGATCGTGCGGGTCGGCGGCATAGTACTTGGCGATGGAATCTTTTGCGGCCCGGTACAACTCGATATAGCCATAGTCTCGTCCGTGTCGGCTGACGATGAGCGGCCGAGTGAAGGTGCCGGCCACCTGGGCACTCAGGTACCGATGCCAGCGTTCCGGCGGCCAGGCGGACTCCCATGTTTCCGCCAGGTGCGGCCGGTTCATCCACTCCGACACCATCTCCGCATCGGCATCCGGATCGGCCACCCGGATCGCGTACGGCTCGGCCAGTACCGGGATCGGGGGAGCAGGGACGCGGCGAACCTCGTCGGATATGTCGGTCAGCTCGCGGTGCAGGATGGCGGCGGCATCAGTCATAACGAACCGTTAGCCTACCGGAGGCCCTGTCCGTCAAAGTGAGGATAGGGTAACCTCGGTCGGGCTGGGCGGCGCGAGCGCCAGGCCCCACCCCGCGGGGCGGGTAACCGTCGGCGAAAGGACCTTGATGGCGCGCGGTTTGCAGGGCGCGATACTGAGGGGCTTCGGCGCCCGGGACCACGTCGTAACGGTGCTCGAGACCAGCTGGATCACCCCGCACTTCATCCGCATCTGGATGCACTCACCGACCCTGTTCACCGAGGCGAGTGTCGAACCCGCGGCCTGGCTGAGGTTCTGGTTCCCCGACCCGGATGGCTCGGACACCGAATTCCAGCGCGCGTACACCATCGCCGAGGGTGACGTCGCTACCGGGCGGTTCGCGATCGACATGGTGCTGCACGAACCGGCCGGGCCGGCCACCCGCTGGGCCCGCGCCGTGGAACCCGGAACCACCATCGCGGCGGTATCGCTGATGGGCTCCTCGCGCTTCGAGGCGCCCGAGGCCGACGCCCAGCCCGCCGGCTACCTGCTGGTGGGGGATTCGGCGTCGATTCCGGGAATCAACGGGATCATCGGGACGGTCGCGCCGGAGATACCGATTGAGCTCTACCTCGAACAGCACCATGACGAGGACCTGCTGATTCCGCTGCGTGAGCACCCCCGGCTGCGGGTGCACTGGGTGCCCCGCCGTGATGCGAGTTCGCTGGCCGCAGCCATCGAGGCTCGCGACTGGTCGGACTGGTATGCCTGGGCCACTCCCGAAGCCGCGACGCTCAAGGCGCTGCGGACCCGGCTGCGCGACGAGTTCGGGTTTCCCAAATCTGAGCTCCACGCGCAGGCCTACTGGACCGCCGGGCGTGCCATGGGCACCCAACGTGGGCCGGAGGCTCCGGCCGCCGAGCAACCAGTACCTGCTGCCGTACCGGAAGCCGCGACGCCCGCAGCCACCGCGGCGACACCACGCGGCAGGTGGCGTGCCCAGGCGGCGGGCCGGCTGCTTAGTCCGCTGCGGGTGCCGCTGATCATCTCCGGTGTCCTGCAGGCATTGATCACACTGCTGCAGTTGGCCCCGTTCGTGCTGCTGGTGGAGCTGGCCCGGCTGTTGGTTGCCGGCGCCGACGAGTCACGGCTGTGGACGCTGGCGATCGCGGCACTCTCGTTGCTGGGCCTGGGCACATTGCTGGGGGCTGGGCTGACGCTGTGGCTGCATGTCGTCGACGCCCGCTTTGCCAGCGCGCTGCGTACTCGATTGCTGAGCAAACTGTCGCGGCTGCCGCTGGGCTGGTTCACCGCGCGCGGATCCGGATCGATCAAGCAACTGGTCGCCGACGACACCCTGTCGCTGCACTATCTGGTGACCCACGCCATCCCCGATGCGGTCGCTGCGGTTGTGGCGCCGGTCGCGGTGCTGGTCTACCTGTTCGCGGTGGACTGGCGGGTGGCGCTCGTGCTGTTCGTGCCGGTGCTGATCTACCTGGTGCTGATGTCGGTGATGATGGCCCAGTCGGGTCCCAAGATCAGTCAGGCGCAGCGCTGGGCCGAGCGGATGAACGGCGAAGCCGGTACCTACCTGGAGGGGCAGCCGGTGATCCGGGTGTTCGGCGGGGTGGCCGCCTCGAGCTTCCGCCGCCGCCTCGACGAATACATCAACTTTCTGGTGGATTGGCAGCGGCCCTTCATCGGCAAGAAGACGCTGATGGATCTGGTCACCCGCCCGTCGACGTTCCTGTGGCTGATCATGCTGACCGGTACCCCGCTTGTCATTCTCGACCGGATGGACCCGGTGAGCCTGCTGCCGTTTCTATTGCTGGGCACCACCTTCGGTGCCCGGCTGTTGGGTATCGGCCTGGGCGTCGGCGGAATCCGCGGCGGCATGCTGGCGGCTCGGCGACTGCAGATCGCGCTGGATGAACCCGAACTCGAGGTCGGTGTGCATGCGTCCGCGGCATCGGAGGCACCGCAGCCGGCCGGGACGGTGCGCTTCGAAGCGGTCAGCTTCGGTTACCGCCCCGGTGTGCCGGTGATCCGCGATGTGTCGCTGACGCTGCGGCCCGGCACGGTGACCGCTCTGGTCGGCCCGTCGGGATCCGGCAAGTCCACGCTGGCCGCTTTGCTGGCTCGCTTCCATGACGTGCAGGAGGGCGCGATAACCGTTGACGGACAGGATATTCGGTCGTTGTCTGCCGACGACCTCTATCGTCGTGTCGGGTTCGTGTTGCAAGAGACTCAGCTGGTTCACGGTAGCGTCCGCGACAACATCGCGCTGGCCGTGCCCGATGCGACGGATGAGCAGGTGCACCATGCTGCGCGCCAAGCCCAGATCCACGACCGGATCCTGCGGCTGCCCAACGGCTACGACACGGTGCTCGGCGCCGCCGCGGCGCTCTCCGGGGGTGAACGCCAACGGCTCACCATCGCTCGTGCCATCCTCGCCGACACCCCGGTGCTCATCCTCGACGAGGCCACCGCCTTCGCCGACCCGGAATCGGAATACCTGGTGCAGCAAGCCCTGAACCGGCTGACCAAGGACCGCACCGTGTTGGTCATCGCCCACCGGTTGCACACCGTCACCGGCGCGGATCAGATCGTGGTGCTCGACCACGGCGCCGTCGTCGAACAAGGCCGCCACGACCAACTGCTGGCGGCGGAGGGACGTTATCTGCAGCTGTGGGAGAGCGGGCGCCGGGCGGTCGGCGTGGGAGCGGAGGCGACACCGTGATCCGCACCCTGATCCAGCTGATTCCGCGAGACCGCCGCGGCCGGCTTGTGGGCTACACCGTGCTGACGCTGTTGTCGGTGGTGGCGCGGGCGGTGGGCACCGTTTTGCTCGTCCCACTGGTGGCCGCGCTGTTCTCCGACAACCCGAGCCGTGCGCTGAGCTGGCTGGGCTGGCTGACCGCGGTGACCATTGCCGGCTGGCTGATCGACTTCGCGTGCGCACGAATCGGATTCGATGTCGGGTTCGCCGTCCTCGACCACACCCAGCACGATGTCGCCGACCGGCTGCCGGCGGTCCGGCTGGACTGGTTCACCGCCGACAACACCGCCACCGCCCGGCAGGCGATCGCCGCCACCGGCCCCGAGCTGGTCAGTCTCGTGGTCAACCTGCTGACCCCGCTGATCAGCGCCATCCTGCTGCCGCCGGCGATCGCGGTGGCGCTGCTCGGCGTCTCCTGGCAGCTGGGTCTGGCCGCCCTGGGCGGCGTGCCGCTGCTGCTGGGGGCGCTGTGGGCGGCCAACCGGCTCAGTGCCCTCGCCGACGTCGCCGCCGGGGAAGCCAACACCGCGCTGACCGAGCGCATCATCGAGTTCGCCCGCACCCAGCAGGCACTGCGCGCGGCGCGACGGGTCGAACCGGAACGCAGCACCGTCGGTGCGGCCCTGACTGCCCAGCACGGCGCGGCAATGCGGCTGCTGCTCATGCAGATTCCCGGCCAGCTGTTGTTCAGCCTGGCCAGCCAGGGTGCGCTGATCCTGCTCGCCGGCGCCACCACCGTGCTGACCGTGCGCGGCACCCTGGGCGTTCCGGAAGCCATCGCGCTGATCGTCGTGATCGCCCGCTACCTGGAACCGTTCACTACCATTAGCGAGCTGGGACCGGCACTGGAATCGACGCGGGCCAGCCTGGAGCGAATCCGGGCCGTGCTGACCGCCCCGGCGCTGCAGGTCGGCGATGGTGAGCTGCCCGCTGGTGCCGGGGCTCCCCGGATCGAGTTCGACAACGTCACCTTCGGCTATGAGCCGGCCGGCGAGCCGGTGCTGGACCGGGTCAGTTTCACACTGGAGCCGGGCACCACGACCGCTATCGTCGGGCCATCCGGGTCGGGCAAGAGCACCATCCTGGCCCTGATCGCCGGCCTGCACGAACCGACTGGCGGGCGGGTCTTACTGGACGGAGTCGACACCGCCGAACTCGACGCGGTGTCACGCCGAGCGGCAAGCACCATGGTGTTCCAGCATCCCTACCTGCTGGACGGCACGATCCGCGACAACGTCCTGGTCGGAGACCCCGAAGCCGATCAGGAGGCCTTTGGTCGGGTTGCCGAGCTCGCCCGGGTTGACGAGCTGATCGCCAGATTGCCCGACGGTGCCGACACAAAAGTCGGAGAGGCCGGCGGGGCACTGTCCGGCGGCGAGCGTCAACGGGTCAGCATCGCGCGCGCCCTGCTCAAGCCCGCCCCGGTGCTGCTGGTCGACGAAGCGACCAGTGCCCTGGACACCGAGAACGAGGCCGCGGTCGTCGATGCGCTCGGCGCCGAACTGCGCCCGCGCACCCGAGTGATCGTCGCGCACCGGCTGGCCAGCATCGCCCAAGCCGACCGGGTGCTGTTCCTCGACGACGGCCGGATCATCGAGGACGGCACGATCGAGGAATTGCAGTCCGCCGGCGGGCGTTTCGACGAATTCTGGCGGCAACAGCACGATGCCGCCGGATGGCGCATCCACACCGGCTAGCGATGGTCGCAAGAACGGCGGAGCCGGGCGTAGCGGGCCATCGCCGTTGAGTCAGCGATGGTCGCAAGGGCGGCGGAGCCGGGCGTAGCGGGCCATCGCCATTGATTCCCGTGCGATCATTCCTACGGTGAACGCCGACGAGGACCCCGAGGCCCGGATCCGGGAACTGGAGCGCCCGCTGGCGGACTTCGCCAAAGCCGCCGAAGTCACCGTCTCCTCGGCCGGCGCCGAGCCGGCATCGCCGCCGGCAGGCCACGGGCGCGGGACCGCCGTGGCGGTCCGCGCGATGGCGGCGGTCTTCGTGACGGTCGCCGCCGCAGCGGTGTTCCTGATCTCGCGCGGACCAACCGGTACGACGCCCGGGTTCCCCACCGTGCCCAGCACTGCGGCGCCGACACCATCGCGATCGGTCCCGGTGGCGCCGCCCGCCCCGGCGTTGCCGGCCAACCCGACGCCGGGCCGCGCCGACACCATCACCGTCTCCGGGGCCGGGCAAGACAAGACCCTGGCGTGCGCCGGCAACCAGGTCTCGGTGAGCGGGGTCCGCAACACGATCACGCTCACCGGCCGGTGCGCGGGATTGACCGTCTCGGGCATCGGCAACATCATCACCGTCGACTTCACGCCCGCGATCACCACATCCGGTGTCGACAACCGGGTGACCTACCGCTTCGGGGATCCCGAGGTGAGCATCTCCGGGTTCGACAACGTCGTCGTACGTGGATGAGGCGGCTCGCCCGGCCGCGGAATCCGATCCGGCCCGGATGGACGCAGCCGGGCAGCTGTATCTGGCGGTGGCACAGCGGGATTCGGGGCGGCGGCCGATGCCCTCAGCCGATGACTTCTGACGCCCAGTATTCGCGCAGGCTGGCGATCTGTTCCCCGGCGAACTCCAGAATGGCGACTTCGCGCATCCGCTTGCGCTGCCCTTGGACGCGGTCATCGAAGGTGGCTTGCCATTCGGCGATCACCGTGGTGCCGTCGGTGGCGCGGTAGAGGTTGAGCAGCCGGGCGTCGATGTCGGCTTGGCCTTCCACGACCTTGGTCTGCCAATAGTCGCGGATCCCTGCTCGAGTGCGAATCGGTTCCTGGAGTACCCGCTCGTGGTAGGTCGCGTCGTCGGTGAAGATCGTGACGATGAGGTCTGGGTCCTGCTGCATCCAGGCGCGCAGGTAGGTGTCGATCGTGGCGCGGACATCCATCATGGGCAGGAGTGTGGCCCAGGTGGCGGGCCCGCCATTGCCGAACGCGCATTCCCTGCGATGAAACCGGCGAGAAACCGGTCCCGGTACACGCTCGGTGGGGCGCCGGCCGGCAAACCGGCGGAGCGCTCGCCCGGATTTCCCGGCCGCCCCCGATGGGGGTAACCTTACCCGGGGAAATTAGGGCAGCCTTTACTAACACCCAGCGAGTGCGCGGAGGAGATCGGATGGCCGGCGACGACATCTCGGCCGTCGCGCGTTTTCCCACCTGGATCGGCCGCTTCTCCGGCCCCGGCCCCGCAACGCTGGTCTTCCCGCACGCCGGCGGCGCGGCCGTCAACTACCGCCCGCTGGCGCTGGCGTTGGCCGGCGGCGTCGACACCTACGTCATGCAGTACCCGCAGCGCGCCGACCGGTTTCGCGAACCCGCCGCCGAGACTCTGCCGGAGTTGGCTCAAGGACTGTTCGACGCCGGCCCCTGGGAGGAACTCGGCCCGCTGCGGCTGTTCGGCCACAGCATGGGCTCCATCGTCGCATTCGAGTTCGCCCGCCTTGCCGAACAGCGTGGCATCGAGGTGCAGCGACTGTGGGCCTCGGCGGGGCCGGCACCGGGCGCGGTGGCCGGACTGCGCAAGGTGCCGACCGGGGATGCCGAGCTGCGCGCGGAGTTGGAGCAACTCGGCGGCACTGACCCTCGAATCCTCGCCGACCAGGAATTCCTCGCCTTGCTGCTGACCCCCGTGCGCGCGGACTACCAGGCGTTCAACCGTTACCGGTGCGCGCCGGAGGCGACCATCCGCGCCGACATCAACGTGCTCGGCGGCCGATCCGACGACCGGGTGGGCACTGACCTGCTGAAGCGCTGGGCCGACCACACCACCGGCAACTGCACGATCTCGCTGTACGACGGCGGGCATTTCTACCATTACGAGCACATTGACACTCTCGCGAATCGGATCATCGCCAATGCCTGACCGGTGCGAGGATCCGGTCGTCATAGTCGGTCTGGGCGTCGAAGCGCCCGGGGGTATCGAGACCGCCGAGCAGTACTGGTCACTGCTGGCCGACGGGCGCGAAGCGCTGAGCACCATTCCCGACGACCGGGACTGGGCGGTGCGCGAACTCATCGACGGATCACACCGTGACGGCTTCAAACGGCTCTGCGACTCCGGTGGGTTCCTTTCCGGCGCCACCGAATTCGACCCCGGTTTCTTCGGCATCGCGCCACGCGAAGCCGTCGCAATGGACCCGCAGCAGCGGGTGGCGCTGCGAGTGGCCTGGCGTGCGTGCGAGGACGCCGGGATCAACCCGGACGAACTCACCGGCCACGACGTCGGCGTCTACCTCGGCGCATCCGTTACCGGCTACGGCCCGGACATGGCTCAGTTCTCCGAGCACAGCGGTCACCTGCTACCCGGCACCGCGTTGTCGGTGATCTCCGGTCGCGTCGCCTACACCCTCGGGCTGGCCGGACCGGCGATCACCGTCGACACCTCCTGCTCGTCAGCGCTGTCGGCGCTGCACCTGGCGATCCAGGCGATTCGGACCGGCGACACCGACATGGCGCTCGCCGGTGGTGTGTGCGTGATGGGCTCACCGGGCTTTTTCGTCGAGTTCTCCAAGCAGCACGCGCTCTCCGACGACGGCCATTGCCGGCCCTACAGTGCTGCCGCCTCGGGGACGGTATGGGCCGAAGGCGCCGGAATCTTTGTGCTGCAGCGCAAGTCGGCCGCCCTGCGCGAACATCGCCACATCTACGGCGAGATCCTGGCCAGCCGGCTCAACCAGGACGGCCACACCACTGGGCTGCTCACCCCCAGTGAGCAGGCGCAGCAGCGGCTGTTCCGGCACGCGCTGGTCGACGCCGACGTGCACCCACGCCAGGTCGGCATGATCGAGGGGCACGGCACCGGCACCCGGGTCGGTGACCCCGTCGAACTGCGGTCGCTGATCAACGTGTACGGCGCAGCCACCGAACCGGGCGCTGGACCGCGGCTCGGGTCGGTCAAATCCAACATCGGGCACACGCAGGCCGCGGCCGGTGCGCTCGGCCTGAGCAAGGTGCTGCTTGCCGCCGAACACCAGGCGATACCACCGACGCTGCACGTCGACGACGGGTGGCACGACGGCATCGACTGGGACGGCGGCGAGGGCGGGGGCATCACGCTGGCCGACGCCCTGACCGCCTGGCCGGCGAGCGACGGCCGTCGGATCGGATCGGTCTCGGCGTTCGGGATGAGCGGCACCAACGCGCATGTGATCGTCGCTGTCGATGACAGCCGCGACAGCCAGGCGGTGGCGGCGTGCTGAACAGTCACCCGGCCGCGCTGCCCGACGGCCGCACCCCCGTCCTCATCTCGGCACACGCCCGCGACCTGGTACAGGCCGAAGCCGGCGCGCTGGCACGCTACCTGCGCAACCGGCCCGCGGGGGTCGGGGCCGTCGCCCAAACGCTGCGGGCCACCCGCCCGATCCGCCGGTACCGCACCGTGATTCGGGCGCGTGACACCAACGAACTGATCAGCGGCCTGGACGCCGTCTACCACGAGGTCGAGCATCCGCTGGTGGCCCGGTCGCACCGTCAAGAGGCCGCCCGCATCGCCTTCGTGTTTCCCGGGCAGGGCAACCAGTGGCCGGGCATGGGCGCCGATCTGTTCGGAATTGCGGCCTATTGCGCCGAGGCGGACCGCTGCGAGGATGCATTCCGCCGCGCCGGGCACGCCTCGCCGCTGACCTATCTGCGCGGCGCCGACGATCCGGATCCGGTGGTGGTGCAGGCCGCCCAGTTCACGCACGCCGCGGCGCTGGCCGCCACCTGGCGCCATTTCGGCGTACTGCCCGACATCACCGTCGGTCACAGCCTGGGGGAACTCGCCGCCGCCTACACCGCCGGAGTGGTGGACCTGGATGCCGCGGCTGCGGTGGTGATCGCGCGGGCGGAACTGACCGATCTGCTGGCCGACAACGCCGCTGGCCGCTTCGGCATGGCGATGATCGCGCTGGCCGCCGACGACGTCGCCGAACTCATCGCCGGCGTCTCGGGCTGGCTGGAGCTGTCGGTGATCAACGGTCCCGAGTCGGTCGTAGTTTCCGGCGAATGGGCTGCGGTGCAGCAGATCCTGGAACGCGCCGACCGGCGCGGGGTGTTCGCCCGCGAGCTGGCGGTGCGCTACCCGGCGCACACCAGCGTCTTGGAGCCGCTGCGCGACCGCATGACCGCGCAGTTACCGGATGCGCAATTCCACGGCGCCCCGGTGGAATTCATCGGATCGGTGTATGGTGGACCGATACCGCCGGGAAAGACCTTCCGGCAGTATTGGTTCGACAATCTCCGTCAGCAGGTGCGGTTCGACCTGGCTGCCGCCGCTGCGGTGGCGCGCGGTGTCACCACTTTCATCGAGATGTCGGCGCATCCCACCCTGCTCGTGCCGCTCGGAGATGTCGCCGGCACCGCCCAAGTGCTGGCCAGCACCGACCGTGACCAGCCGGCCGGCGAGGCGTTGGCCGCCAACATCGCCGCCGCGGCCGTCGCCGACCCCGGTTACCGCTGGCGGGATTTCGCCGCGCCGGCCGCCGCGCCGCTGCGCCATTTCCCGCACGCGCCGATGCACACCACCCGGCTGTGGGCCGGCAGGAAAACCCCCGCGCCGCGCCCAGGGAGGCCGGTGGTCATGAACGAACAATGGCAATCGATCGAGATTCCGGAAGATCGGCCCGCCGGGATGGCCGTCATCGATTACACCGGGCAATCCCCGAAGCTCGCGGCAGAACTGATCGCGGCGATGGGCGCAGACCCCGCGGACCTGGCACATGCCGAACAGCTGGTGCTCGTCGCACCCCCTGCCGGTGACATCGAGATCACCGCGGCGGCAGCCGCGTTCACCGGTACTGCCGTGGCCCAGGCGCCACCGGCGCTCGGAGTGCACTGCCGACGGGTCTGGCTCATCACCGCCGGCGCCGAGCAACTCGACGGTGACCCGCCGCCGCGGCCCCAGGCCGCCGCGCTGGCGGCACTGCACCGCAGCACCGGATTCGCCCACCCCGACCAGACGTTCGCGCACCTGGATCTGCCGGTCGATCCGACCGCCGACGACATCGGCGCCGCGGTGGCCGCGCTGAGCCTGACCGACACCGAAGTCGCGGTGCGCGCCGGCCGCCTTTCGGTGCGCCGGCTGGTGCGATCCGATGCCGCCCCGGCCGTGCCCGCAATCCCGGAGGTCGTGGTGATCAGCGGCGGCACCGGCGCCATCGGGATGGCCTTCGCGGCGTTCTGCGCCGACCACGGCGCCCGCGACATCAGCCTGCTCAGCCGCAGCGGCGACACCGATGCAACCGCGGACCGGTTGGATGCCCTGCGTGTGCGTACTGGGGCTCGCATCACCGCGATCCGGTGCGACATCACCGACGATGCCGCACTTGCAGCGGTGATCGCCGAGCACCACCCGGCCCCGTCCGGGCTCGTGGTGCATACCGCGTCGGCGGAAGCGGTCGCCGCCGAGCAGATCACCGAGGCAGCGGTTCGGGACGCCCTCGGCGCCAAAGTGATCGGCCTGAACAATCTGGTGCGGCACTGGCCGCAGCGGTCCGACGCCCGGGTGCTGGTCTGCTCGTCGGTGTTGGCGCTGTGGGGCGGCTCGGGACACGGCCTCTACGCAGCGGCCAACCGGATGGCCGACACCCTGGTGAGCCGGCTGCGGGCGCAGGGCCGCAGCGCCAACTCGATCCGGTGGGGATTGTGGCAAAGCGTGGCCGTGGTGAGCGGCGACGAGAAGACCCGGATCGCCCGGACGGGTCTGACCCCGATGGCGCCCGAGGCCGCGATCACCGCAGGGCTCAGCGCCACGCCGAACGACCCGGCGATTTTGGCCGCCGACTTCGACCGGCTGGGGGTGTTCTTCGACAGCCAGGGCGTTCCCTCTCCCTTCGACGTCACCGCGGCACCCGCGAGTGTCATATCGGGGGATCGCCCGGTCGGCGACGTCGTGGTCGGCGAGCTCGCGGCGGTGCTCGGCCTGGACCGCACCGACGACATCGACATGCATCGGGCATTGGTCGACCTCGGCATGGATTCACTGCTCGCCCTGGACCTGCGCAAGCGGCTGGCCCGCACCACCGGGAGAAGGGTGGCGCTCGGACCGCTGCTGGCCGGCATGACCGCGGCGCAACTGACCGCGACGCTCCGTGATGACACCGCTGCTGCCGCGGCGACGGAAAGGACTGTTTTCACCCATGACTAACACCGTCGACCAGTCGACAGACGCGACCGAGTTGCGACTGGAGTTGCTGCGCCGCAGGCTCGCCGAACGCGGGCTGGCCGCCACCGCGCCGGCCACCGCGCCGGCCACCGAACCCGCCGAACCCGCGATGAACGATGGGCAGCGCCGGATGTGGTTCGTCCAGGCGCTGGACCCCGACGGCACCGTCGCCAACATCTCGGTCTCCTACCGGCTGTCCGGCCGGCTGGACAGCGACCGGTTGAGCACAGCTCTGGCCGCGGTGGCCGACCGTCACCCGTTGCTCCGCACCACATATCGCGTCGATGACAACGGCGAACCGCGGCCGGTGGTCGCAGCGGTCACACCGGCCTACACCGAACACGACCTGACCGAGCTCGCCGGACAGGCCCGGGCACTGCGGCTGGAGGTGCTGGCCCAGCGCGAGTTCGCCACCCCGTTCCGGCTCGAATCCGATGCCCCGTTGCGGCTCACCGTGATCCGCCTCGGGCCCGACGAACACATTCTGCTGCTGGTCGCCCACCATATCGCCTGGGACGACGCCTGCTGGCCGGTCTTCTTCGCCGATCTGACCGCCGCCTACACCGACCCGGACGCGTTCGCCGCCCGCCCACCCGCAGCTGTTGTCAGCACACCGCCGGTCTCCGATCACGACGCCGACCTGGACTACTGGCGCACCCTGCTGGCCGCGCCGCCCGACCCGCTGGAACTGCCGGGCCCGCGCGGCTCCGCGGTGCCCCACACCCTGCGGGCCGGGCTGTGCACCCGGCCGCTGCCGGCCGAATTGATGGACAGCATCACCGACCTGGCCCGCGACTACGGCGCAACGCCCTACATGGTGGTCGCGGCGGCGCTGTCCGCGCTGATCTACCGCTACACCGGCACCGATGATTTCCTGATCGCCTCACCCGTTCTCAACCGAACGGCCGGCACCGAGGAGACCATCGGCTACTTCGGCAACACCGTGGTGCTGCGTGCTCGGGTCACCGCATCCGACCGGTTCAGCGACCTGCTGACCCGCACCCGCGACAGCGCACTGGGTGCGTTCGCCCACCAAGGCATCAATCTCGACCGGGTGGTCCGTGAGCTCAACCCGGACCGCCGGCACGGGGGCGTGGAGCGGCTCACCCGGCTCAGCTTCGGATTCCGGGCCGGCGGCGGTGAAGGTTTCCACCCGGACGGAATAACTTGTGTCCGAGCCGATTACCGCGGCAAGATCGCCCAGCTGCCGTTGGGGATCATGGTCGAGGCCGGCGGCTCCCGCGACCGCGGCGCGCTGATCGAAGCCGAATACCTGCACGACGTGCTCGACGAAGCGCTCGTCGAGCAGCTGCTGCGACACCTGGTGCAACTGCTGGGCGCCGCCGTCGCGCAACCGCAGGCGGCCGTCAGCGAACTCGACATGCTCGGAGACGACGATCGCCGCTGGCTGGAAACGGCTTCTCGCGGGCCGGACTTCAGCGCCACTCCGACGACGCTCGGCGCACTGGTCGCCGACCGGGCGGCGCTGACCCCGGACGCCATCGCCGTGGTCGACGACCACGGCCGCTACACCTACGCCGAGATCAACGCCCGTGCCAACCGGATCGCGCATCACCTCATCGCCGCCGGTATCGGCACCGAAGACAAGGTTGCGGTGCTCTTCGGCCGCTCGGTCGACCTGGTGGTCACTGCGCTGGGCATCGCCAAGGCCGGCGCGGCCTACGTTCCCGTCGACCCCGAATATCCGCCGGACCGCATCGAGTTCATCCTGGGCGACGCCCGGGCCGCCCTGGTGATGCGTGAGCCCTTCACGTCCGAGGCGTTGGCCGACCGTCCCGACACCGACCCGACCGATGCCGACCGGGTGCGCCCGCTCCGGCCGGATAATCTGGCCTATCTCATCTACACCTCGGGATCGACCGGCCTGCCCAAGGGGGTCGAGGTGTCCCACGTTCCGATCACCGAGTACCTGATTTGGTTCGGGGACGAGTACGGCATCGACGACACCGACGTACTGCTGCAGGTCGCATCGCCCAGCTTCGACGTGTCTATCGGTGAACTGTTCGGCACGCTGGGCAACGGCGCCCGGTTGGTCATTCCGCGCCCCGACGGGCTGCGCGACATCGGCTACCTGACCGATCTGCTGCAGCGCGAGGGCGTCACCGCCATGCACTTCGTGCCCTCACTGCTGGGGCTGTTCCTGTCGCTGCCCGGGGTTAAACAGTGGCGCACCCTGCGACGCATCCCGATCGGCGGCGAGCCGCTACCGGGCGAGCTGGCGGACAAGTTCCATGCCACCTTCGATGCGATGTTGCACAACTTCTACGGCCCCACCGAGACGGTGGTCAACTCGTCGCGCTACAAGGTGGAGGGCGCGCAGGGCAACCGGGTCGTGCCGATCGGCAGTCCGAACATCAACACCACCATGTGGCTGCTCGACGACGCGCTGCAGCCGGTGCCGGTCGGGGTTATCGGCGAGATCTACATCGGCGGAACACATGTCGCCCGCGGCTACTTCGACCGTCCCGGCCTGACCGCGGAACGCTTCGTCGCCGACCCGTGGACGCGGGGAGGACGGCTGTACCGCACCGGTGACCTGGCCCGCCGCAACGCTGCCGGCGACCTGGAATTCATCGGCCGCGCCGACGACCAGGTGAAGGTCCGCGGCTTTCGCATCGAGCTCGGCGAGGTGGCCTCGGCCATTTCGGTCGACCCCAGCGTGGGTCAGTGCGTGGTAGTCGTGTCCGACCTGCCGGCGCTCGGCCGCAGCCTGGTCGCCTACCTGACACCCGCGGAGCGTGGTGCGGGCGAGGACACGGTTGAGATCCCCCGGATCCAGGCCCGGGTCGCCGCCGCGCTGCCCGAATACATGGCCCCGGCGGCCTATGTGGTGGTCGACGACATCCCGATCACCGCCCACGGCAAGATCGACCGAGCCGCCCTGCCCGACCCGCGGCCCATCGAGTCGGCCCCCTACCGAGAGCCGCAGACCGACACGGAACATACGGTGGCGCAACTGTTCTCGCAGCTACTCGACCGAGAGCAGGTCGGCGCCGACGACTCGTTCTTCGACCTCGGTGGTCACTCGCTGCTGGCCACCAAATTGGTCGCCGAGATCCGAGCCCGATGCGGCGTTGAGATTGGCGTCCGCGACATCTTCGAGGCAAGCACGGTGACCCGGCTGGCCGCCGCAATCGATCGGGCGCCGGCCGGGGACTCCGGGCCGGGTCGCCCGCCGCTGATCGCAGTGGACCGAACCGGGCCGCTTCCGGTGTCCGCGTCTCAGCTGCGCACCTGGTTCGCCTACCGGCTCGACCCGCGGGCTACCGGCGACAACATCCCGCTGTCGGCCCGGCTCACCGGTCCCTGCGACACCGCCGCGCTGACCGCTGCGATCAACGACGTGGTGGCCCGCCACGACAGCCTGCGCACCACGTTCTGTGAGATCGACGGAGTGCCCCACCAGATCATCAACCCGCCCGTACCGGTCGAGATAGCCGAACTGCGGTGCCCGGAAAGCGATCCGGAGGCGGTCGAGCGGTGGACCGGTGACCGGCTCGACGAACAGCGGGCCGGCGCCTTCGACTTGGAGCACGACTGGCCGATCCGGACGGCACTGCTGCACCTACCCGGCGATGAGCGGGTGCTGTCACTGGTGGTGCACCACATCGCCGCCGACCACTGGTCGGTCGAGGTGCTCTTCACCGATCTGCTGATCGCGTACCGGTGCCGGGCTGCCGGTAGTGCGCCGTCGTGGCCACTGCCGGCTTTGCGGTATGCCGATTTCGCGCACTGGCAGGGTGAGCTGCTGCTTGACGAATCCGGGTTGATCGACGCGCAGCGCCGCTACTGGATGGAACAACTTGCCGGACTGGCCGATGACACCGGCCCGCGGCCCGATTTCCCGCGGCCGGCCACCGCCGACGGGGCCGGCGACTCCGTCGCCTTCACCGTCACCCCGGAGGTACGGGCCGGGCTGGCGGCGTTGGCCCGCGACACCGGCGCCACCGAGTTCATGGTGCTGCAGGCCGCGGTTGCGGTGCTGCTACACCTGGCGGGCAGCGGCGACGACATCCCGCTCGGTGTTCCGGTCGCCGGCCGAACCGACAACGCCCTGGATAACTTGGTCGGGTTCTTCGTCAACATCCTGGTGCTGCGAAACCGGTTGGACGGCAACCCGACACTGCGCGATGTCGTGTTGCGGGCACGCGAAGTGGCGCTGGGGGCCTACGCGAACGCCGACCTGCCCTTCGATCGACTGGTCGAAGCGCTCAACCCCGTCCGGACGCTGTCGCGCAACCCGCTGTTCCAGGTGGTGGTGCACGTACGCGACGCCGCCGAGGTCACCCATGTCATCAGCAGCGGAGACAGCGGCGATGGTGAAGACGACCTGGTCTTCCGCACCGTGATGCCGACGTTCGACATCGCGCACGCCGACCTGTCGGTGAACCTGTTCGCCACGACCGCCACCGGCGGCGACGGCGCCGGCTACGACGGCCACCTGATCTACCGCACCGACCTCTACGAACGATCCACCGTGCAGCGACTGGCCGACTGGCTGGGCCGGGTGCTGGCGGCGATGGCCGGCGCGCCGGAGCGCACACTGCGCGACATCGGCCTGATCGACGACGAGCAACGTGACCGCATCCTCACCCAATGGAGCAACGGAGCGTCGATAGGCGACGCTGACCCGCAGACGATCGCCGAGGTGCTCGCCCCGAGCCGGAGCTTCGACGGTGTCGCGGTGCGCTGCGCTGGAGCCGAGCTGAGCTATCCGGAGCTGCACAGCCGCTCCGACCGGCTCGCCGGGCTGTTGATCGAGGCGGGCGTGCAGCCCGGAACCCTGGTGGGCCTGTCGGTTCGGCGTGACCTGGACCTGGCCGTGGCGCTGGTCGGGATCATGAAGGCAGGTGCCGGCTACTTCCCGCTGGACCCCGGCTATCCGCGGCAGCGCCTGGAGTTCATGGTCGACGACGTCTTTTCCGACCCGGTTGCGCCGAAGGTGATCGTGGTCAGCTCGACGACGCGTGACGCGATGCCGCACGGGGCGACGCTGCTGTGCCTGGACGACGCGGACGTGCAGGACGAGCTGGCGAAAGACCCTGACGGAACGGTCCTTCCGGTGCCGCACCCGGACGACCCGATGTATCTGGTGTTCACCTCCGGCTCCACCGGCGTGCCCAAGGGAGTGCTGGGCACCCACCGCTCGATGAGCGCCCGACTCAACTGGCAATTGGCCCACTACCCGGTGCACGGTGACGACATCCGGCTTGCCCAGTCGTCGATGACGTTCCTCGAGGGCGGGATGGAGTTGTTGGCCGGCCTGGCGGCCGGGGCAACGATGATCTTGGCCGACGACAACGAGTTCCGCGATCCCGAAGCCCTGGCCCGGCTGATCACGGCCGAGCGGGTGGCCCAGGTGACCGCGGTGGCCAGCCTGATCTCGGTGCTGGTGGATTCGGCGCCCGATGCGGTACGAGGTCTGCGCCGGCTGGTCTGCAGCGGCGAGCCGGTCTCCGCGGACCTGCTGGCCCGGCTGACCGCGGTGCTCGACTCGGACACCCAACTGCTCAACAACTTCGGTGCCACCGAGACCTCCGGGGCCGCGGTGCGCGGCGAGTTGACCCCTCCGACACCGAAACTCGGGCGGCCCACACCCGGCTCGCAGGCCTACCTGCTCGACGACGCGCTGCGGCCGGTGCCGCCCGGTGTCGTCGGCGAGGTCTACTACGCAGGTCCGCAGATTGTGCAGGCCTACTGGAAGCGGCCCGGGCTGACCGCCACCCGATTCGTGGCCAACCCGTTCAGCCCCGGTGACCGGCTCTACCGCAGCGGGGACCGGGCCCGCTGGAGTACCGATGGAGTACTGGAGTTCGTCGGCCGCACCGACCACCAGGTCAAGGTGCGTGGCTTCCGGGTCGAGCTGGCCGAGGTCGAGGCCGCGCTGCGCGCTGCCCCCGGGGTGGCGACGGTTGCCGCCCGGACCTGGGAGCAGCGGGGCGCCACCACACTGGCCGGCTACCTGGTGCCGGCCGAGCCGGTCGCCGACGCGGCGCCGTTCGTCGCATCGGTGCGCGCCGCGCTGGCCGCGGAGCTGCCCGGTTACATGGTGCCGTCGTCGCTGACGGTG
This sequence comes from Mycolicibacter senuensis, assembly GCF_003284925.1. Taxonomy (GTDB): domain Bacteria; phylum Actinomycetota; class Actinomycetes; order Mycobacteriales; family Mycobacteriaceae; genus Mycobacterium; species Mycobacterium algericum_A. The sequence goes on from NZ_QMEX01000011.1 coordinate 53,849, forward strand.
CTGGAAACCATGCCACTGACCGACTCGGGGAAGCTGAATCGGCCGGCCCTGCCGCAGCCGGCGGTGGCCACGCGCGGAGCGGCTGACCCGCCGGTGACTGCCACCGAGAAGACACTGGTGGGCATCTGCGCCGAGTTGCTCGGCGTCGAACGTATCGGCCGCAGTGACGGATTCTTCGAGCTCGGCGGCGACAGCATCCTCTCGGTGCAACTGGCCGCCCGGGCGCGCGCCGCCGGACTGGACATCGACCCGCGGATGATCTTCGAGCACCCGACATTCGCCGGACTGGCCGCCGCGGCCGACCGCCTTGCCGCGACCGGAGGCGGCACCGACACTGCCGTCGACACGGCGTTCGCCCCGATGAGCGTCTCGGGGTTGAGCAGCGATGCGCTGGCCGATCTCACCGCGACATGGGGCGACTCACCGTGACGGAGGCCACAACTCAGCGCAGCAATGCGCAATCCATCGAGGACGTGCTGGCGCTGTCGCCGCTGCAGCAGGGATTGTTCTCACTGGCAAAGCTGGCCACCGATGGGTTGGCGGCTGCGGACGGGGTTGACGTCTACACCGTGCAGTTCGTCATCGACATCGTCGGGGCTGTCGACGCGCAACTGCTGCGCCGGAGTGCCGAGGCCATGCTGGGCCGGCACGCCAACCTGCGGGCGTCGTTCTGGGATGTCGACCTGCCGCACCCGGTGCAGATCGTACCGGTCGAGGTCACGCTTCCGTGGCGGGAAATCAACGCGACACCAAACGAATTCGATGAGATAGCACGTAGTGAACGCACTGCCAGTTTCGACCTGGCCCGCGGCCCGTTGCTGCGCTTCGTGCTGGCTCGCTCGGCGCCCGATCGGCACCGGCTGATTCTCACCGTGCACCACCTGTTGGTCGACGGCTGGTCGATGGCGGTGTTCTTCGACGAACTGGTGGCGATCTACCGTGCCGGCGGCACCGACCCGTTGCCCGCGCCGCGTCCCTACCGCGACTACATCGGCTGGCTGGCGACCCAGGATGTCGCAGCCGCCACCGAGCGGTGGCGCGACTATCTGGCGCCACTGACCGCGCCGACGATCCTGGCCGACGGCGAGCGGACCGAGCTGGGCAGCGTCATGCCGCAGACCTACGAGGTGGCCCTGGATCCCGACGACACCGCCCGGCTGACCGAGTGGGCCCGCCGAAACGGGCTGACTTTGAACACCGTGCTGCAGTTCACCTGGGCGGTGCTGCTTGGACGGCTCACCGACCGTCGCGAGGTGGGATTCGGTGCGGTGGTGTCGGGCCGGCCCCAGCAGCTCACCGGCGTCGAATCCATGGTCGGCCTGTTCATCAACACCGTTCCGGTAGTCGCCGCCACACCGGCCGGCGCCGAGGTGATCGCGGTCTGCCAAGCCCTGCAACGGGATACCGCAGCGATGCGCGACTTGGGCTACCTCAACCTGGCATCGGTGCAACGGGCCGCACGTAACGCCGTCTTCGACACCCTGCTCGTTTTCGAGAACGCCCCGATCGGGTCGGCGGCAGCCGGGGTGACCACGCCGGACGGAGTGCAGTTCATCCCGGTCACCGTGGCGAGCCTGACCCACTACCCGCTGACCGTGGTCAGCTACCCGCCGCGCGACGGCAGGCTCACCCTGCTGCTGGAAGCGGTGCCGGAGGCCTTGGGCGAACTGTCGGTGCCGGACCTGGGCCGGCGACTGCTGCAGCTGCTGCGCCAACTGGTCGACCCGGCGCGGCCGCGCGTCGCCGACCTGGACGTACTGTTACCCGTCGAACGGTCTCGCCGCGGCTCGCCGGTGGCTGCGCCGGCGGGGACCGTGCCGGCACTGTTCGCCGCCGCCGCAGCACGCCATCCGGAGAGCCCGGCGCTCACCGGCGAGCAGCAGATCCTGACCTATGCCGAACTGGAGGCCGAGTCGAGCCGGCTGGCACAGGCACTGGCCGGGCGCGGCATCGGACCCGAGGACCGGGTTGCGATTGCACTACCGCGCTCGGCCGATTCGGTCATCGCCATCCTGGCCGTGCTGCAGTCCGGAGCAGCCTACGTGCCGGTGGATGTCGATCTTCCGAAGGAGCGGATCGAATCGATTCTGCGCCAAGCTGATCCGAAGCTCACATTGACCGTCGAGCTGTTGGCCCAGTTGCGATCCGATGCTGCGCGGCGGCGCCCCACACCGGCGGGGATCCACCCGGACTCCGCCGCCTATGTCATCTTCACCTCCGGTTCCACCGGCGAGCCCAAAGGCGTCATCGGCACCCACCGGGCGCTGACGTCGTACTTCGCCGACCATCAGCAGCGCATGTATGCGCCGGCGATGGCCCGGCTGGGACGGCCACTGCGCGTCGCGCACGCCTGGTCGCTGAGTTTCGACGCGAGCTGGCAGCCGCTGGTCGGCCTGCTGGGCGGGCAGACCGTGCACCTGTTCTCGGCAGCGGAGATGCGCGATGCCGAGGCGATCATCGACGGTGTCCGCCGACACCGGCTGGACATGATCGACACGTCGCCGTCGATGTTCACCCAGCTGTTCGATGCCGGCCTGCTCGACGCGCACGCCGCCCACCGCCTCACCGTGCTGGCGCTCGGCGGCGAGGCGATCGCCCCGCACGTCTGGACGAGGCTGCGTTCGGTCGCGGCGGCATCGTCGGTCGCCGTGCACAACTGCTACGGCCCCACCGAGACCACCGTGGAGGCTGTCGTCGCCGACGTCGCTCACACCGAACTGCCGGTGATCGGAGAACCGGTGCGGGGCATGACCGCTCACGTGCTGGACTCTGCGTTGCGGGAGGTTCCCGACGGGGTGGTCGGCGAGCTGTACCTGGCCGGTGCGCAGGTCACCCGCGGCTACCTGGGCCGGGCCGGCGCGACCGCGGCCCGCTACGTCGCCGACCCGTTTCACGCCGGTGGCCGGATGTATCGCACCGGGGACCTGGTGCGACGCCGCACCGACGGCCGACTGATCTACCTGGGCCGCGCCGACGACCAGGTCAAGGTGCGCGGCTACCGGGTCGAGGTCGCCGAAGTCGAAGCAGCGCTGGCCGCGGCGACCGGGGTCGCGGCAGCAGCGGTGCTGCCCGTGGACGGCGCCACCGGAACGCAACTGGCCGGATTCGTCACCGGCACCGGCCTGGACGCGGCCCGGGTGCGGACAGCGGTCAGTGCCCGGCTGCCGGCGTACCTGGTGCCGGCCAGGATCGTTGTGGTGGAGTCGATGCCGTTGACCCCCAACGGAAAGCTGGACGCTGAAGAGCTGCTGGCGCTCCTCGCCCGGGCCGGGCCCGTTGTCGGCGACGGCGATGAGCCGGCCACCGAGACCGAGCGGATATTGGTCGAGCTGATGGCCGAGATCTTCGGCGGGCCGGAAAGCCCGGCGCCCGGCGTCGAGACCGATCTACGCGACCTGGGCCTGGACAGCATCGTGGCGTTGGCGATGGTGCGGGCGGCCCGCCGGGCCGGACTGTCGTTGCGTCCGCGGACCGCATTGAGTTGCACCACGATCCGGGACATGGCCGCCGCCTTGGATAGTGAAGCCGCTGAAGCTGCCGAAGCCGCCGCGGTGGCCGTCGCGGACGACGGGCCGATGCCACTGCTGCCGGCCGGCCGGTGGCTCTACCAGTACGGCAGCCCGCGCCGGCTCGGGCAAGTCGAGGCGGTTCGGGTGCCGGCCGACATCGACGGGGGACAATTGCGGTCGGCGCTGGCCGCGATCGTCGCCGCGCACCCGGTGCTGCGCGCACGGCTCGACCCGGACACGCTGACGCTGTGCCCGGTCGAACCTGCCGACGTCCTCAGCGAAATCACCGTCGGTCCTGACGAGCTGACTGATCTCGCTGCAGTCACCGAGCACGGCGGCAAGCTGTTGGCGGATCTGGACCCCGAGAACGGGGTGCTGTTGCGGGCGGTATGGCTGCGTCCGCCCACCGGGACCGGCGTGCTGTTGCTGTGCGCACACGTGCTGGCGCTCGACCCGGTGTCATGGCAGGTGGTTCTGGGCGAGTTGCAGGCCGCGCTGGCCGGCGCAGATCCGCTGCCCGAGCGCAGTGGCTACCGGCGCTGGGCGGCGGCGCTGAGCGCGCGGGCGCAAAGCCTGGACACCGTGGACTTCTGGGCCGAGCAGATCACCGGTGACGATCCCCAACTGGGCTCTCGGAGGGTCCGTCCAGACCACGACCGCGCCGGTGACCTCACGGTCTCGGTGGCTGTCGCCGACCCGGAAGTCACCGCAGCGTTGCTGGCTTCGCGTGCGCCGATGCATGATCTGCTGGTGGCGGCGACCGCGCGGATGATCCGGGGCTGGCGGACTCGGCGCGGGCAGCAGGGCCCGGCACCGCTGCTGGCATTGGAGACCCACGGGCGCGCCGAAGATTTGGTGTACGAGGGCCGCCGGGTCGACTCCGCCGACATCGCCGGGCTGCTGACGTCGATCTACCCGCTGCGAATTCATCAGGCCGACCCGGTTGGGGTCGCGCGGGCACTGGCCGAGATCCCCGGCAGCGGAATCGATTACGGATTACTGGCCTATCTGCGTGATGACACCACAGCCCGGTTCGCCGGCCATCCGGGTCCGCAACTGCTGCTGAACTACCTTGGCCGCGTCGACCGGGTCGGGGAGGGGCCGGTCCTGGCGCCCGACCTGATCGCCGGCCTGCCGTCGGTGCCCGAACCCGATCAGGCGGTGCGTCACGAGTTGGGCATCTTCGCCGCGGTGGCCGACCTCGGGGCCGGCGCGGTGGTGATGACCCAGTGGCGGACGCTGCCCGACATCCTCGGCGACGCCGAGATCGCCGAACTGCAGGAACTGTTCACCGGGGCCCTGCGTGACCTGGTGGAGGAGCTGTCATGAGAACCCTGGCAGTGGTGGGCGCAGGCGCCAAGGCGGTCGCGGTGGCCGCGAAGGCCGCGGTGTTGCGTGAGATGGGCGTCGAGACACCGGAGATCGTCGCCGTCGAACGCACCGAGGTGGCCGCCAACTGGCGGGCGACCGGCGGGTGGACCGACGGGGCACACCGACTGGGAACCAGCCCGGAGAAGGACGTCGGCTTCCCGTATCGCTCGGCGCTGGTGGCGGGCCGCAACGCCGAACTCGACGAGCGGATGACCCGGTACAGCTGGCAGTCCTACCTGATCGCCACCGGACAGTTCGCCGAATGGGTGGACCGGGGCCGTCCGGCGCCCACCCATCTGCGATGGAGCCAGTACCTGCGTTGGGTCGCGGACGCCGTGGCACTGACCGTGATCCCCGGCGAGGTCGATCGGCTGGCCGTGGCCGGCGACGGCTGGGCGCTGCACACCCGGGAGACCGAAGTGGCCGCTGACGCGGTGATGATCACCGGTCCGGGCCAGGCCGAGAGGTCGATCCTGCCCGGTAACCCGCTGGTGCTCTCGATCGCGCAGTTCTGGCACCGGGCCGCGGCCGACCGGATCAGCGCGGAGCGTGTCGCCGTCATCGGTGGTGGGGAAACCGCCGCGTCGATGCTCAACGAACTGTTCCGGCACCGTGTCTCGACAATCACCGTGATCTCCCCGCAGGTGACGCTGTTCACCCGCGGAGAAGGCTTCTTCGAGAACGCGCTGTTCTCCGATCCGACCGACTGGTCCGCGCTGACACTGACCGAGCGACGGGATGCGCTGGCCCGCACCGACCGAGGGGTGTTCTCGGCACGGGTGCAAGACGCGCTGCTGGCCGACGACCGCATCCGGCACCTCCGTGGGCGGGTGGCGCACGCAGTGGCTCGTGACGGTCGGATCCGGTTGACGCTGAGCACCAATCGGGGCGGTGAGAACTTCGAGACCGTACACGGCTTCGACCTGGTGATCGACGGTTCCGGGGCCGACCCGCTGTGGTTCGTGTCGCTGTTCGGGCAGGACACCCTGGACCTGTTGGAGCTGGGCCTGGGTGGGCCGCTGTCGGGGGACCGGTTGGCCGAGGCGGTCGGCCACGATCTGGCCGTCGCCGGCGTCACCCCGAAACTGTTCCTGCCCAACTTGGCCGGATTGACCCAGGGGCCGGGTTTTCCCAACCTGAGCTGCCTGGGTCTGCTGTCCGACCGGATCCTGGGCGCCCACATCCCGGCGAGCAGTCGCGAAAGCCCCCTTTCGGCGCCGCCTGAGGGGGCTTTGGCGACTGCTCGCGGTCAAAATAACGAGGAGAACTGATGAGCACCAACCCCTTTGACGACGACAACGGTAGTTTTTACGTGCTGATCAACGATGAGGACCAGTACAGCCTCTGGCCCAGTTTCGCCGAGGTTCCCGCCGGGTGGCGGGTGGTCTACGGGGGCGAGCAGGGCGCAGCGCGCGCGGCCTGCCTGGAGTACGTCGAACAGCATTGGACCGACCTACGCCCCAAGAGCCTTCGTGATGCGATGGCGGCCGAACGGGGATAGCCCGGCCACGATCGCGTCGATGCCACGTACCCTCGGATGAAGACTCACCCCATGGTTTTTGCTCGACGCAATCAGAAAGGCGTGGTTATGTCCGTGAAACTGCTCACCGTCGGTATGGGCCTGGCGGCCGCGATCGCCGTGCCGGGCGTGGCGGTCGCCGAAGTGCCGAACCAGCCGCCGCTCACGGTGTTTCACGCGCCGCTTCCGCAGGACCCGCCACCGGCGGCGAGCCTGCCGAGCGCCGAGCAACTCACCGGAATCCTGGACAACCTGGTCGATCCGCAGGTTCCCGCCGAGGTGAAAAGCGGCTTGGTGGCCGGTGGTCTGCAGCGGCACCAAGCCGACGTGTTGGACCACCAACTGCGGCGACTGGGCCACCACGGTGGGCTTCCGCTGACCTTCACTGCGGCCGACATCGCGTCCACCGGTCCCGACACCGTCAGCGCCGATATCACCGCCACCGGACCCGGGTTGCCGGCCCCCATCACCAAGCCGGTGACCTTCACCGACCAGAACGGCTGGATGCTGTCCCAGAACGGGGCCGACGAGCTGATGGAGGAGATCGTCGGCCGGCTGCCGCACTGAGTCTCCCGGAGCCGGCGGTCCGGGCGCGGGAGCACTCAAGAACGGCTGAGCCGGGCGAACATACCCTTCTGCGTCCGGTAGAGGCGCGGGAATTCGGCGAACAGCCGGTCGTAGACCGCACGGTTGCCCGCGTCCGGCTCGAAGACGCCGTCGAGAGGGATCAGGTCGTGTAATTCGTCGCGGTCCAGTTCGCCCATCCCGATACCGGCAAACAGGGCCGCACCGCGCAACTGAGCGTTGAGCGGATCGGCGACTCGTTCGCAGGTGCGGCCGCACACGTCGGCGATGATCTGGCACCACAGCTCCGAGCGGGCACCGCCACCGACGATCCGGATCGGCCCATGAGTGCTCGTGAACCGGTTCACGCAGTCGAGTAGCCAGCGGCTGTTGTAGGCCACTCCTTCGAGCACCGCGCGCACCAGATCGGCGCGGGTGGTGTCCAGCGACAGATTGTGGAAGCCGCCGCGGGCATTGCGATCGTCGATGGGGGAGTGTTCGCCTTTGAGCCAGGGGGTGAAGATCACCCCGTTGGAACCGGCCGGCGCATCGGCGGCCAATGCGGTCAGCGCAGGGTAATCGAAGTCATCGAACAGGTTGTCGCGCAACCATTGCAGTGCCCGGCCGGCGGTGTCTTGATTGTTGACCAGTAGGTAGCTCGCCGGATCGAGTCCTGGCACCGTCGCGAGCTGGTGCAGCGCATCGGTCTTCTTGACCGTCATCGGGCAGCTGATCCATGAGGTGGTGCTGATGGTCAGGTGCAGCTCGCCCGGCCGCACCGCACCGGAGCCCACCGCCGCGCTGTGCATATCCGGGGTTCCGGTAACCACTTGTGCCACAGGCGAAATACCCAGGTCAGCGGCGACTGCCGGGGCTACGGGTGAGATGATCGAGCCGGTCGGCACCAGCGGCGGCAGCTTGGCCCGTTCGACGCCGGCGAGTCGCACCAGCACGTCGTCGTAGTCGAGCACGGTCAGGTCGCGGTTGTCGGTGAGCCAGGCGCCCATCATCGAGGCGCGCGACGCCGCGGCGCGCCCGGTGAAACACATGCTCAGGTAGTCCACCGGCTCCAGAAGCCAGCGGGCCCTGGCGAACACCGTCGGGTCGCCGTGCTGCAGGTACAACATGTGCCCGACCGGATCGTCGCCGCTGGGCGAGGGGATGCCGCCGTTGCGGCGAAGCCAGCTGAGTAATGCTCGCGGTCGGTAGCCGGCCAGTCGGCCACCAAATACCTTGCGGCTGTAGGGCGCTCCCCGGGTGTCCATCCACATCACGCACGGACCGACCGGGCGGCCGTCGGCGTCGACCGCGACGGTGCTGGCCCACTGCCCGGTGATCGACACCCCGGCCACCTGGTCGCCGTGCACGCCGCTGTCGGCCAGGCCGCGTCGGGTGGCGTCGCGGATGATCGCCCACCACAGCCCGGCATCCTGGGTTGCCGCCCCGCCCGGCCCGTAGGTGGTCGGCACCGCGATGAGATCCGACCACAGTACGGTGCCGTCCAGGGCGACGAATCCGACTTTGGGGCCACCGGTACCGAGGTCGACGGCGAGGACGACGCGGTCGCGGTTCATCTGGCGCCGCTCCTCCTCATCACTTCGCCGGCGCTCCGGCCAGCACCGTCTCAGCGCGGGTCATAGCGGCGGCAGAGACTGCTGGGTGTCGAGCATCCGCTCCATGAAGCCTTCGATGAATTGGGCTGCCTCGTCGGTCATTCCGCCGGGCACGCCGCCGTAGACCGCGGCGCTGATCGGTGCCGCGCCGGCGGCGGTCTGCTTCTTGGCGTACTCCACCGCTTCGGCCAGGTCGGCGGCGAACGCCGCGGTCACCCCGGGCTGCGTCTGCGGCCGGGTGACCGCCATGTGGATGGCGTTGGGGTACTGCTGGCCGTTGAACCGCCAGCCCTTGGGCTTCATGGCGTCGGCGACGTGGTAGATGTCGAACTCGTCGGAGCGGAACGCGAAGCAGAACGTCGGCGAACCCATGATCGTCAGCTCCGGATGGCTGCGCACCGTGTCCTGCATCGCAAACGCGGTCTCGAGGATCGCCTTGGCGTAGTTGCGGTATCCCTCGCGGCCCAGCTGCACCATCGAGGCCCATGCGGCGGCGATCAACCCGCCGGAGCGGGAGCCCTCGATGCCCGGCGAATGGTATTTCCCGCCGCTCCAGTCCGGCAGGTAGAAGTACTGCGCGTTGCGGTAGGCCTTGTCGCGGAACAGGACCGTTGACGTTCCCTTCAAGGAGTAGCCGTACTTGTGGTTATCCGCCGAAATGCTGGTGACCCCGGGCACCCGGAAATCGAACAGCGGGACGTCATAACCCAGCTCCTGGGCGAAGGGCAGCACGAACCCGCCCAGGCAGCCGTCGACATGCAACCCCACCCCGCGCGACAAAGCCAGCTCTCCCAGCTCCGGGATCGGGTCGACGGTGCCGTAGCCGTAGTTACAGGCCGACCCCATGATCGCGATGGTGTTCTCGTCGATGTTGTCGGCCACCCAGTCGACGTCGACTTCGGTGGTCTGCGGGTTGATCGGGGCTCGGCGAATCTCGATGCCGAACAGGTGACAGCCCTTGTCGAACGCGGGGTGGCCAGTCTCGGGCTTGATGAAGTTCGGCCGGGTGATGCCCCGGTGCTTGGCGGCGTGCTCGCGGTAGGCCAGCAGCGCATGGATGATGCTGCCGGTGCCGCCGGTGGTGACCAACCCCACCGGTTCGCCATCGCTGACCGCGTCGGCGTGCATCAGGTCCAGGGCCATCGCGATGATCTCGCCCTCGAACTTGGTCGCCGACGGGCAGATGTCACGCTGCAGCACGTTCACGTGGGCGAACAGCCCGAACGCCTCGTCGAGGAAGCGGTAGTGCTCGTGGTCGCCGCAGTACATGGTCCCGGAGACCTTGCCGGTCTCCCAGGTCGGGTCTTCGGCACGCGCCATCTCCCGCAGTTCGGCGAGCACCTCCTCGCGTGAGCGGCCGCGTTCGGGTAGCACGCGGTTCACCGTGAAGCGATCGGCGTAGGGGAAGTCGGGCATGCCGTTCCTCTCTTCTGCGCGAGCGTGCGCAGATGTACCGGGATCCCGGCGTGTCGGCGTCCAAACGCGCACGTTCGCGCCGGGGAACGTCCCAGAAAGTAATCTAGTGCTATGGGTGTGGCTGATGATCGTCGCTTCGAGGTGCTGCGCGCCATCGTCGCAGACTTCGTCGCGACAAAGGAACCGATCGGGTCCAAGGCACTGGTTGAGCGGCACAACCTCGGGGTGTCCTCGGCGACGGTGCGCAACGACATGGCCGTGCTCGAGGCCGAGGGCTACATCGCCCAGCCGCACACCAGCTCCGGGCGGGTGCCCACCGAGAAGGGTTACCGGGAGTTCGTCGACCGCATCGACGAGATCAAACCGCTCTCGAGCGCGGAGCGCCGGGCGATCTTGTCGTTCCTCGACTCCGGAGTCGACCTCGACGACGTGCTGCGCCGGGCGGTGCGCACCCTGGCCCAGCTGACCCGCCAGGTGGCCGTCGTGCAGTACCCGACCCTGTCGGTGTCCACGGTGCGTCACCTCGAGGTGATCGCGCTGACCCCGGCGCGGCTGCTGCTGGTGGTCATCACCGACTCCGGCCGTGTCGACCAGCGCATCGTCGAACTCGGCGACGCGATCGACGACCACCAGCTGTCCCAGCTGCGCGAACTGCTCGGGGCGGCGCTGGACGGCAAGCGGATCTCGGCGGCCTCCACCGCCGTTGCCGAGCTCGCCGGGCACCTGGACGGGCGCAGCGGGCTGTCGCCGGGCCTGGCCAACGCGGTCGGGCGGTCGGCCACGGTGCTGCTGGAATCGCTGGTCGAGCACCGCGAGGAGCGACTGCTGCTCGGCGGTACCGCCAACCTGACCCGCAATGCCGCCGACTTCGGTGATTCGCTGCGGTCGGTGCTGGAAGTACTCGAGGAGCAGGTCGTGGTGCTGCGGCTGCTCGCGGCGCAGCAGGAAGCCGGTAAAGTCACGGTGCGCATCGGTCACGAGACCGAGGCGCAGGAGATGGCCGGGGCGTCGGTGGTGTCCACCGCCTACGGTTCCCAGGGCACGGTGTTCGGCGGTATGGGGGTGCTGGGTCCCACCCGGATGGACTATCCGGGAACTATCGCCAGTGTTGCTGCCGTTGCAACCTACATCGGTGAAGTGCTCGGAACCCGATAATCTCCGGTCGGCAGAAGTTGGGAAAGGTCAGTCGTGGCACGCGATTATTACGGACTGCTGGGCGTCGATAAGGGCGTCAGCGACACCGAGCTGAAGCGCGCATATCGCAAGCTGGCTCGCAAGTACCACCCCGACGTCAACCCCGACGAGGCGGCGCAGGCCAGGTTCAAGGAGATCAGTGCCGCCTACGAGGTCTTGTCCGACCCGGAGAAGCGCCGCATCGTCGACCTCGGCGGCGACCCGCTGGAGAACGGCGCCGGGAACGGATTCGGCGGCTACTCGGGCTTCGGCGGTCTCGGTGACGTGTTCGAAGCCTTCTTCGGCGGCGGCACCACCTCGCGCGGTCCGATCGGCCGAGTCCGGCCGGGGTCGGACTCGCTGCTGCGCATGCGCCTGGACCTCACCGAATGCGCGACCGGGGTGACCAAGCAGGTCACCGTCGACACCGCGGTGCTCTGCGATCGCTGCCAGGGGCGCGGCACCCACGGTGATTCTCGCCCGATGGCCTGTGACACCTGTCATGGCCGGGGTGAGGTGCAGACCGTGCAGCGCTCACTGCTCGGCCAGGTGATGACATCGCGGCCGTGCCCCACCTGCCGCGGAGTTGGTGAGGTGATCCCGGACCCGTGCCAGCAGTGCGCCGGCGACGGCCGGGTGCGGGCCCGCCGTGATATCAGCGTGAAGATCCCCGCCGGTGTCGGCGAGGGGATGCGGGTCCGGCTGGCCGCTCAAGGTGAGGTGGGACCCGGCGGCGGACCGGCCGGCGACCTCTACGTCGAGGTGCACGAGCAGCCCCACGACATCTTCGCCCGCGACGGCGACGACCTGCACTGCCACCTCTCGGTGCCGATGGTCGACGCGGCGCTGGGCACCACGGTGGTTGTCGACGCGATCCTCGACGGCCCGACCGACATCACCATCCCGGCCGGCACCCAACCCGGGGCCACCCTGGTGTTGCGCGGCCACGGCATGCCGCAGCTACGTTCCGGGGCGCGCGGTGACCTGCACGCCCACGTTGAGGTGGTGGTGCCCGAGCGGCTGGACCAGCACGACATCGAGGTGCTGCAGCAGTTCAAGCAGCACCGCGAACGCGAGACCGCCGAGGTTCGCACGTCACACGCTTCGCACGGCGGCGGACTGTTCAGCCGGCTGCGCGAGACGTTCAGCGGCCGCTGAGACTTGGCCGGCCTGTTCTATGTCGGGGCGCTGCCCGAGGTGGGTGCGCTGGTCGACATCGGCGGTGACGCCGGGTTCCATGCCGCGACGGTGCGCCGGATCCGCCCCGGCGAGCAGCTGACGCTGGGCGACGGCGCCGGCGTGCTGGCCGAATGCCGCGTCGAGCAGGCCGACCGGGCCGGGTTGCGGGTTCGGGTAGTCGATCGCAGGGTTGTCGACGCGCCCGCCCCATCGGTGACGGTGGTGCAGGCGTTGCCCAAATCCGAACGGTCCGAATTGGCGATCGAGCTGGCCACCGAGGCCGGCGCCGACGGGTTCGTGGCGTGGCAGGCCGACCGCTGTGTCGCCCGCTGGGACGGTTCGCGGGCCGACAAGGGTCTGCGGCGGTGGCGAGCGGTTGCCCGGGCGGCGGCCGGGCAATCGCGGCGGGCCTGGGTGCCGCCGGTGGACGGCGTCCTGGGTACCGCCGCGTTGGTGGCGTGGGTCGCCGAACAAGTCGCCGCAGGCACGACGGTTCTGGTCCTGCACGACGCGGCGGCTGCCGGGTTGCCCGACGTTGCCGCTGCTTCGGCCCTGGCGGTGGTGGTCGGCCCAGAAGGCGGTATCA
>NZ_QMEX01000120.1 GCF_003284925.1 Mycolicibacter senuensis
CTGCGACACCGGATACACCGACTGGTCGGCCGGCGGCAGGCCGTCGAGCTCGGGCACCGCAACGAAATACGGCGCGACGGGGCGTTTCAGGAATTCCATCTCCCCGTCAGGGCCCTTGCGCACGTTGAGGTGATACCCCCACCGGCTGTCGTCCCGGCCGGGCAGATCGGCACGCTCGTGGTAGAGACCCCAGCGCGATTCGGTACGGGTCAGTGACGAGCGGGCCGCCAGTTCGGCGCAGTCCCGGATGAACGACACCTCGACCGCCCGCATCAGCTCGTGCGGGCTGCGTGCGCCCATCTCGGCGATCTCACCGCGCATCCGCTCGAAGGTCTGTACCGCCAGCGACAGCTTGGCGGCCGTCTTGGGCGGTGCGACATAGTCGTTGACGAACCGGCGCAGCTTGTATTCCACCTGCGGTTGCGGCGGGCCGTCAGGGTGGCGCAGCGGACGGTAGATCAGCTCGTGGGCCTCGGCCAGCTGGTCGACCGGAAGGTCCTGTGGCGCGGCGTTATCGGCCAGTGTGGACGCCGCGTGTGCGCCGGCCAGATCACCGAACACGAAGGCACCGATCATGTAGTTGTGGGGCACGCAGGCCAGGTCACCCGCCGCGTACAGGCCTGCCACGGTGGTGCGGGCGTGCTCGTCGACCCACACCCCCGACGCCGAATGCCCGGAGCACAAGCCGATCTCGGAGATGTGCATCTCCACGTCGTGAGTGCGGTAGTCGTGGCCGCGGTTGGCATGAAAGGTGCCCCGGGTGGGCCGTTCGGTGGTGTGCAGGATGTCCTCCAGCGCCGACAACGTCTCGTCGGGCAGGTGCGACACCTTGAGGTAGATCGGCCCCCGGGCGGAGTCGATCTCGGATTTGACCTCGGCCATCATCTGTCCGGACCAGTAGTCGGAGTCGACGAAGCGCTCCCCCAGCGCATTCACCTGATAGCCGCCGAACGGGTTGGCGACATAGGCGCAGGCCGGCCCGTTGTAGTCCTTGATCAACGGATTGACCTGGAAGCACTCAATGCCGGACAGCTCGGCGCCGGCGTGGTAGGCCATCGAGTAACCATCACCGGCGTTGGTGGGGTTCTCGTAGGTGCCGTACAGGTAGCCCGAGGCGGGCAACCCGAGCCGCCCGCACGGCCCGGTGGCCAGGATCACTGCCTTGGCGCCGACGGCGGCGAATTCACCGGTGCGGGTGTGCAATGCGGCCGCGCCGACCGCACGGCCGTCCCCGGTGAGCACGCGTACCGGCATGAGCCGGTTCTCGATGCGGATCTTCTCACGCATGGAGCGTTGCCGCAGCACGCGGTAGAGCGCCTTCTTGACGTCCTTGCCCTCGGGCATCGGCAACACGTAGGAGCCGGAGCGGTGTACGCGGCGCACCGCATACTCGCCGTGCTCGTCTTTTTCGAACTTCACCCCGTAGCGCTCCAGCCGCTGCACCATCGCAAAGCCGCGGGTGGCGGTCTGGTACACGGTGCGCTGGTTGATGATTCCGTCGTTGGCACGGGTGATCTCGGCGACGTAGTCCTCAGGTTCGGCCTTGCCGGGAATGACGGCGTTGTTGACCCCGTCCATGCCCATTGCCAGGGCGCCGGAGTGCCGCACGTGCGCCTTTTCCAGCAGCAGCACGCGGGCGCCGTGCTCGGCGGCGGTCAGGGCGGCCATGGTGCCTGCGGTGCCGCCGCCGATCACCAGCACGTCGCAGTCCAGCCGCAGCGGCTGGGAGGCATCCGGTATCTCGATCATGAATAGTCCAATGCGGAAAGGAGTTCGGCGCGCAACGCGGGCTCGGGCCGCGCGCTGCGCGGCTCGGGAACATCGGCCAGCGCCCGCAGTGGCTGCCCGGCACGGCCCAGCACCGCCACCCGGTCGCCGAGCGCCAGCGCCTCGTCGACGTCATGGGTGACGAACACGATCGTGGTCGGGTGGGTACGCCAGGTCTGGATCAGCAGTGCCTGCATCGCGGCGCGGGTCGCGCTGTCCAGGGCGCCGAACGGCTCGTCCATCAACACCGCACGGGGCGCCCCGGCCAGTCCCCGGGCCAACTGAACGCGTTGCCGCATCCCGCCGGAGAGGCTCTTGGGCAGATAGTCGCCGAACCCGCTCAGGCCCAGCTCGGTGATCCACCGGTCGGCTTGTGCCCGGCGCCCGCTGCGCGGCACACCGCGCAGCCGCAGCGCCAGCTCGATGTTGGACCGCACCGACCGCCACGGCAGCAGTGCGTTGTCCTGGAACACCATTGCCCTATCCCCCGAGGTGGTGACCATTGTGACGCCGTCGGCCAGCACTCGGCCGCGTTCGGGTGTCAACAGTCCGGCCAGGGCGCGCAGCACCGTCGACTTGCCACAGCCGGACGGTCCGGTCAGCACCAGGATCTCGCCGGGACGCACCGCCAGGCTCAGCTCGTCGATCACCGGGGAATCGGTGTAGGACAGCCGGATCCGCTCCAAAGTGAGGCTCATGCCGGCGGTCATCGCGCGTTCTCCTCGCTGCGCGGCAACCAGCGGGTCAGCCGGCGCCCGAGCACCTCCACCGCCGCCGACGTCGCGAAACCCAGCGCGCCGATGGTGATGATCCCGACGAACACATCGGGGTAGGCCAGCACCGTGTAGGCCTGCCAGGTGCGGTAGCCGATACCGAGGCGCCCGGAGATCATCTCCGCGGAGATCACGCAGATCCACGACACGCCCATCCCGACCGACAGGCCGCCGAAGACCCCGGGCAGGATCCCGGGAAACACCACCTGGCTCAGCACATCCCACCGGCCGCCGCCCAGCGTGCGGACCGAGTCCTCCCACAGCGTCGGCAGCGCACGGACCGCATGCCGGGTGCTGACCAGGATCGGGAAATAGGCGGCCAGGAAGGTGATGAACACGATGCCCTGTTCGCCGGCCGGGAACAGCAGGATCGCCACCGGCACGACGGCTATCGCCGGGATGGGTCGGAGCAGCTCGGTGATCGGCCCCAGCACGTCCGCGGCGACGCGGGAGCGGCCCAGCAGGATGCCGGTGGCCACCCCGGCGACGGCGGCCAGGCCGAATCCGGTCAGAATCCGGACCAGTGACTGGGCCAGGTCCAGCCAGTACGCCTCGGTGCCCAGCCGCCGCACCAGGGTGGCAAAGACCTCATTGACGGTGGGCAGGGTGTCGAATCGCAGCCACCAGCGCACGTCGGCCGCGGTCAGCAGCTGCCACACCCCGACCGCGGCGGCGACCGACGCCAGGCGCAGCAGCCAGGACCGTCGCACCGAGGCGTGCCGGCGCGGCGCTGCATCGACCGCTGCCGACACCGCCGGGCCACCGGTGACGACCGCGGTCATGCCGCGGCCGCCAGCGCCTGCTGGTAGTCAACCACGGTGCTGCCTGGATGCGCGGCCGCATAGCGCCGCGCCCCCGCGACGGTGTCGAAGGCCAGGTGGTGCCCGCCGTCGCGGACCCACGCCGACTTGTCGGCGAACCAGCGGGTGCCCAGTTCGGCGTCGTGCACATACGCCGCGCGGATGCGATCGCCGCGGGCGGTTGCGGCCCGCACGGCCCGCAACAGCTGGTCGGGATCGGCCACCCCCACCGTCGTCTCCGAACCCTGCAGCCACAGTTCGCCACCGGTCGTGGCGGGTCTGTCCAGGGCGACGACCGCTTTGTTGTAGTCCAGCTGGCGCTCGGCGAACGCCGCCCGCAGCGGTCCATCGTCGATGAAGCGGTCGATGTCGAAACCATCCAGGTTGGCGAAGTCACCGATCGACTTGAGGTAGGGCACATCGTTTTTCAACGCCGCGACCAACGCCGGTTTGACGGTGGTGTCGAACGATGTTCCGCCCGGCCCGTTGTAGAGGTAGACGACTTCCTGCGGCAGCCCGCTGCCCTCGGCGACGATCCGGGCCGCCTCCAGCGGCTTGCGGTTCAGGAAGTCGGTGGCGTCCAGCTGTGCCTGCAAAAACGCGTTGAGCACCTCCGGGTGCGATCGCGCGTAGCCGCGACGCACCACCACCCCGTGCAGGGTCGGGTGATTGAGCTCGGCGCCGTCGTAGAGCAGTCTCGCCCGGTCCTGGTAGACCAGCAGTCCGGGCCAGGCCACGAACTGCGACAGGCCCTCTACCTGCCCGGACTCCAGGGATGAGGCACCGACCTGTGGCTGCTGGTTGAGCACTTCGACGTGCGCCCCGGTACCGGCCAGCGCGCGCAGCAGGGTGCCGTGGCCCGCCGAGCCCACACTGGCCGACACTCGGGCCCCGGCCAGGTCTGCGAGCGTGTCGGCGCGCGAATCGGGCGCCACCACAACCATGTTCAGCGCACCGGCCGGGTGGTAGCCGGTCACCGAGACGATCGCGGTGCGGGCCTGCTCGCTATCGCGGGTGCGGATGCCGTTGACCAGCATCGGATAGTCGCCCATCGAGCCGATATCGATCTTCTCGGCGAGCATCTGCGCGGTGATCGGCGCCCCGGTGTCATAGTCCTGCCAGTCGACCCGGTAGCGGGTGCCGGTCCGGGCGGTGATGTCGGCGAGCCGGCGTTCCAGATAGCCACGGGCGCGCAGCAGCGTGCCGGCGGTAGCGGTGTTGATGGTCTTGGACTGGTAGCCCACGACCACGTCGACGGAATCACCCGCCGTGGCGGAATCCAGCGAGCACCCGGTGAATACCAGGCCGCACGCCAGCAGGATCAGGGTCTTCTTCATGAAACACCTTGGTGGTCACTATGTTCAGCGAAGCAGATAGGGCATGTTGACGGTGACGGCACCGGTCGGGCAGCGCGCCGCACACGGCCCGCAATACCAGCACTCGTCGACGTGCATGAAGGCCTTGCCGTTGTCCGGGTTGATCGCCAGCGAATCCAGCGGGCAGATGTCGACGCACAGCGTGCACCCGGTGATGCACAGCGACTCGTCGATGGTCACCGGGACGTCGGAACGGCTGTTGACCAGCGTCATGGATTGCTCCTTGTCAGGCTTCCGCGCATGGTGACCCGGTCACCGCGCATCCGGATGTATTCGAGGTCGACCGGTCTGCCGTCCTCAAAGCTGGTGAGCCGCTCCAGCATCAGCAGGGCCGCGCCGTCGGCCAGCTGCAGAATGGCCGCCGAGTGCGGGTCCGCCGGAATGGCCTCCAGCGCCAGCGTGGCATCGCCGAGCCGCTGCCCGCTGATCTGCTCGATCAGCGGGAACAGGTCGCTGTCCTCCAGTGGGTGGGCCAGCACGGCGTCGCCGATATCGGCCGGCAGATAGGTCTGATCCAGGCTCAGCGGCACGTCACCGAGGTATCGCAGCCGTTCGATGAACACCAGCGGCGCGCCGGCGTCCAGCAATAGTCGGCGGGCGATCGAGGGCGGGGCACCGACAACCGTCGCCACCCGCACTTCGTTGCGCACCTGGCCGTGACCGTCGAAGGTCTCCTGCAGACCGAGCAGGAGGTCCAACCCGTGGTCGTGTTTGTGTTGCGCCACCCGGGTCCCGGTTCGCGGTCCCCTGCTGATCAGTCCCTCGGCCTTCAGCGCACGCAGTGCCTCGCGAATGATATTGCGGGACACCACGAATTCTTCGGCGAGTTGCGACTCGCCGGGCAGCCCGTCGGCGTAGCCGCCGGCGTGGATCTGGTGGCGCAGCACGTCGGCGACCTGCCGCGCCCGGTCCGCGCGGCGGATCGGTTGGACTGCGACAGGTGCTTCGGCCATGCAGACACGTTAAGGGTCCACCGGCGCCGGATGACAGCGCCGCGAAACTCCGCTGACCAGCGGTTTGGCGCATTGCGCCACTCGGCGGTGTCCGGCTGCCAGCGGAAACCGGTCGCGGAGGCGCCATTGCGCCGGGGCGGCACCGGCTGCCCCGGGAAACAATCGCGGTGAGGAAAACCGGCCCCGAGCCGCGGGTTTCAGGACGGCGTGTCGGCCGGGGACGCGCACGCTCGCGGAGAAGTTGCCATGCGCGCCAGGGCGTCCTGGGTGAACACCGCCAGCCCCAGATCGGGGTTGTAGCCGTGGATCTCCTTGACGTCCAGTTCGGCCAGGAAGTACAGAATCTCCTTGGAGACCACCTGCCCGGGGACCAGCACCGGGAAGCCGGGCGGATACGGCACGACGAACGTGGTCGACACCAGCGTCTTGCCGTCGGCGACCCGGCGGCCGGCCTCGCCGAGCAGGACGTGCTCGCGATCGGACTCTTCGTAGCCGCCGTAGAACGCCGCCCTCATATCACCGAATCCGCTTGCACCGTCGGGCCGGAACGCATCGTCGAACTCGCTGAAGTCCGGAAGCGGCGGCAGGTCCTCGGTGATCTCCGCGATCCGGCGCTGCTGTAGCGCACGGTCATCGGTGCTGGCCGCATTCCAGGCCCGGTCCAGTTCGGTCGAGACGCGACGCAGCGCGTCGAGCAGATAGTGCACCGACGACCAGGTGACGCCGATGGTGAAGATCAGCAGCACGGAATTGATCGAGGTCTTGTTGATCTGAATCCCGAACTGCTTCATCAGGATGTTCTCGCGGAAGTCGTAGCCGTTCATGCCGGTCTTGCCGACGAACAGCGTGACCCGGGTCGGGTCCAGCACGAACTCGTCGGACCGCCACGCCTCGTTCCATTCCGCCAGCG
This sequence comes from Mycolicibacter senuensis, assembly GCF_003284925.1. Lineage (GTDB taxonomy): Bacteria > Actinomycetota > Actinomycetes > Mycobacteriales > Mycobacteriaceae > Mycobacterium > Mycobacterium algericum_A. The sequence goes on from NZ_QMEX01000120.1 coordinate 6,580, forward strand.
CACCCTGGCGGACCTGGCGGTAGGAGCTGACCGTCGACTCCCGGAACCCGTCGGGCACCAGGTCGTCCTCGTCGAGGATGCGGAACCACTTGCTGATCAGCCGGTCTTTGCGGACCCGGTGGCGAAACACCAGCGCCATGTCGTAGACCCGCCGCACCATCTGGAAGCCTTCGATGTCCACCTGCCGGCGAGCCAGGTCCAGCGACGCCAGCAACTGCTGATTGGGCGACGTGGAGGTGTGGGTCAGAAACGCTTCGGTGAACGATTCGCGGGCCAGCGCATTGAAGTCCTGGTCGCGCACGTGGATCATCGAGGCCTGCCGCAGCGCCGACAGTGACTTGTGGGTGGAGTGGGTCGCATAGACCCGCACCCGTGTCGAAGGTGCCGGCAGCAGCCGGTGTTCGGCCCACTGGTCGCGCTCGACTCCCGCCATCGAGTCGCGCCAGGCCTGATACTCCCGGGCGTAGCCGGGTGAGGACAGCTTCGCCTCCAGGCGTTCGGCGGCGACCATCGCGGTGCGCTGCCGCGCCCAGGGCACCGCGGTCGCGAATGCATACCACGCCTCGTCCCACAGGAAGCAGATGTCCGGCTTGATCGCCAGGATCTCCTCCATCACCCGCTGCGGGTTGTAGACGACGCCGTCGAACGTGCAGTTGGTCAGCAGCAGCATCCGGACCCGGTGCAGCTGCCCGGCAGCCTCCAGGTCGAGTAGCGCTCGCTTGATGGTCTGCAGCGACACCGCACCGTAGATCGCGAACGGCGCCAGTGGATAGGCGTCCAGGTACAACGGGTAGGCACCCGCCAGCACCAGCCCGTAGTGGTGCGACTTGTGACAGTTGCGGTCGATCAGCACGATGTCGCCCGGCCGGGTCAGGGCCTGCACGACGATCTTGTTGGCCGTCGAGGTCCCGTTGGTGACGAAGTAGGTGTGGTCGGAGTTCCAGGTGTGCGCGGCCTTGTCCATCGCGACGCGGATGGTCCCGTGCGGGTCCAGCAGCGAGTCGAGCCCGCCGGACGTCGAGGAGGTCTCGGCCATGAAGATGTTGCGACCGTAGAACTCCCCCATGTCGTGTAGCGACCGGGAGTTGAAGATGCTGGCGCCGCGCGCCACCGGCAGGGCGTGGAACTGGCCGACCGGCTCGGCGGCATAAGCCCGCAACGCGTCGAAAAACGGCGTGGCGTAGCGTTTCCGGATTCCGGCGAGCACGGTGCTGTGCAGATCGGTGGCGTCGTTGAGCCGGTAGAAGGTTCGGTCGTAGACGTCCGGTTCGTCCTCGGTGTCGGCGGCGATCGATTCGTCGGTGAGCAGATACAGGTCGATGTGCGGCCGCAGCAGTCGCATCCATTCCCCGCATTCGATGGCGTCGTGGCCGCCGTCGACCGTCCCGCCGTCGTCGTTGGCGCCCAGCAGCGTGGTCATCAGCGGCACCCGGTCACGTGACCGCAACGGCAGGTCGTGCCGCACGATCGCCGCCTGGATCTCGCCGTTGAGCGCGACCGCGGTGACGGCGTCCTCGACGCTGGACACCACCAGCAGCTCGATCTGCACCTCGTCGTCGGGGTTGCGCAGCGCACGTAGGTTTTCCGCCAGGCTCTCCGGGGCGTCCGGCGGCGAGTCGTCGGCCAGCAGCACGGTGTAGAACTGCTGCTGACGGGCCCGGGCCACCAGTTCCTGTTCCGACAGCGGCGAGCTCAGATCGAACAGCGCCGCCCGGTCCCCGTAATCCGACAGCAGCCGCACCACCAGCGACACCTGTTCGGTCAGCGACACCGTTGCCATCGCCTCGAGATGGCCGCGGAACGCCGCCAGGTTCGCCGCCCCGGGAAACAGCCAGTACCGCTCGTAGGCGCCGATCCGGTCCAGCAGCCGCTTCACCCGCGCGGCGTGATGCGTGGTGTCCAGGTCGTTCCGGTTGGCCTCGGCGAGCTGACGACAGGCGTCGTCGAGCAGGTTCCAGGTGTCGACCCGCGAATACGATGGGTTCGCCACCGCCGCCAGCGCCGAGACCCGTAACCGTCGATTTCCCCTGTCGCCGCTTGGGTTCATAGGGCCAGTGTGCCGGTTCGGCGCGGGTACGGGGCGCTTTCGCCACCTCCGGTGTGCGGTTCGCAAGGGCCTAAGGCCCTACGATCCGGAAGCCAAAGGCCATGTCAGAACGGCGCGGTGGTGAGTAACGTCGGAATGGTGGGTGATATAGCCAACATCGACGCCTACACCGCCGCGCTGGCCGGTGCGCAGACCGCCGAGCAAGCCTGCGAACGACTTTCGGCCGCCGGCTTTCTCGCCGCGACGCAGGACGAGTCGGTCGTCATCGGTGACGGCGAGGCGACGGCCCGCCCGTTCGAGGGCGTCAACAAGATCGGCGATGCCTTCTTCCTGTGGTGCCTGCACGACCGCGACGGCGAGATCGTCCGGTGCGTCGCGCGGGGGCCGCAGGGCAGTTGCCCGCCCCGGCACTGAGGCCGGTCACTCCTCGGAGCCGGCCTCGGGTTCGGTGGCGACAGGCGCGGGCGGCATCGCAGCCGCTTCCCGGACCGCCTGCGATGCCGCCCGCAGCTGCGGTGTCACCAGCATCACCTGCCCCAGCACGCCGTTGACGAAGCCGGGCGAGTCATCGGTGGACAGCTCCTTGGCCAGTTTCACCGCCTCGTCGACGGCGACCGGCTCCGGGACGTCCTCGGCGTGCAGCAACTCCCAGATCGCCACCCGCAGGATCGCCCGGTCGACGGCCGGCAACCGCTCCAACTGCCAGCCCTGCAGGTGCGAGGTGATCAGGTCGTCGATATGAGCGCTGTGGGCGGACACGCCCTGCGCCACGGTGACCGTGTACGGGTGCAGTGCTGCCACATCGGGCTGCTCGCTGGCCAGCGCCGTCCGCAGCTCGGCGCCCTGCGCCGGCGTCAGCCCACGGGCTTCGGATTCGAACAGTAGATCCACCGCGCGCTTGCGTGCCTGATGCCGTCCTCTGACGGGCCTCGCGGGTCGCGGCGACTTTGCCTCCCCACCATCCGGCATGGTCAGGAGTTGACCCGGCCCAGGTAGCTGCCGTCGCGGGTGTCGACCTTCAGCTTGTCTCCGGTGTTGATGAACAGCGGAACATTGATCTGGGCGCCGGTCTCCACGGTGGCCGGCTTGGTGCCCGCACTGGAGCGGTCGCCCTGCAGGCCCGGCTCGGTGTGAGTGACCTCCAACTCGACGCTGACCGGCATCTCCAGGTACAGCGGCACCCCGTCGTGGAAGGCGATCTGCACCGGCATGCTCTCCAGCAGGTAGTTCGCCGAGTCGCCGACCATCGCCTCGGGCAGCGGGTGCTGCTCGTAGTCGGCGCTGTCCATGAAAACGAAGTCGGCGCCGTCGCGGTACAGGAAGGTGGCGTCCCGGCGGTCGACGGTGGCGGTCTCGACCTTCACCCCGGCGTTGTAGGTCTTGTCGACCACCTTGCCCGACACCACGTTCTTGAGCTTGGTGCGCACGAAGGCCGGCCCCTTGCCCGGCTTGACGTGCTGGAATTCGACGATCTGCCAGAGCTGGCCGTCGATCACCAGCACCAGTCCGTTCTTGAAGTCGGCAGTTGAGGCCACTTTTCCTACGTCTCCTAGAGAGTGGTCAGTTCCTTGGGGAACCGAGTCAGCAATTCCGGGTGCGTCCCCGCGGCTGCGGGTGAGTCACCGCCGACCACGAGCGTGTCCTCGATGCGGACGCCGCCACGATCGGCCAGATAGACGCCGGGCTCCACGGTCACCACAGCACCGGCAAGCAGTCTACCGTCGGCCGTCGCGTTGATTCCCGGCGCTTCGTGAATCCGCAGCCCGACGCCGTGGCCCAGGCCGTGCCCGAAGGTCTTGCCGTACCCCGCGTCGGCGATCACCGCTCGCGCGGCCGCGTCGACGTCGCGCAGCGCCGCACCCGGTCGCAGCGCCTCCCGGCCGGCGCGCTGGGCGGCCGCGACCACCTGATAGATCTCCTGCTGCCAGTCGGCCGGTGGGCCCAGCACGAAGGTGCGGGTCATGTCGGAGTGGTAGCCGGCCACCAGCGCGCCGAAGTCGATCTTGACGAAATCACCGGTGGCCAGCACCGCCTCGGTCGGCCGGTGGTGCGGTATCGCCGAATTCGGGCCGGCGGCCACGATGGTCTCGAAGGAGGCGGCATCGGCGCCGTGGTCGAGCAGCAACGCCTCCAGGTCCCGGGCGACCTCGCGTTCGGTGCGGCCCGGCCGCAGTCCTCCGCGCTCCACCAGGGCGCTCAGCGCAGCGTCGGCGGCCTCGCAG
>NZ_QMEX01000121.1 GCF_003284925.1 Mycolicibacter senuensis
ACTACGGATTCGCCGCGCCGCGGTACGGCTTCAAGCCGACGGTGATGGCTCGGCCCGTGGTCGCCGGGTAGCTGTGACATCGTTGGGACCATGCAGACGCTGAGCGTCGCCGAGTTCACGCTGCGGCTGGCCGTCGGGCTGGGCTGCGGCGCGCTGATCGGGCTGGAACGGCAGTGGCGGGCCCGGATGGCCGGGTTGCGCACCAATGCGCTGGTGGCGGCCGGGGCGACACTGTTCGTGCTCTACTCGGTTTCGGCAGGCGACACCAGTTCCACCCGGGTCGCCTCCTATGTGGTGTCCGGGGTGGGATTCCTCGGCGGCGGGGTGATCCTGCGGGAGGGGTTCAACGTTCGCGGCCTCAACACCGCCGCGACCCTGTGGTGCTCGGCGGCCGTCGGGGTACTGGCGGCCGCCGGCGACGTGCTGTTCGCGGTGATCGGCACCGGCGCGATCGTCGGCACCCACCTGTTGCTGCGACCGCTGGGCCGGCTCATCGACCGTGATCAGCACATCGAAGAGGACGAGCCGCAGTCGCTCTACCAGGTGCAGGTGGTCTGCCGGCCCAAATCCGAGAAGTACCTGCGGGCCCAGATCGTGCAGCACACCGCCGGCAACGACCTGGTGTTGCGGGGGATCCACACGGGTCCGGCCGGCGACGACAACATGACCCTGACCGCCACGATGTTGTCGGATGGCCGGGCGCCGGAACGGCTCGAGCGCCTGGTCGGCGAGCTCTCGCTGCAGCCGGGCGTCTATGCGGTGCAGTGGCACGCCGAGGGGCAGGCGGCCCTGTCACCGGAGTGACCGTCGCCGCGCTGATCTAGGCTGTTGGGCACTGGAGGTGAGCGCGGTGGACGGGATCGCTGGCGTGTGGTCGGTGCTGCCGGGCCCGATGCGTGACCCGGTGTTGTTCGCCATCCCGTTCTTCCTGCTGCTGCTGACGCTGGAATGGACTGCGGCCCGCAAGCTCGCCGACCTTGAACGCGGCTCCTACCGCGCCAGGGACGCCTGGACCAGCATCTCCATGGGATTGGTGTCGGTGGCCACCACCGCCGGCTGGAAGTTCCTCGCGCTGCTCGGTTACGCGGCGATCTACACCTATCTGGCGCCGTGGCACCTGTCGCCGCGGCAGTGGTACACCTGGGTGATCGCCATCCTGGGCGTGGACCTGCTGTATTACACCTACCATCGCATCGCGCACCGGGTCCGGCTGGTTTGGGCGACCCACCAGGCGCACCATTCCAGCCAGTACTACAACCTGGCCACCGCACTGCGACAGAAGTGGAACAACAGCGGCGAGATCCTGCTGTGGATTCCATTGCCGCTGTTGGGCATTCCGCCCTGGATGGTGTTCGCCGCATTCTCGGTGAATCTGATTTACCAGTTCTGGGTGCACACCGAGCGGATCGACAAGCTGCCGCGTGTAATCGAGTTCATCTTCAACACCCCGTCGCACCACCGGGTGCACCACGGGATGGACCAGGAGTATCTGGACAAGAACTACGGCGGCATCCTGATCGTCTGGGACCGGCTGTTCGGCAGCTTCGCGCCCGAGCGGTTCCGGCCGCGCTACGGGCTGACCAAGCAGGTCGACACCTTCAACATCATCAAACTGCAGATCCACGAATACGCCTCGATCCTCGCCGATGTGCGCGCGGCGAAGAGGTGGCGCGATCGGCTCGGCTACGTTTTCGGGCCGCCCGGATGGCAACCCGCGTCGTCGCGGGCTTCGGCGGCACTGCGGCATTGATGGGACGCACCGACCGGTGTTCGCATAGGCTTGCGACGTCGCATCCGCGCGACAACGCCCGGCGTCTTCGGCCGCGGCGTGCCGATGAGAAGGGAACAACGTGGCACAGAGCTTGGGAGACACGCTCACCGCAGGGAAGAAGCTCGTCAAGGGCGAGTCGCTGACCTCTAAAAACGGGGCGTACACCCTGACCCTGCAGGACGACGGCAACCTGGTGCTGGCGGCGCGGGGCAAGGCGATCTGGGCATCCGGCACCAACGGCAACGACGTGGTGCGTGCCGAGGTGCAGCCGGACGGCAACTTCGTGCTGTACACCGCGGACAAGCCCATCTGGCACACCGACACCAAGGGCAAGAAGGACGTCAAGCTGGTCCTGCAGGACGACCGCAACCTGGTGCTCTACGCCGCCGACGGCGCCGCCTGGTCCACCAAGACCGAGACCGACGCCCCGCCGCCCGAGGAGCCCAAGGCTGAAGCGGCGCCCGCTGAAGAGGCCCCCGCTGCAGCGGCCCCCGCAGAGCCGGCCGCACCCGCGGCACGCAAGTACACCGTGGTCTCCGGCGACACGCTGTTCGCCATCGCCGAGCGGTTCTACGGTGACGGCAACAAGTACCCGCAGATCGCGGAGGCCAGCGGTATCGCCAACCCGGACTTGATCCACCCCGGTCAGGAGTTGACCATCCCCTGATCGCCGCTGACGGCCGACGCGGCGGCCCGGAGCCCAAAACGGGGCCGGGCCGTCGCGTTGCGCCGGTGATCACGGTGGTCGAATCCCGGCCGGGCTGACCGGCCTCAACGATCGGAGTCGAGACGGTGCCCGGGCGCATTGTGCGGTTGTTGGCGGTGGGAGTTGCGGTCGGGGCGACGGTCGCGTCCCCGGCGGTCGGTACCGCTCGCGCCGATCGGGTGTTGGTGTTTCCCGGGATGGAGATTCACCAGGACACTCACGTGTGCACCCTCGGCTACGTCGACCCGATCATGCGTGTCGCCTTCACCGCCGGCCACTGCCGGGGGAGCGGCCCAGTCACCGACCGGGCCGGAAACGTCATCGGCACCATGGCGACCTTCCGCGACAACACCCCCAACGGTGCGACCGTCAACACCGATCAGGTGATCGCCGACTACGAGGCGATCGTGCTGGCCGACGATGTCGACAGCAACGACATCCTGCCCGGCGGGCTGCGACTCGAGGCCGGTCCGGACGACATCGTGGCGCCGGGAGACCCGGTCTGCCACTTCGGTATCGTCACCGGAGAGACCTGCGGAACCGTCGAGCGGGTCAACAACGGATGGTTCACGATGACCCACGGCGTTCGAAGCCAACAGGGCGACTCCGGTGGCCCGGTGTATGTCATCCGCGGGCCCGGCTCCGCCCGGATCGTCGGGTTGTTCAACAGCGTGTGGGGGCAGTACCCGGCCGCGGTGTCGTGGCCGGCGATCTCGCAGCAGGTCCGCGAAGATGTCGGCGTGCCAACCCCGCTGCCGTGACTCCGCCGCCTCGACCACCCGTCCAGATCGCCTGGGTCACCAGTGATCTCGACGCCACCGAATCGACGCTGAGCGCATTGTTGGGCGCCCGCAAGTGGGTCCGCATGCCGGGCGTGCATTTCACCCCGGATACCTGCAGCTACCGGGGCGAACCGGCCGACTTCGTTGCCGACATCGCGCTGAGCTATGCCGGCGACATGCAACTGGAACTGATCGCACCGGTCAGCGGGCGCAGTATCTACGCTGACTTCCTCCGCGACAGCGGTCCCGGCCTGCATCACATCTGCATCGAGGCCGCCGACCCCGCCGATTTCGCCGCGATGCTCGACGACGCCGCTGCGCAAGGCGCCGGCGTGGTCGCCCAAGGCGTGATGCCCGGCGGTATCCGGTTCGGCTACGTCTCGGCGGCCCAGGCGGGTGTCCCGTTCGTAGAGATCGCATACATTCCGGCGGAGATCCGAGCGGTCTTCGACTACATCAAAGAGCAGCAGAGGTGAGCCGCGCCGGCGACGACGCGCAGCGCCAGCACGGGAAGGAACGACTTCGATGACCACCGAAATACCGGCAACCGTTGCCGTAGAGGACATCTCGTCATGGTCTGATGAGGTCGACGTAGTGGTGATCGGATTCGGGATCGGCGGTGGTTGCGCGGCGGTCAGCGCGGCGGCAGCCGGTGCGCGGGTGTTGGTGCTGGAGCGGGCCGCCGAGGCGGGCGGCACCACTGCCATGGCGGGCGGGCACTTCTACCTGGGCGGCGGGACCGCCGTCCAACAGGCAACCGGGCATCCGGATTCACCCGACGAGATGTACAAGTACCTCGTAGCGGTCTCCCGGGAGCCCGAGCACGACAAGATCCGGGCCTATTGCGACGGCAGCGTCGAGCACTTCAATTGGCTGGAAGAGCTGGGGGTCGCCTTCGAGCGCAGCTACTACCCGGAGAAGGCGGTGATCCAGCCCAACACCGAGGGGCTGATGTACACCGGCAACGAAAAGGTATGGCCGTACCTGAACCAGGCCGTTCCGGCGCCGCGCGGGCACAAGGTTCCGGTTCCCGGTGACACCCAGGGCGCCAAGATGGTGATCGACCTGCTGCTCAAGCGGGCCGAGGGCCTCGGCGTGGAGATCCGTTACGAAACAGGTGCCACCGGCCTGGTCACCGACGCCGCCGGCGCCGTCGCCGGTGTCACCTGGAAACACTTCACCCAAAGCGGTGCCATCAAAGCGAAGTCGGTGGTGATCGCCGCCGGCGGCTTCGTGATGAACCCGGAGATGGTCGCCCAGTACACCCCGAAACTGGCGGAGAAGCCGTTCGTGCTGGGTAACACCTACGACGACGGACTGGGCATCCGGATGGGGATGTCGGTGGGCGGTGCCACCAAGCATATGGATCAGATATTCATCACCGCGCCGGTCTATCCGCCTTCGATCCTGCTCACCGGGATCATCGTCAACTCCGACGGTAAGCGCTTCGTCGCCGAGGACTCCTATCACTCGCGCACGTCGGGCTACGTGATGGATCAGCCGAATAGTGCGGCGTTCCTGATCGTCGACGAGAACCACCTGCGAACGCCGCAGGTGCCGCTGGTCACGTTGATCGATGGCTGGGAGACGGTTCCGGAAATGGAAGCGGCACTGGGGATTCCGGAGGGGAACCTGGTGGCGACGCTGGATCGCTACAACAGCTACGCGGCGCGCGGGGAGGACCCGGACTTTCACAAGCAGCCGCCGTTCCTCGCCCCGCAGGACACCGGGCCGTGGGGCGCCTTCGACCTGTCGCTGGGCAAGGCGATGTATGCCGGCTTCACCATCGGGGGGCTGGCGACCTCGGTGGACGGCGAGGTGCTGCGCGACGACGGCAGCGCGGTGCCGGGCCTCTACGCCGCCGGCGCCTGTGCGGCCAACATCGCCCAGGACGGCAAGGGTTATGCCAGCGGCACCCAGTTAGGCGAGGGCTCGTTCTTCGGTCGCCGTGCCGGTGCGCACGCGGCGGCCCGCTCCCGCTGACCGGCCGCCCCGGGCCCGAACGTGCGCAAATCCGGTGTGCACCACGGCGTGTCGACCGGGGACGCGCACGCTCGCGGGTGGTGGGCTAGACCGAGGTGAGCTCCCAGCGGCCCCGGCCGAGCAGTTCGAGCACCTGCTTGTGATGCTGGCGGACGGTGTGCCGGTGGCTGACGCTGACCACGATGGTGTCGGGAAGTTCGGTGCGCAGCAGCTGATACAGCGCCAGCTCCAAGCCTTCGTCGAGCGCCGACGTCGACTCGTCGAGGAACACCGCCTTGGGCCGGGTCAGCAGCAGCCGGGCGAACGCCACCCGCTGCTGCTCGCCCGGCGAGAGCACCTTGGCCCAGTCCTCGACGTTGTCGAGCTGGTTGATCAGATGCGGCAGCAGCACCTTGCCCAGCGCATCGACCAGCGCGATGTCGGAGATCTCCTGTGGCGCCAGCGGATAGGCGACCACGGTCCGCAGGTCGCCCAGCGGGATGTAGGGCAGCTGAGAGACGAACACCGTCTCGTTGTCGGCGTCGGGACGTTGCAGGGTGCCCGAGGCGTACGGCCATAGCTGGGCCAGGCTGCGCAGCAGGGTCGTCTTTCCGCTGCCGGACGGTCCGGCGATCATCAGCGCGTCACCGATACCCAGCTGCACATCGAGCGCCTCGACCAGCGGGTCGCCGGCCGGGCTGCGCACCTCGACGCCCTCGAGCGCCACGGTGCCGTCGGTGCTGGGCTTCACCAGCAGCTCGGGCAGCTCGCGGGCCTCGCGGTTGGCTTCCACCAGCCCATGCAGACGAATGATGGAGGCGCGGTAGCCGGCGAAGTTGTCGTAGGCGTTGCGGAAGAAGGACAGCGAATCGGAGATGTTGCCGAAAGCCGTCGCGGTCTGCGCCACCCCGCCGAACATGATCTGCCCGGAGAACAACCGCGGCGCCTGGATCACCCAGGGCAACGGCACGATCGCCTGGCTCACCGACAGGTTCCAGCCCGCGAACCCGATGGTCCGGTTCACGAACTTCAGGTAGTTGTCGATGATCCCGCCGAACCGCTCCCGCAACTGGAGGCGTTCGGCGACCTCGCCGCGGTAGAACGCGATGGATTCGGCGGAGTCGCGTACCCGCACCAGTGCATACCGGAAGGCGGCGTTGGTCAGCTCGTTGCGGAAGCTCAGCCGGATCAGCGGCCGGCCGATCCAGAACGCGACAATGGTCGCGACGGCCACGTAAAGCAGCACTATCAGGAACATCGCCCTGGGAATGTCGACCCCCAACACGGTCAGCGTGCCCGACAGGTTCCACAGGATGGCCGTGAACGACACCACGGTCACCATGGACTGCACGGCGCCGAACAACAAGGTTCCACCGGTGCCGTTGGCCGGCGCGTTCGGGTTGGCGCCGTTGCCCGCGGTGAAGATGTCGATGTCCTGCTGGATGCGCTGGTCGGGGTTGTCGATCGCCCCTTCGACGGCCTCACCCACGGCCGGGTCGAGTGGCGTCTTGACGAAGCGGGCGCGGTAGTAGGCCCGCCCCTCGAGCCAGTCGCCGGTGAGCCGGTCGGTGAGCCAGATTCGCCAGTTCACCATGAAGTGCTGGGTCAGATAGATGTCGAGCATCACCCGCGCCACATGCAGCACCGCCATCAGGCTGAAGATGCCGATCGACACCCAGAACCCGTGCACGCCGGACTGTTTGACCTCCTCGTCACCGCCGGCGGCGCCCTGAAACGCAGTCTGCAGCGAGGAGTACATGTCGTTGCCCTGGAAGCTGAAGAGCACGTTGAGGCGCACCGCGGTGATCACCGACAGCAGCAGCACCCCCAACATCAGCCACACCCGGGCGCTCTCGCGTCCGGTGAAGTAGCCGCCGGTGATCTCCCAGAACTGCCGGCCCCACCGGGTGCTCATCCGCAGCAGCACCAGCACGGCCAACACACAGACGGCGCTGATGCTCCAGGCCACCGCGATCCACAGCAGCGAATCGGGCAGCGCGTGCGACCAGTTGATGGACGGGTTGAACAGCTTCGAGTCCACTGCCAGGTCTCCTTGCGGTCGCTACCGCCGGAATCACGTCACCGCCGGTATCGGAAATCGGAAAAATCCCGTGCGAAACCTACCGCAGCGCCGCGTCGTCGCGTCGGATGAGCAGCGCGGGAAAAGCCGACGGGCGCGGTGGTGCCCCCGGGCTGGTGACACCGACCACCGCGTACGGTTGTGCTGTGGCTAACACCTCGAAAACGGTCTCCGGGACCACGCGCGCCAAGTCGGGACGGCTGAGCGGAAAATTCTGGAAACTGCTGGGCGCCAGCACCGAGAAGAACCAGAGCCGCTCGATGGCCGAGGTCAACGCAGCGGCCGCCTTCGCCAAGAAGGCCGCCGGACTCGACGACGAGCAGCTGCGCAAGGCCGCGCAACTGCTCAAGCTCAAGGACCTGGCGGATGCGTCCGACATCCCGCAGTTCCTGGCGATCGCCCGCGAAGCGGCCGAGCGCAGCATCGGGATGCGCCCCTTCGATGTACAGCTGCAGGGCGCGCTGCGGATGCTGGCCGGCGATGTGGTCGAGATGGCCACCGGCGAGGGCAAGACGCTCTCCGGTGCGATCGCCGCCGCCGGTTACGCCATCGGCGGGCGCCACGTGCACGTGGTCACCATCAACGACTACCTGGCCCGTCGCGACGCCGAGTGGATGGGGCCACTGCTGACCGCGATGGGGGTGACCGTCGGCTGGATCACCGCCGACTCCAGCGCGGCCGAGCGCCGCGAGGCCTACAAGTGCAATGTCACCTACGCGTCGATCAACGAGATCGGCTTCGACGTGCTGCGTGATCAGCTGGTCACCGACGTCGACGACCTGGTCTCGCCCAACCCCGACGTGGCGCTGATCGACGAGGCCGACTCGGTGCTGGTCGACGAGGCGCTGGTGCCGCTGGTGCTGGCCGGCACCACTCACCGGGAGACCCCCCGGATGGAGATCGTGGAACTCATCGGCCGGCTCACCCCGGGGGTGGACTACGACTCCGACGAGGACCGGCGCAACATCCACCTCACCGAGAAGGGAGCGCGGCGCGTCGAAGCGGCACTCGGTGGCATCGACCTGTACTCCGAGGAACACGTGGTGTCCACGCTGACCGAGGTCAACGTCGCCCTGCACGCGCACGTACTGCTGCAGCGCGACGTGCACTACATCGTCCGCGACGGCAAGGTGCAGTTGATCAACGCCTCCCGCGGCCGGATCGCCGCGCTGCAGCGCTGGCCGGACGGCCTGCAGGCCGCGGTCGAGGCCAAGGAGGGCATCGAGACGACCGAGACCGGCGAGGTGCTCGACACCATCACGGTGCAGGCCCTGGTCAACCGCTATCCCACGGTATGTGGCATGACCGGGACGGCATTGGCCGCCGGTGAGCAGCTGCGGCAGTTCTACCAGCTGGGGGTCTCGCCGATCCCGCCCAACATGCCCAACATCCGTGAGGACGAGACCGACCGGGTCTACATCACCGCCGCGGCCAAGAACGACGCCATCGTCGAACACATCGTCGAGATCCACGCCACCGGGCAGCCGGTGCTGGTCGGCACCCACGACGTCGCCGAATCCGAGGAACTCTACGAGCGGCTGCGCAAACGCGGCGTGCCGGCGGTGGTGCTCAACGCCAAGAACGACGCCGAAGAGGCCACGGTGATCGCCGAGGCCGGCAAGCTCGGCTCGGTCACCGTCTCCACCCAGATGGCCGGGCGAGGCACCGACATCCGGCTCGGCGGCTCCGACGAGACGAACCACGATGAGATCGTCGAACTCGGGGGGCTGCACGTGATCGGCACCGGGCGCCAGCACACCGAGCGGCTGGACAACCAGCTGCGGGGCCGGGCCGGCCGGCAGGGCGACCCCGGCTCGTCGGTGTTCTTCTCCAGTTGGGAGGACGACGTCGCGGCGACCAACCTGGAACCCAACAAGCTGCCGACCGAGACCGACGAGGATGGGCGCATCCTGAGTCCCAAGGCCTCCGGGATGCTCGACCACGCACAGCGCATCGCCGAGGGCAAGCTGCTCGACATCCATGCCAACACCTGGCGCTACAACCAGCTGATCGCCCAGCAGCGCGCCATCATCGTCGAACGGCGCAACACGTTGCTGTCCACCCCGGCGGCCCGCGAGGAACTCGCCGAGCTGACCCCGCAGCGCTATGCCGAGCTGAAAAAGCAGTTGGGCGACGACGCCGATGCCAAGCTGGAGAAGATCTGCCGGCTGATCATGCTCTACCACCTGGACCGCGGCTGGGCCGATCACCTGGCGTTCCTGGCCGACATCCGGGAGAGCATCCACCTGCGCGCGCTGGGCAGGCAGAACCCGCTCGATGAGTTCCACCGGATGGCCCTGGACGCGTTCGCCTCGCTGGCGGCCGACGCCATCGAAGCGGCCCAGCAGACCCTCGAGACATCCGAGCACATCGAGTCCGAGCCGGGCATCGACCTGTCCAAGCTGGCGCGGCCGACATCGACGTGGACCTACATGGTCCGCGACAACCCGCTCAGCGACGACACCATGGACGCGCTGAGCCTGCCCGGAATCTTCCGCTAGGAGCGGCCGGGATGTCTGCCGGGGCGGGCCCGGATCGAGTCCAAGACCGGGTGCTCACGGTGCCCAACGTCATCAGCCTGGCTCGGCTCGGCCTGATCGTCGTCTTCGGATACCTGCTGCTGGTCGCGCAGGCCGACGGGCTGGCGGCGGCGACGCTGATCATCAGCGGCATCTCCGACTGGGCCGACGGCAAGCTGGCCCGGGTGCTGGACCAGTCCTCGGCGCTTGGCGCCCTGCTCGACCCGGCGATCGACCGGCTCTACATGGCGGCGGTGCCGATCGCGTTCGGCCTGCGCGGCCTGGTGCCGTGGTGGATCATCGGCACACTGCTGGCCCGCGACCTGCTGCTGGCCGCGGTGCTGCCGGTGTTGCGCAGCCGGGGACTGACCGCGCTGCCGGTGACCTACATCGGCAAAGCCGGCACCTTCGCGCTGATGTCGGCGTTCCCGCTGATCCTGCTGGGCCAGTGGGACGCGGTATGGAGCCGGGCGGTGCTGTCGGTCGGCTGGGCCTTCCTGATCTGGGGCCTGGGCATGTACCTGTGGGCGTTCGTGCTGTACCTGATCCAGGTGAGGTTGGTGGCCCGCACGCTGCCGAAGATCACCTCCCGAGGGGCAGATGTCTGAACCGTTCTTCGCGCTCAGCGGCTATGACGGCCAGAGCGACCGGGGCGCTCACGAGGCGGGCCGGCCGCAGCGATTCGCGGTGCCCTCGCTGCTGCGGTCGCTGCTGTCCGA
>NZ_QMEX01000122.1 GCF_003284925.1 Mycolicibacter senuensis
GTGCAGGGCGGTATGCAGGGCGTCGTCGAGCCAGTCCGGGCGCGGCCCGGCGTACACGTTCACCGCGAAATCCACTAGGCCGGCACCGGTTTCGGTGTCGCCGTGATGATGCAGATCGCCTCCGCGGAAACCGTGCACCGCGTCGGCGAAACGTTGCGCCAACCGCGGATACCCGGCCCAGTGGGTGTGCAGGTAGGACGCGTGCAGGTTCGGCCCGGCGAGGCCGTCCGGGCCATCGGGCAACTGCCAGGCAGGCTCGACCGGGCGAGAGAAAACCACTCCGGTGCGGTGGAATTCATGGCCGGCGACCGTCTCGCCGGCCCGCACCAGCAGATTGTCGGCGGGCGCGGTGGCGCTCCGGTAACCCAGCACGAGCCGCGGTGCCATCGCTGCCGAACCCGGCAACGCCCCGACCCCGGCGACCTCGTCGACACTGCGGCACAGGTAGGCCAACCCGCCGCATTCGGCGACGGTCGGGACCCCCGCGGCGATCGCCGCCCGCAACGCGCCCAGCAGCGCGGTGTTGGCGGCCAACTGCCCGGCGTACACCTCCGGGAACCCGCCACCCAGATAGATTCCCGCGGTGCCGGCCGGCAGACACGAATCGGTGAGCGGGTCGAAGCAGACCACTTCGCAGCCCGCGGCGCGCAGCAGTTCGAACGTCTCGGTGTAGCCGAACGTGAAGGCCCGGCCACCGGCGACGGCCACCACCGGGCGATCGGCTGACCCGGCACGCACCTCGGTGCTGGGATCCCAGGCATGGCCGGCCAAATCCGGTGCCACTCGGGCGATCTCCAGCACCCCATCGAGGTCGACGTGCTGTTCGATCAGCTCGGCCAGCCGCGACACCATCGCGCCGGACGCCTCGCGTTCGGCGGCCGGCACCAGCCCGAGATGCCGAGACGGCGTCGCCACGTCCGCGTCGCGGGGCAGCACCCCGAGCACCGGAATGCCGGTGGGGCGCAACGCGGCGACGACCTCGTCGGCGTGCCGGGCGCTGCCGGCCCGGTTGAGGATCACCCCGGCCACCCGCACGTCCGGGTCGAAACCGGCCAGGCCCGCCACCACCGCCGCGTGTGTGCGAGAGGCGTGGGAGATGTCGACGACCAGCAGCACCGGGGCCGTGGTCAAGGCGGCGACGTGGGCGGTGGAGGCCTCACCGTGGCCACCGAGCCGACCGTCAAAAAGCCCCATCACGCCCTCGATCACGGCCACATCGGCGTCGGCCGCCCCATGCATTAGCAGTGGCACGATCCGCTCGGCACCGACCAGCACCGGGTCGAGGTTGCGGGCCGGCCGACCGGTCGCCAGCGCGTGATATCCGGGATCGATGTAATCCGGACCCACCTTGTGGCCGCTGACGGACAGCCCGCGCGCGGCCAGCGCCGCCATGAGGCCGACCGCGACGGTGGTCTTGCCGTGCCCGGACGCCGGCGCGGCCACGATGACCCGGGGCAGCACTACCATTCGATCCCGCGCTGGCCCTTCTGACCGGCGTCCATCGGATGCTTGATCTTGGTCATCTCGGTGACCAGGTCGGCGATCTCGACCAGCCGAGGATGAGCGCGACGGCCGGTGATGATGACGTGCTGGTGGCCCGGCCGATCGCGCAACGTTTCCACCACGTCGTCGACATCGACCCAACCCCAGTGGATCGGGTAGGTGAACTCGTCGAGCACGTACAGGTCGTGGGTCTGCTCGGCCAGCCGGCGCTTCACCTCGGTCCAGCCGGCCAGCGCGTCGCCGGCGTGATCCTCGGTGCTGCCGGCCTTGCGGCTCCACGACCAGCCCGAGCCCATCTTGTGCCACTGCACCGGGCCGCCCTCGCCGGTCTCGTCGTGCAGGGCGCCGAGCCGCTGCAGCACCGCCTGCTCACCGACCCGCCACTTGGCGGACTTCACGAACTGGAACACCCCGATCGCAAAGCCCTGGTTCCAGCCGCGCAGCGCCGTCCCGAACGCCGCGGTGGACTTACCCTTGCCGTCGCCGGTGTGCACCATCAGCAGCGGCCGATTGCGACGCTGCCGGGTGGTCAGGTTGTCATCGGGCACCGTCAACGGTTGTCCCTGCGGCATCAGGCGGCTCCCTTTCCGGTGACGTCACGAACAATGCCGGTGAGCGCCTCGGCACTGACCTGCGGCAGCGGCACGTAGTCGGCCCGCAGCTGCTCGGCCAGGGTGTGTGCCAACCCGAGCCGCATCCGGCCGCTCTCACAATCGACGACGACGGCCGAAAACCCGTGTTCGGCAAGCTGCTGCGCGGCCTGCCGCGACCGCCCGACCGGATCGGCGCCGGCGGTGGCCCGGCCGTCGGTCAGCACCACCAGCAGCGGGCGAGACGCCGGGTCGCGCAGCCGTTCCCGGCGGATCACCTCGCCCGCCTCGAGCAGTCCCTCCGCCAGCGGCGTGCGGCCACCGGCGGGCAGCTCATCGAGGCGCACCGCGGCGATCTCCACCGACCCGGTCGCGGGCAGCGCCACTTCGGCTCCGGTGTCGCGGAACGTCACCACCGCCACCCGGTCGCGGCGGCGGTAGGCGTCGAGCAACAGCGACAGGATCGCGGTCTTGACGTGCCGCATCCGCTCGGCGGCGGCCATCGACCCGGAGGTGTCCACGACGAACAGCACCAGGTTGGCCTCCCGGCCCTCCCGGACGGCGCGGCGAAGATCGTCGGCCTGCAACAGCATCGGGCCGTCGACCCGGCCCCGGGCGCCCTGATGCGGGGCGGCGGCCCGCAGCGTCTCGAACAGGTGCAGGCTCCCCGCGGCGCCGACGGCGGTGGCACCCACGCGGCGCCCGGAACTGGTGCGGGCCCGACTGCGCCGGCCGGCGCGGCCGGAGCCGACCCCGTCGACGGTGAAAAGCCGTGCCCGGTAAGGGGAGTCAGCGCCGACGGTCGAGGTGGCACCGGGTTTCGCCGGTGCGGGCCCGCGCTGCTCGGGCGGTGCGGCGTTCCCGTCGCCATCGGGCGGTCCGTCGGGTTCGGGGCCGTCGGGATCCGGGTCGGGCTCGGTGCCGGAATCCTGCGGCGGCAGCAGCTCGTCGAGTTCGGTTTCATCCAGCCCCGGCGCGTCGAACGGCTTGCGCCGCCGCCGATGCGGCAGCGCCAGCCGGGCGGCCACCCGCAGATCCTCCACGTTGACCGCGTCGCGGCCCTGCCAGGCGGCGTGCGCCACCGCGGTACGGGCGCAGACGATGTCACCGCGCAGGCCGTCCACGTCGAAGGCCGCGCAGATTTCACCGATCCGCACCAGCGCGGTGTCGGTGAGCTCCACCCGCGGCAGCAGTTCCTGGGCTTTGCGGATCCGGGCCCGCAGCTGCTCTTCGGCGTCGGCATACCCGCGCACGAACGCTTCCGGATCGGCGTCGAATGCCAGCCGCCGGCGCACCGCCTCGGCGCGCAGCACCGGATCGCGCGGCGCGGACACCTCGACCGTCAGCCCGAACCGGTCGAGCAACTGCGGGCGCAGCTCGCCCTCTTCGGGGTTCATCGTCCCGACGATCACGAAACGCGCGGCGTGGCTGACCGAGACCCCGTCGCGTTCCACGGTCAGCCGGCCCATGGCGGCGGCGTCCAGCAACAGGTCCACCAGGTGATCGGCGAGCAGATTGACCTCGTCGACGTAGAGGATGCCGCGGTTGGCTCGCGCCAGCAGCCCGGGCTCGAACTCCACGGCGCCGGCCCCCAGCGCCCGTTCCAGCTGGATGGAGCCGACCACCCGGTCCTCGGTGGCACCGACCGGAAGCTCCACCAGTCGCACCGGGCGGGTCTGTACGGCGGCGCCGGCGGGGAACGGGCCGTCGGGGGAGAGCGGGTTGGCCTCTGCGGGATCGGAGGAGAACCGGTCGCCGGCCACCACGTCGATCGGCGGCAGCACCTGGGCCAGCGCCCGCACCAGCGTCGACTTGGCGGTGCCCTTCTCGCCGCGGATGAGTACCCCGCCGATGCCGGGGGAGATCGCGCTCAGCACGAGCGCCAGGGCCATGTCGTCGAGGCCGCCCGGTGCATCCGGGTCGCCGCCGAGCACGGCAGGAAACGGGTACAGCTGTTGCATTGAGGCTCCGCTCGTGATGCCGGTGTTGGCAACGCGAAGCCGGTATTCGGACTGACCGTGGCGCACCGGAATGCGCCGCGGAACACCGTAGCGGGCCTGTGTCGGACTCACACCGACTTCCCTGGCAGTTCGCGCCGATACCCTAACACCGTGCCCACCCAAGCCCCTCACGTCACCGTTGTCGGCGTCGGTGCCGACGGTTGGAACGGCCTCGGCGAACCCGCCCGCGCAGCGGTCGCGGCCGCCGATGTCGTGATCGGAGCGCCGCGCCAGCTGCACCTGCTGCCCGCCGTCGACGGCCAGCAACGGCGCAGCTGGCCCTCACCGCTGCGGTCCGGACTCCCGGCGCTGCTCGACGGTCTGAGCGGCCGGCGGGTAGTCGCGCTGGCCTCCGGGGATCCGCTGCTGTCGGGGGTGGGCAGCACGCTGATCGAGATGCTCGGCGCCCCGCGGGTCAGCGTGATCCCGGCGGTGTCCTCGGTGACGCTGGCCCGGGCGCGGTTGGGCTGGCCGGCGGAGTCGGTCGCGGTCATCAGGGCCGGGGATGTGCACGCGGTGCTGCGCGAGCTGGCACCGGGCCGGCGGGTGCTGGTGCTGTCGGCCGACGAGACGACGCCCGGGCAGGTCGCCGTGCTGCTGGTCGAGCACGGCTACGGGGCGAGCCGGATGACGGTGCTCGGTGACTTGGGTGGGCAGGCCGAGTCCAGGTTGGACAGCACGGCGGCCAGCTACACCGGCCCGGCGCCGCGGCTCAATATCGTCGCAGTCGAACTCGACGGCCCGCTGCCGGCCGGGTGGACGGCCGGGCTACCCGACGACGCCTACGACCACGACGGGCAGCTCACCAAACGTGACCTGCGGGCCGCCGCGCTGGCGCGCCTGGCACCGGCGCCCGGACAGCTGCTCTGGGATGTCGGTGCGGGCGCGGGCTCGGTCGGCATCGAATGGATGCGCGCCCACCCGAGCTGCCGGACCATCGCTATCGAAGCCGATCAGACCAGGGTGCAACGGATTTCGGGCAACGCCGCCAAGCTCGGGGTGCCCGCGCTGCGCGTCGTGAACGCACCCGCCCCGGCGGCGTTGGCCGAGCTGGCTGCTCCGGACGCCATCTTCATCGGCGGCGGGCTGAGCCGGCCCGGGCTGCTGGCGGCCTGCCTGGCGGCACTGGGATCCGGCGGCCGGCTGGTGGCCCACGGTGTGACGCTCGAAAGCGAGGCGCTGCTGGCGGCGGCCTACCGCGAGCACGGCGGCGAGCTGAGCCGCATTCAGGTCGAACACGCCGCCCCGCTCGGCAGCTTCACCGGCTGGAAGCCGGCCCGCGCGGTCATGCAGTGGGCGCTGACGCTGCCTGCTTGACCATCGATCCTGTCGTGATCCTGTCGCGGTCCGCTGGCGTGTTCGTCGCCGAACAACAGCGTGCCCGCCGAACGTGTAACCACTGCGAGTTTCGGCGCGATTTTTCGCAGTGGTTACACGTTCGGCGGGACAGTAACTTGCCGTTAGAGTCCCCGGTCCCGCGCCGGGTCGTAGAGATGGCTCTCGCCGCCGCACGGATCGGGCCGATCGGCCACCGCGCGGCCGACCAGGATCACCGCGGCCGACCGCAGCCCCGCCGCTTCGACCGCATCGGCAATGTCGGCCACCGTGCCGCGCAGTACGCGTTCATGGGGTTGTGACGCCCGGTAGACCACCGCCACCGGGCAATCCGCGCCGTAGTCGGATTCCAGCCGGCCCATGAGTTCCCGTATCCGGGTGATCGCCAGGTGCAGCACCAGCGTGGCACCGGTGGCGGCGAACGCGGCCAGCGATTCGCGCGGCGGCATCGCGGTGGAGGCGGCCTGCACCCGGGTCAACACCACCGACTGCGTCACCAGCGGCACCGTGAGTTCGCGCCCGAGCACGGCGGCCGCCGCCGCATAGGCCGGCACGCCCGGTGTCACCTGCCACGGCACCCCGGCGGCATCGAGTCGGCGGGTCTGCTCGAAAACCGCGCTGTAGAGCGACGGATCGCCCGAGACCAGCCGCACCACCCGCCGGCCTGCCCCGTGGGCTGTCACCAGCCGGTCCACGATCGCATCCAGGTCCAGCTTGGCGGTGTCGACGAGTTCGGCGGTGGCGCAACAGTGATCGAGAACCTTCGGATCCAGGTAGCTGCCCGGGTAGAGCACCACGTCGGCATCGGCCAGCAGTCGCGCCGCCCGCACCGTCAGCAGGTCTGCGGCTCCGGGGCCCGCGCCGACGAACTGGACCGCTAGCGCACCCATCGCGGCGTCCAGACCCGTCCACCCGTCGACCGCGTCGACGACGACCCCACCAGGACAAGGCATTTCATGTCGATAGCGTCGGTGTCCAGCTCGCCCAACGTGGTCACGGTCACCGACTCCGATTCCCGGCCGACGTCGCGGCCGACCACCACCACAGTTGCCGCGTCACGATGCTCCAGCAGCACCTTGCGGGCCAGCGCGATCTGGTCGGGTCGGGCGCGCGAGGCCGGATTGTAGATCGCCAGCACCAGATCGGCGTCGGCGATCGCCCGCAACCGGGACTCGATCACCGACCACGGCTTGAGCCGATCCGACAAGCTCAACACGGCGAAATCGGCGCCGATGGGGGCACCGGCCGCCGCGGCGACCGCCTGCACCGCCGACACCCCGGGCAGCACGCGCACCGAAACCTGTTGGTAACGCGCATCATCGGCCGCCTCGGATAGCGCCTCGAAGACCGTCGAGGCCATCCCGAACACGCCGGCGTCCCCGCCGGAGACCACCGCCACCTTCTCGCCACGGGCGGCCAGATCCAGCGCGAACCGGGCCCGGTCCAGCTCGACGGTGTTGCCCGAGGAGTGCCGCTGCAGGCCGGCGCGCTGCGGCACCCGCGCCAGGTAGGGGCCGTAACCCACCACGTGATCCACGGTGGCCAGCGCCGCGGCGGCCTGGGCGGTCAACCAGGACTCGGGTCCGGGCCCGAGCCCGATGACCAGCAGTTCGGCGGGCCGGGTAACGGGTTCAACGACCTCCGGGACTGAATCGGACGGCTTGCGGGAGCGCTGCCCGTTGCGGGAGTCCCCGTCGACCACGATCAGCGACAGGTAGGGCACGTCATCGGTTTCGGCCATGGCGGACACCGGCAGCCAGCGCTGCTGCGGATGACTGGCCCGCTCCACGTAGTAGGCGTGCTCGAGACGGCCGGCAGCGACCAGCGCACGGTACACGGCGGGGAAGGTGCGGCCGAGCTTCATGATGATGGCGCCGTCGGTATCGGCCAGCCGCATCGCCAACTCGTGCTCTCCCAAGGTGCCGGGCAGCACGGTCAGCACGTCGGTCTGGCGTACCAGCGGCATGCCGAGCGCGGCGGTGGCAGCGCTGAAAGCCGGTACGCCCGGGACGATCTCGGTGTCGAAGCGGGTCGACAGCCGGTCGTGCATGTACATGAATGAGCCGTAGAACAGCGGATCGCCCTCGGTCAGCAGCGCCACCGTGCGCCCCGCACCCAGGTGCGCGGCCAGCCGAGACGCGGAAGTCTCGTAGAAGTCCGCGAGCGCCCCGGCGTAGCCGCCGGGGTGGTCGGTGACCCCGGTGGTGACCGGGTAGCGCAGTTCCTCCTCGATCACGCCGTCGCGGATCAGGTCGGCGGCGATGGTGCGCGCGTAGGAGTTCTTGTTGACCCCGGCGTGGTAGGCCACCACGTCGGCGTCGGCGATGATCCGAGCGGCCTTGCGGGTGATCAGTTCCGGGTCGCCGGGGCCCAGGCCCACCCCGTAGAACGTGCCGCTCATGCTGTGTCTCTCACTCGTTGTCCGAAGCCAGGGCGTTCAGCGCCGAGGAGGTGATCGCCGAGCCACCGCGGCGGCCGCGCAGCGTCACGAACGGGATGTCGATGCCGTGCTCGGCGTGCAGCGCCGCCAACGCCGCCTTGGACTCGGCCGCGCCGATGAACCCCACCGGACAGCCGACGATCACCGCGGGACGCGGCCCGCCGTCCAGGATCAGCTCCAGCAGGTGAAACAGCGCGGTGGGGGCGTTGCCGATCGCGACGACGGCACCGTCCAACTCCGGTGCCCACAACGACACCGCCGCCGCCGAGCGGGTCGTTCCCCACTCGGCGGCCAGCGCCGGAACCCGCTCGTCGTGCAGATGGCAGCGCACCTCGTTGCGCGCAGGCAGCCGCCCGGCGGTCACCCCGACCGCCACCATCCGGGCATCGCAGAAGATCGGTGCGCCGGCGTCGAGGGCGGCGCGTCCGGCCGGCACCGCCTCGGGGTGGATCAGCAGGTCGGCGGCGACGTCGGTCTGCCCGGCGCCGTGGATCATGCGCACTGCGAGCCGCTCGGCCGACGCCGGGATGTGCGACAGATCGGACTCGCGCCGGATGGTGGCGAACGATTCCACGTAGATGGCCGGGCCGTCCTCGAGGTAGGAATACCGCTTGGTGGGACGGCTAGCGGGCGTCGTCACGGATTCGTCTCCTGTGTATCGGGAATGAAGACACCCTGCCACGGCGTCACCACCAGCTCGGTGTGCACCGGCAGCGAGCCCACCTGCGCCGGCGTGAGTATCCCGCCGGGGACCGGCACGTGGGTGCCGCCGGGCACCGGACCGTAGGGTAGCGGACCCGAGGGTGCGGGCAGCCGTGCGTCGGCGGCGACGACGGGAGCAAGCGGATCGGGCAGCTCCCGGATGTGCCACGCCGCGCCGGGGCCGCTGCCGCGGGCGGCCTGGAATGCCGCCGCCAGCGCGGCCAGCCGTTCGGCCGCCTCGGCGATGGCCACCACCGCACCCCAGTCCTCGCCGATCCGCAGCTGCGCCTGCGCGGCGGAGAGCGCCACCAGCCCGGCATCGGCGGTTCGGTCGATCAGGTCGCCGCGGCCGTCGTCGAGGACAAACAGGAAGCGTCCCGGCAGCCGACCCAGCTGCGGGTCGCCACAGAGCAGCGCATCGAGCCGCTGCGCCACCGGGCGCAGATCGACGCGCCCCTCGGCATACCCGGTCTGCGGGGACACCAGGATGTTGCGGACCAGCTCGTGGCTGCGCGACGGTAGCAGCCCGGTGGATTCGATGGCGGCGACGACAGCCGGATCAAGCCGCCCCTCGCGGCCGGGCAGCCCCCGCAGCTGCAGGTTGGCTCGGGTAGTCAGGTAGATCGAGCCGTCGGCGAACTCGGCGCTGACTCGCAGCAGCCGTTCCAGTGCTGCCACGGGCAGCCGTCCCCCGACGAGGCGCAACCGGACCAACAGGCCGTCGTCGGCGGGCCACGGCCGCAGCACCCCCGGGCACCGGTCGGTTCGGTTCCTCATCCGTCGCATCCGTCACGCCGGGGGAGATGTGTGTCGATTGCCCGCCTCACAGCGACAACCCGGGCCGGTGTCGCCGCACGAGCGGGTGCGTTGGAGTGCACGGCCCGATTGTCGCTCAGAGGTGGGCAATCACCGCATACCTGCCCGCCGGTGACGGGTGGGACCGATGTTGTTCACCCCGCCGTCAGCGCCGCCACCACCGGCCCGAACATGCCGGTCTTGATCGCGCCCAGTGTGCCGGGATCCTTGCCGGCCAGCGGCCGCAGCAGCTCGACGGCCCCCGGCGTCACCAAGCCTTCGCCAGCGCTGCCGTCGACGATTCCGACCGCCGCCGCATCCACCCCGCCGAACCGGCGCCCGGTCGTCATCGACGCCACCTGCGCCTGCGGGGTGAGCTTGGCCTGGATCAGCGCGGCCATCCCGGGGGTGAACGGAATCCGGATGTCGACCTCCGGGAAGCAGAAGAAGCCGCGGTCGGCGCGCATCACCCGGAAGTCGTGGGCGATCGCCAGCATCGCCCCGGCCCCGAACGCATGCCCCACCACCGCCGCCGCGGTCGGGATCGGCAGCGTCAGCACCTTCGCCAGCAGCGCCTGCACCCGCCCGACGTACCAGTCGCCGCGGTCGCTGTGGGCGGCCAGCCAGTCCAGGTCCAGGCCGTTGGAGTAGAACTTGCCGCCCGCGGTGGTGACCAGGCCGTGCGCGCCACTGGACACCACCTCGTCGAGCATGCGCTCGATCTCGTCGAGAAAGTCCGGTGAGAACCGGTTCTCGTCGTCGCCGAGATCGAGCACGGCGATCTTGTCGTCATAAGTCAGGTTCACGGCTGCTCCTTTATCTCCGGGTCTCTGGTCCCACGGCCAGCACGGCGCGTACCGCGGCGTGCAGCTGGGCGCGGGCAGCGTTGTTGCCCAGCCGGTTTCGGCTGAGGACGATCGCGGTGGGCAGATCGACCACACAGGTGGTGATGGTGTCGACGGCGGCGGCGTCGCGGCGCCCCCACATCGCGGCGGCGAGCCGGATCAGCAGGCCGATCAGTTCGGCGTCGAGGCGGCGCAGCGGTTCGGCGACGTCGGCGGGCAGGTCGTCGGCCAGCAACTCCTCGCGCC
>NZ_QMEX01000123.1 GCF_003284925.1 Mycolicibacter senuensis
AGGAGTCGGCCTGCACCAGGTCACCGCCGACCACCCCGGCACCCAATCTCCCCGCTTCGTCCCACATCCCGTCGGCCAGCGCCGCGGCATCGGCGGCCGCGGTATCGGCCGGGGCGCCGAAGCCGACGACGAACGCGGTGGGCCGCGCGCCCATCGCCTCGATGTCGGCGGCGTTCTGTGCGATCGCCTTGCGGCCGACGTCGTGCGGGCTCGACCAATCGAGCCGGAAATGCCGGCCTTGCACCAGCATGTCGGTGGAGATCACGGTGCGACCGTCGGGGCAGCGCACCACCGCCGCGTCGTCGCCGGGCCCCAGCTCGGTGCTGCCGGGCTGACGCCGACCGGCCACCAGCCGGTCGATCATGGGAAACTCTCCAAGCTGACCCAGCGTGGGCTCGTTACCGCGCACAGCCTGGAGTGTAAGTGCGAACAGATAGGTGGGCGGGTGTGATCGATCCCGGGGAGGACGCCGACGGGCCGCCGCGTGTTGCGCTGATCGCTGCGTTGGTGGTCGCCGTCGCCGCGGTGGCTGCCGCGTTGGCGGTCGCGGCCGCGCACCGGCCGGGAAGCCAACCGGACGAGCCGCTGCGCTTCGCCACGGTGCCGGCCCCGCATGCCGGCGGCGCGGCCTGCCGTGCCGTGCTCGACGCGCTGCCCGAGCAGCTGGGCGACTACCACCGAGCCGAGATCGCCGACCCGGCGCCGGCAGGTGTGGCGGCGTGGACTGCCGGCGCCGACGGGTCGGTGGTGCTGCGATGCGGGCTGGACCGACCGGCCGACTTCGTGGTGGGTTCGCCCATCCAGGTGGTCGATCAGGTGCAGTGGTTCGAAGTGCGCGAAGGCGATCGCGCCACCTGGTACGCCGTGGACCGGCCGGTCTATCTGGCGCTGACGCTGCCCCGGGGCTCGGGGCCGACGCCGATCCAGGAGTTATCCGATTTGATCGCCGACAAGCTGGAGGCCGTGCCGATCAGGCCGGGTCCGCCGCGCTAGCCAACGTGCGCAAAAACGGCTGAGCACCCAGCGTGTCGGCCGGGGACACGCACATTCGCGGCGGAAGTCGTTACCGCAAGCCCACGCCGCGGGCCTGCGCGGTGTCGACCATCGTCGCCAGCAGCGTCGGGTAGTCGACACCGCTGGCCTCCCACATCCGCGGGTACATCGAGATCGTGGTGAACCCGGGCATGGTGTTGATCTCGTTGATCACCGGACCGGCGTCGGTGTGAAAGAAGTCCACCCGCGCCAGCCCCTGGCAATCCAGCGCGGCGAAAGCACGAATCGCCAACTGCCGCACCGTGTCCGCGACCTCGTCGTCGATCTTTGCGGGCACATCGAGTTCGGCGGCGTCATCGAGGTACTTGGTGGCGAAGTCATAGAAGGAATCGTCACGCTCGGCGCAGCCGCGCACCACCCGGATCTCCCCCACCGTGCTGGCCGCCACGGTGCCATCGGGGAATTCGAGCACCCCGCACTCGAGCTCGCGGCCGACGATGGCCGCCTCGACGATGACCTTCGGGTCGTGCCGGCGGGCCTCGGCGATGGCGGCGGAAAGCTCGTCGTACGAACTCACCCGGCTGACCCCGATCGACGATCCGCTGCGCGCGGGTTTGACGAACAACGGCAGCCCCAGGCGCTCGCGGTCCTCGATCGACAGCGTCGCCTGGTGGGGCCGCAGCACCGCGTACGGACCGATCGGCAGCCCATCGGCCGCCAGCAGCTTCTTGGTGAACTCCTTGTCCATCCCGGCGGCGCTGGCCAGCACTCCGGCACCGACATAGGGCACCCCGGCCAGCTCCAGCAGCCCCTGCACGGTGCCGTCCTCGCCGTAGGGGCCATGCAGCACCGGGAACACCACGTCTACCGACGCCAGCAGTTCGGTGGGCGCCCCGCCGGCCAACGCGACCAACTGGCCGCGTCGCTGCGGATCAGCGGGCAGCGTCAGTTCGGCGCCGGACGCCTTGCTCACCGCGGGCAGTTGCCGGCCGCTGATCGCCCAGGCGTCCGGGTCGCCGCTGGTGAGCACCCACGACCCCTCCGGCGTGATCCCCACGGCGATGACCTCGAAACGCTGCGGATCCAGGTTGCGCAGGATGCTGCCCGCCGACACGCAGGAGATCGCGTGCTCGCTGCTGCGGCCGCCGAACACGACGGCCACCCGGGTGCGTGCGTGAGAATTCACACGCCAGAGGGTACGGCAACGCCGGACTCACTCCGGTTTGGTGCGTCGTCCCAGCAGCAGTGCCACCGCCTCGTTGACCGACAGACCGGTGTGGCAGACGCGGTGAACGGCCTCGGTCA
This sequence comes from Mycolicibacter senuensis, assembly GCF_003284925.1. Classification (GTDB taxonomy): domain Bacteria; phylum Actinomycetota; class Actinomycetes; order Mycobacteriales; family Mycobacteriaceae; genus Mycobacterium; species Mycobacterium algericum_A. The sequence continues at coordinate 2,299 of NZ_QMEX01000123.1, forward strand.
GCGGCATCTCCACGTCGTAGCTCGACGCCAGCGCCAGCACCGACTGGCACGACGTCACACCTTCGACGACGTGACCGTCGGTGGTGCCCGCCAGACCCGCCGACCCAGGTAGCGGCGGCATGGCCTCGCCCTGGCCGAGCCGCTCGCCGAACGACCGGTTGCGTGACCGCGGCGACGTGCAGGTGGCCACCAGGTCGCCGACCCCGGCCAGGCCGGCCAGCGTGGCACCTTTGGCGCCCAGCGCCACACCCAGCCGGATGATCTCGGCCAGCCCGCGGGTGATGATCGCCGCGGCGGTGTTCTCGCCCAGCCCCACCCCGGCGGCCATCCCGCAGGCCAGGGCGATGACGTTCTTGCAGGCGCCGCCGATCTCGGTGCCGATCACATCGGCATTGGTGTACGGGCGAAAGTAGCCGGTGTTGAGCATTCGCTGCAGCGCCACAGCGCGCCCCGAGTCGGTGCAGGCGACCACCGTCGCGGCCGGCTGCTCGGCGGCGATCTCGGCGGCCAGGTTGGGGCCGGACACCACCGCGACCTGCCCGGGGTCTACCCCGGTCACCGCGGCGACCACCTGGCTCATCCGCATCAGGGTGCCCAGTTCGATGCCCTTGGCGACGCTGACCAGGGTCGCACCGTCGGTCAGCTGCGGCGTCCACGCCTCCAGGTTGGTCCGCATGGTCTGCGCCGGCACGGCGAGCACCACCGTGGTCAGGCCGTCCAGCGCCTCGGCGGCGTCGGTCGTGGCGCGGACCGCATCCGGGACGGTGAAACCCGGCAGATAGTCCGGGTTGCGGCGGGTCTCGTTGATCTGGGCGGCGATGTCGGAGCGGCGCGCCCACAGCCTGACCTGGCTGCCCGCGTCGGCGAGCACCTTGGCCAGTGCCGTGCCCCACGCCCCGGCTCCCATCACTGCCACAGTGCCCTCGGTCCCGACCACCTCACACCACCTCCCTATAGGGGGTTCACCCTAGCGGGGCGCAGCCGGGCAACCGGTCCACCGCCGGCTGTCGCGACGACGATGCGTCGGTCGTCGAACCCGGCGCTGGCAGGATGTCGGTTGTGAACGCCATGGCCGAGGAATCCGGGATCGGCCTGATCATCGCCGTCAAGCGGCTCAGCGTGGCCAAGACCAGGCTGGCGCCGGCGTTTCCGGCACCGCTGCGAGAGACCGTCGTGCTGGCGATGTTGGTCGACACCATCACCGCGGCGTCGGCGGTTCAGGGCGTGCAGCACATCACCGTGGTCACCCCCGACGCGGCCGCGGCGGCGGCCGCGGCCGAGCTGGGCGCAGCGGTGCTGGCGGATCCGACGCCGGACGGGCACGGGGACCCGCTGAACAACGCGCTGGCCGCTGCCGAACGCGCGGTGGCCGACTCGGTGCGCAATATCGTTGCCTTGCAGGGCGATCTGCCGGCATTGCAGTCCTACGAGCTCGACGAGGCGATCGCCGCAGCCCGCGCCCATCCGCGCAGCTTCGTCGCCGACCGGCACGGCATGGGCACCGCTGCACTGTTCGCGTTCGGCACCGCCCTGGAGCCGCGGTTCGGCCGGGATTCGTCGAGCCGGCATCGGCAATCCGGCGCATTGGAACTGACCGGAGTCTGGCCGGGCTTGCGCTGCGACATCGACACCCCCGAGGACCTGGCGGTGGCACGGCGGCTGGGGGTCGGTCCGGCGACGGCCCGCGCACTAGCGCAAGCCAAGACCGGTGGCAGTGCCACCCGCGATGAGTAATGATCTCGTAGTGGATGAAACCGAGGTCGGCCAACGCACCGAGCCGCGCACCGACGAAACGGACTGGCGCCCCAATGACGCCACGCCGAGCGCCCCGCCGGCCGCCACCGCGGTCCCGCCGGCCGAACCCGGCGACGAGCTGCCCGCGCACCGCTACCTGAACCGGGAGCTGAGCTGGCTGGACTTCAACGCGCGGGTGCTGGCACTGGCGGCCGACACGTCGCTGCCGTTGCTGGAGCGGGCCAAGTTCCTGGCGATCTTCGCCTCCAACCTCGACGAGTTCTACATGGTCCGGGTCGCAGGGCTCAAACGCCGCGACGAGATGGGGCTGTCGGTGCGTTCGGCTGACGGGTTGACACCACGCGAGCAACTGCGCCGGATCGGCGAGCAGACCCAGCAGATCGCCACCCGTCACGCCCGGGTGTTCCTCGAGTCGGTGCGACCGGCGCTCGCCGACGAAGGCATCCACATCGTGACCTGGGCCGACCTGCAACCGGACGAACGCGAGCAGTTGTCGGAGTACTTCCAAGAGCAGGTCTTCCCGGTGCTGACGCCGTTGGCGGTCGATCCGGCGCACCCGTTCCCGTTCGTCAGTGGCCTCAGTCTGAACCTGGCGGTCACGGTCAAGCGCCCCGAGGACGGCGGGAGCCATTTCGCCCGGGTGAAGGTTCCCGACAACGTCGACCGGTTCGTCGAACTCGACACCGGCGCCAAGGGCGGCGAGGGCCGCGGTGAGATCCGTTTCCTGCCGATGGAAGAGTTGATCGCGGCGTTCCTGCCGGTGCTGTTCCCCGGCATGGAAATCGTCGAGCATCACGCCTTCCGCATCACCCGCAACGCCGATTTCGAAGTCGAAGAGGACCGCGACGAGGACCTGCTGCAGGCGTTGGAACGCGAGTTGGCGCGACGCCGATTCGGGTCACCGGTGCGCCTCGAGGTCGCCGACGACATGACCGAGAACATGCTGGAGCTGCTGCTGCGGGAGCTCGACGTGAATCCCGGCGATGTCATCGAGGTGCCCGGGCTGCTGGATCTGTCGTCGTTGTGGCAGGTGTACCGGCAGGACCGTCCGGACCTCAAGGACCGTACCTTCGTCCCGGCGACCCACCCGGCATTCGCCGAACGGGAAACTCCCAAAAGCATTTTCGCCACGCTGCGTGAGGGTGATGTCTTGGTGCACCACCCCTACGACTCATTCGCCACCAGCGTCCAGCGGTTCGTCGAACAAGCCGCCGCCGACCCGGGTGTGCTGGCGATCAAACAGACGCTGTACCGCACCTCGGGTGATTCGCCGATCGTCACCGCCTTGATCGACGCCGCCGAGGCCGGAAAACAGGTGGTGGCGCTGGTCGAGATCAAAGCCCGGTTCGACGAGCAGGCCAACATCAAATGGGCCCGCAAGCTGGAACAGGCCGGCGTCCACGTGGTGTACGGCCTGATCGGACTGAAGACGCACTGCAAGGTCTCCTTGGTGGTGCGCCGTGAGGGTTCGGCGATCCGGCGGTACTGCCATATCGGCACCGGCAACTACAACAGCAAGACCGCACGGCTTTACGAGGACATCGGGCTGTTGACCGCCGACCCGGACATCGGCGCCGACCTCACCGACCTGTTCAACTCGCTGACCGGTTATTCGCGCAAGGACACCTACCGCAACCTATTGGTGGCCCCGCACGGCGTACGGGCCGGCATCATCGAACGCATCGAACGCGAGGTCGCCGCGCACCGTGAAGGCGGCCAGGGCCGGATCCGACTGAAGCTCAACTCCTTGGTCGACGAGCAGGTGATCGATGCGATCTACCGCGCCTCGCGCGCCGGTGTGCAGGTCCAGTTGGTGGTGCGCGGGATCTGCGCACTGCGTCCGGGTGTTGAAGGCTTCTCCGAAAACATCGTCGTTCGGTCGATTCTGGGCCGTTTCCTGGAGCACTCGCGCGTCATCGAATGCAGTGCCATCAACGAATTCTGGATCGGCAGCGCCGACATGATGCACCGCAACCTGGACCGGCGGGTCGAGGTGATGGTGCAGGTGAAAGACCCGCGATTGTGCGCGCAACTGAGCGACATGTTCGATTCGGCGATGGACCCGGCCACCCGCTGCTGGGAACTCGGGCCCGACGGCCAGTGGACCGCGGCACCGCAGGACGGTGCGACGGTGCGCGACCATCAGGTGTCCCTGATGGAACGACACCGCAATCCCTGAACCGAGACCGCCGGCAACCGCGATCGACCTTCATCGATGACGCCCGAATCCAGCTGCAGGAGTGAAAGTGCCCACAAAGTCCTCGTCGAACGGCTCGGTGCCGCCGGACAGAACCCTCCACGCCGCAGGCGGGGTGCTGTGGCGCACTCGGCGTAAGACCGTCGAGGTGGCGCTCATTCACCGGCCCCGCTATGACGACTGGTCACTGCCCAAAGGCAAAGTCGATCCCGGGGAGACCGAACCGGTGACAGCGGTGCGGGAGATCCTCGAGGAGACCGGCCAGCATGCCGAACTCGGGCGTCGGCTGGGCTCGGTGAGCTACCCGGTCAGCCAGGGTGTCAAGAAGGTGCGCTATTGGAGCGCGCGGGCGCTGGGCGGTGATTTCGTGCCCAACCACGAGGTCGATGATCTGGTCTGGCTACCGGTCGGCGCGGCACTCAAGGAACTGCACTATCCCTACGATCGGAAGATATTGCGGCGGTTCGCCAAGGCTCCCGCCGACACCCGCACGGTGTTGATCGTGCGGCACGGCACCGCCGGGCGCCGGTCCCGGTTCTCCGGCGATGACACCCTGCGGCCGTTGGACAAGAACGGCCGCGCGCAGGCCGAGGCGCTGACTGAGCTGTTGCTGGCCTTCGGCGCCACCGACGTATACGCGGCCGACCGGGTCCGCTGTCAGCAGACCGTCGAACCGCTGGCAGCCGAACTGGGCGTGGTCGTGCACAACGAGCCGACGCTGACCGAAGAGGCTTACTCCACTGCGCCGAAGAAAGCCCGCCGCAGGGTGCTGGAGATCGCCCGAGTGGGCGGCACACCGGTTATCTGTACGCAGGGCAAGGTGATTCCGGACCTGATCGCCTGGTGGTGTGCCCGCGACGGCGTGAGCCCCGACAAGTCGCGCAACCGCAAGGGCAGTACCTGGGTGCTGTCGCTGGCGGGCGGGCGGCTGATCGCCGCGGACCACATGGGCAGTCCGCTGGCGAAACAAGTGCTGGTGTGAACAACCGAGCGCCGCGGGACTGACCCGCGGCGCTCGGCCTATTCGAGGTTACTTACGGCCTTTTCGTGCTGTGGCCTTGGTCGCCTTGCGGGCCGGGGCCTTCTTGGCCGCGGTCTTCTTGGCGGTCACTTTCTTGGCCGGAGCCTTCTTGGCCGCGGTCTTCTTGGCGGTCGCCTTCTTAGCCGGCGCCTTGGTTGCCGCCTTCTTGGCCGGGGCCTTCTTGGCCGCGGTCTTCTTGGCGGTCGCCTTCTTGGCCGGGGCCTTCTTGGCTGCGGTCTTCTTGGCCGGAGCCTTCTTGGCCGCGGTCTTCTTGGCCGCAGCCTTGGTGGCCTTCTTGGCCGCGGTCTTCTTGGCCGCGGCCTTGGTGGCCTTCTTGGCCGGCGACTTCTTCGCCGCCTTCTTCGCCGTGGTGGTGGCGCCGGCGCCACGCTTGACCGCGAGCCCCTCGGCCGGGACACGCTGCGCACCAGAAACAATCGCCTTGAACTGCGCGCCCGGGCGGAATGCGGGGACCGAAGTCGGCTTTACCTTGACCGTCTCTCCCGTGCGGGGATTGCGGGCCACGCGCGCGGCGCGCCGACGACGCTCGAACACGCCGAACCCGGTGATGGTGACGCTCTCGCCCTTGTGGACGGCGCGCACAATGGCATTGACGAAGTGCTCGACGGCGTCGGTCGCCGACCGGCGGTCGGTGTCCAATTCCTTTGTGAGCACCTCGATGAGCTCTGCTTTGTTCATCCAATCCCTCCGAGACCAGTGGCCCTACTTGAGCCGACTAGAGCACACGGTAAACCCTGATACCACTGATATCCAAGAGCCACGCGCAATTTCAGATGAGATTATCGGCGAATTCCGCAATCCGGTTACTGCCCTTGGGTGCTGACCTGACCGCGCGATCGACCGGAATTAGGCGCCGGTACCTGCCGTCAGGAAGCCGGAACGGTGCGCGGTTTCCAACTTGGGCGGTCCGCCTCGAAGGCGGCAATCTCGTCCAGTTTCCGCAGCGTAAGGCCTATATCGTCAAGCCCTTCGGACAGTCGCCAAGCGGTGTAGTCGTCAATAGTGAACGCCACCACCGCCGTTCCGGCGGTGATATTCCGATCTTGAAGATTGACAGTGATTTCCAGCCCCGGGCTGGCCTCGATGAGTTTCCAGAGCAGTTCCACGTCGTCTTGGGCCACCTGGGCCGCCAGCAACCCCGCCTTGCCGGCATTGCCACGGAAGATGTCGGCGAAGCGTGAAGAGATCACCACCCGGAACCCGTAGTCGAGTAGGGCCCACACCGCGTGTTCCCGCGATGATCCAGTGCCGAAATCCGGCCCCGCCACCAGCACCGAACCCTGGTCGAACGGCTTGAGATTCAAGATGAACGACGGATCGGTGCGCCAGGTGGCGAACAGACCGTCCTCGAATCCTGTCCGGGTGATGCGCTTCAAATAGACCGCGGGAATGATCTGGTCGGTGTCGACATTGGACCGCCGCAGCGGGACGCCGATTCCAGTGTGGGCGTGAAAGGCTTCCATGAGTAAACTCCTTTAAATACCGTGGCGGTCAGTTCAAGTCGGCGGGCGCCGACAACGTCCCGCGCACGGCGGTGGCGGCGGCGACGGCCGGAGAGACCAGGTGGGTCCGTCCGCCCTTGCCCTGTCGGCCCTCGAAATTGCGGTTGGAGGTCGACGCGCACCGCTGGCCCGGTGAAAGCTGGTCGGGGTTCATTCCCAGGCACATCGAGCACCCGGGTTGGCGCCATTCCGCACCCGCGGCGGTGAAAACCTCGGCGAGGCCTTCAGCTTCGGCCTGGTTTCGCACCCGCATCGATCCCGGCACGACGAGCATCCGCACGCCGTCGGCGACCCGCCGGCCGCGCAGCACGTCGGCCACCGCGCGCAGATCCTCGATGCGACCGTTGGTGCACGACCCGACGAATACCGTGTCGACCGCGATGTCCCGCATCGGCGTCCCCGGGCGAAGGTCCATGTAGGCCAACGCCTTCTCCGCGGCCCGTCGCTGAGCCTCGTCGCTGATCGTCTCCGGGTCGGGCACCGCCGCGCCCAGCGGCACGCCCTGGCCGGGGTTGGTCCCCCAGGTGACGAACGGGGTCAGCGCGGCCGCATCCAGGAACACCTCGGCGTCGAATTTCGCGCCCGGATCGGTGCGCAGGCTGTCCCAGTGCGCGACGGCGGCATCCCAGTCCGCACCGACCGGTGCGTGCGGCCGGCCCCGCAGATAGTCATACGTGGTGTCATCGGGAGCGACCATGCCAGCTCGGGCACCGGCCTCAATGCTCATATTGCAGATCGTCATCCGGGCCTCCATCGACAACGCCTCGATGGCGCTGCCCCGGTATTCGATGACATAGCCCTGGCCACCGCCGGTGCCGATCTGGGCGATCACCGCCAGGATGATGTCCTTGGCCGTCACCCCTTCGGCCAGCTCACCCTCGACGTTGACGGCCATCGTCTTGAAGGGCCGCAGCGGCAACGTCTGGGTGGCCAGCACGTGCTCGACCTCCGAGGTGCCGATACCCATCGCCAGCGCACCGAATGCGCCGTGGGTGGAGGTGTGACTGTCGCCGCAGACCACGGTCGTGCCCGGCTGGGTGAGACCCAATTGCGGTCCGATGATGTGCACGATTCCCTGTTCGATGTCGCCCATCGGGTGCAACCGGATGCCGAACTCGGCGCAGTTGTGCCGCAGCGTCTCGACCTGGGTGCGCGATACGGGATCGGCGATCGGCTTGTCGATGTCGATCGTCGGCACGTTGTGGTCCTCGGTGGCGATGGTCAGATCGGGGCGCCGGACACCACGGCCTGCCAGGCGCAGGCCTTCGAACGCCTGCGGACTGGTGACCTCGTGCACGAGATGCAGGTCGATGTAGATCAAGTCGGGTTCGGTCCCGCCTCCGGAGACCACGACATGGTCGGCCCAGACCTTTTCGGCCAGGGTGCGAGGCTGCTGCGTCTTGGACATCACTGCCATTCCCCAAATCTGCGGTGTCTCACGATATGAGACGCTAGTATCTGTATATGGGACAGCATAGCGGCATCGGCGTTCTGGACAAAGCCCTGGCCGTGCTCCACACGGTGGCCGAATCACCCTGTGGCCTGGCCGAACTGTGTGAGCGGACCGGGTTGCCCCGCGCGACGGCACACCGGCTGGCCGCCGGACTGGAGGC
>NZ_QMEX01000124.1 GCF_003284925.1 Mycolicibacter senuensis
CAGTCGGGGTGGCGGGATTCGAACCCACGACCTCTTCGTCCCGAACGAAGCACGCTACCAAGCTGCGCCACACCCCGTGTGAAGCCACGACAGCGTATCGCACCGCCCCGGCAGCTACCCAAACGCACTGCCCAGAAGCCGATTGCGGGACACAGGTCACTCCGTCGGCGCAGCATGAAACACCCCACAATCCGGCGCGGGAAGCTGCAAACACCGCCAAAACTAGGCAGACTGGCTAATAACTAACGCTGTGCAAGGGAGTCGGATCATGACACTGTTGGGCGGAGCGGTGTATGCGGGTTTCTTCACGCTGGCTGCGCTGTGGCTGGTGGCCACCAACCCCGACAACGTCGAAGAACAGACTCACCCGAACCCGAAGCGGCCGGATCGCTCGAACTCAGACGGCGCCACCGCGGCCCCCCTCGGGTCCAGCCCTTGCTGTGCCGGCCAGTCGTCGCTGAAGTAGGGGGCGGCGTAGCGGTCGCGGCACATTCGGTGGCCCACGCCGAGGGCAGCGGGTAGCGCAGCAGCTGGGTGTCGGCCTCGATCAGCCGGATCGCGTTGTCGGCCCGGCGGCGTGGATGCCCGTGGTCGGCGCCCCGCCCGCTCAGCGAGCCGACACGGACGGCTCCCAGGAGCCGCGAGTGAGCCGCGAGTCATCGCCGCCGGTCGGTGCGGGCACCAGGGTCAGCAGGGTTGCCTCCGGACGGCACGCGAAGCGCACCGGCGCGAACGGCGAGGTGCCGATACCCGCCGAGACGTGCAGGCGCATATGGCCGCCCCACTGCGACGGTCCCTTGGCCCGGGAGCGATCCAGGCCGCAGTTGGTCACCAGCGCGCCGTAGAACGGCAGGCACAGCTGCCCGCCGTGGGTGTGGCCGGCCATCACCAATTGGTAGCCGTCGGCGGCGAAGCGGTCGAGCACCCGCGGCTCGGGCGAATGCGTCAGCCCCAGCCGCAGTGCGGCGGTCGGGTCGACCGGGCCGGCGATGGTGTCGTAGCGGTCCCGCTCGATGTGCGGGTCATCCACACCGGCCGCGGCGATCCGCTGCCCGGCCACGTCGAACTCCCGACGGTTGTGGGTCAGGTCCAGCCAGCCCCGCTCGGTGAACGCCGCCCGCAGGTCCTGCCACGGCAGCGGCGTGCCGTAGATGCGATGCGTGGGCTTGGTCAGGTATTTCGCCGGGTTCTTCAGCCGCGGCCCGAAGTAGTCGTTGCTGCCGAAGACGAACACGCCGGGCACCGAGAGCAGATCACCGAGCGCCTGCACCACCGCCGGCACCGCCTTCGGGTGGGCCAGGTTGTCACCGGTGTTGACCACCAGGTCCGGTTCCAGCCGGACCAGCTCGCGCAGCCAGGCCTGCTTGCGGCGCTGGCCGGGGCGCATGTGGATGTCGCTGATGTGCAGCAACCGCAGCGGTGACGAACCCGGCGCCAGTACCGGCATCGTCGCCTCACGCACCACGAAGGCGTTGCGTTCGATGATCGCGCCGTAGCCGATGGCCAGGGCCGCCGGTCCGAGCGCAGCCGATGCGGCGACCAGGGACCGGGTCAGGGCGGGTGATGGAGCCATGCGTTTCAGACTACTGCGCCTCGTCAGCGGCTCCGCGGTTACGGCGGCAACGGCTGCCCCGGCGCCGGCGGCGGCAGCAGCGGAATGGTGATCGGCGGCAACCCGGGAATCTCCACCACCGTCGAACCCACCGGTGCCGGCAGGCCCTCCGGCGGCGGTGGCGGTGGCGGCGGGATGCCATTGCTGACCTCGATGGTCACGATCGAGCCGGGAATGGTCTGTCCGCTCGGCGAGGTGCCCACCACCGCTCCGGAGCGGGCGCTGCTGTTGACCCAGTTCGGTTGCTCGGCGACCTGGAACCCGACTTCCTTGAGCCGCTGGCGTGCGGCGTCGACGTCCAGGCCGACGACGCTGGGCACCCGCGAGTTGGGGCCGCCGTCGACGTAACGGGGATCGGTCGGCGGCATGATGACGTCACCGAAGTCGGTGGCGATCGGCTTCATCGCTGCGAACCAGGTCCGGGCCGGCTCGTTGCCGCCGAACAGGTCGCCGTCCCCGCAGTGCCGCAGCGGGAACGAGCACAGGTCCGACGGTGAACTGGAGTCGTCGAAGATGTAGTTGGCAGCCGCGTAGCGGTTGGTGAAGCCCAAAAAACCCGACGACCGGTGGGCCTCGGTGGTACCGGTCTTGCCGGCCATCGGCAGGTCCCAGCCCACCGAACCCGCCGCCGGTGCTGCGGTGCCGCCGCCGGCGATGTCCTTGCCCAGCGCATTGGCCAGCGTGTTGGCCAGCCCTTCGGGAACCACCCGCTCACAGATTTCGGTGGTGACGGCCAGTTCGTTGCCGTTGCGGTCGAAGACCTTGTCGATCGGGTTCGGCGGGCACCAGATGCCGCCGGAGGCCAGCGTGGCGGCGACATTGGACAGCTCCAGCGCGTTGACCTCGATCGGGCCCAGCGTGAACGACCCGAGGTTCTGCCGCTTGACGAAGTCGGCCAGGCTCTCGTTGCTGTCCGGGTCGTAGTCGCGGGCGGTACCGGGATCGGCGTAGGAGCGCAGCCCCAGTTTGATCGCCATGTCGACGGTGCGTCCCACCCCGACCTGCGAGATCAGTTTGGCGAACGCGGTGTTGGGGGAGGTGGCCAGTGCGGTGGAGACGTTCATCGGCGACCGGTAGGGCGCGACGTTCACCACGCACCAGGTCTCCTTGGGGCACCCCTTGGCGCCGCCTGATCCCATGCCCTTGGTCTGGAACCGGCCCGGCACGTCGAGTTCGGCGCTGATGCCCATGCCCATCTCGAGGGCCGCGGCCACCGTGAACGTCTTGAAGATCGACCCGGCGCCGTCACCGACCAGCGAGAACGGTTGCGGGCGCATGGTTTCGCCGATGTCGCCGTTGAGCCCGTAGGTGCGGTTGCTGGCCATCGCCAGCACCGGGTGCGCGTCGGGGCCGGGCTTGATCACGCTCATCACGCTGGCGATGCCCTGCACGTTCGGGTTGGCGAAACTGTCGATCGCCTGCTTGACCGAGCCCTGCACGTCAGGGTCCAGCGTGGTGTGGATGACGTAGCCGCCGCGAGCCACCTGCTCCTTGCTGATGCCGGCGCGAGCCAGGTACTCCTGCACGTAGTCGCAGAAGAACGCCCGGTCGCCGGCCGCGATGCAGCCCCGCGGCAGCTCGTTGGGCTGCGGCAGGATGCCCAGCGGTTCCTCCTTGGCCGCCCGCAGCGCGTCGGCCTGGTCGGGAAGGTTCTCGATCATGGTGTCCAGCACCAGGTTCCGCCGCGCCAGCGCGCCCTCCGGATTGGTGTAGGGGTTCAGCGCGCTGGTCGACTGCACCATGCCGGCCAGCATCGCCGACTGTTGCCAGTTCAGCTCCGAGGCGTCGACCCCGAAGTAGGTCTGGGCGGCGTCCTGGATGCCGAAGGAGTTGTTGCCGAACGACACCAGGTTCAGGTAGCGGGTCAGGATCTGCGGCTTGGTGAAGGTGCGGTCCAGCGTGAGCGCCATCCGGATCTCGCGAAGCTTGCGCGCCGGGGTGGTCTCGATCGCGGCGCGCTTCTCGGCATCGGTCTGGGCCAGCACCAGCAGTTGGTAGTTCTTGATGTACTGCTGCTCGAGGGTGGACCCGCCGCGGGTGTCGAGGTCACCGGAGGCATAGCCGGCCAACCCGGTCAGCGTGCCCTTCCAGTCCACGCCGCTGTGTTCGGCGAACCGCTTGTCCTCGATGGAGACGATCGCCAGCTTCATGGTGTCGGCGATCTTGTCGCTGGGAACCTCGAACCGGCGCTGGGAGTACAACCAGGCGATCGTGTTGCCCTTGGCGTCGACCATCGTCGTCACCGCCGGCACGTCGCCGCCGACCAACTGGGCCGAGCCGTTGGCGACCACGTCGGAGGCGCGGTTGGACATCAGGCCGATACCCCCGGCGACCGGGAACAGCAGCGCCGCGAGCAGCACGGCGGCGAGCAAACAACACCCGGCCAGTTTGAGCACGGTTGGGCCGGTCGGGGGACGCTCCGACATGGCTAACACACTAACGCCGGTACCGGATGACGCTCACTGAAGTCCCCGGCAGACCCCGGCGTCGGGGGTGAGCGCCGGATCCGGGGCCGGTCGGCCCCGTCCGGAAAACGCCGAGTCCAGACTGTTCGCAGCGGCCCGCCACCGTGCAGATCATGATCGGACGGCACGGTTGTCCCAAAAAAGTGGGTATCTACCAGTTGCGCGAATGCCACCTGACCACCTAACTTGGACATCGAGTGCGATTCAGGTAACACTGATGACACGATGTGGCGTAGATCGCAATGGCGGTCGACGCTGATATCGAAGGTACTGAATAGGTGGCTGCTGGGGCGGCCGGGACGGAGGATCGTCAGTGTCTCTTACACGGCCAGCGGTTCAAAAGACCAACCCACCGGCGACACCGGCCTCCCGTACCGTCCTGCGCGGCGTGCAGGACGAGAGCAGGATCGCCTGGGTCTCCAAGGCGCTGTGCCGCAGCGCCGACCCGGATGAGCTCTTCGTACGCGGTGCCGCACAGCGCAAGGCCGCGGTGATCTGCCGGCACTGCCCGGTGGTGCTGGAATGCCTGGCCGACGCCCTGGACAACCGGGTCGAGTTCGGCGTGTGGGGCGGCATGACCGAGCGGCAACGGCGGGCGCTGCTCAAGCAGCACCCAGAGGTGACCTCGTGGCGCGACTACTTCGCCGCCCAGCGCAAACAGCGTGACGCCGGGTAGGCGGCGCCGGCTGAAACGCGACTGAGTCTTCTTTGCGTCTACTTCGCCGTCAGCTGGTCGGCGATGGCGCCGAGTGCTTCCAGGTCGGAGACGTCGAACGGTAGCGAGGGCACCCCGACGATGGGAACCCGCGGGTTCGCCCGGGTGAAGCGCGACAGCAGCCGGATCTCACGCTTGGCGGTGGCACCACGTTCGGCGTGAATCCGCAGTGCCGCAGTGGCCAGCGCCTTCGCCCCGTCGGACACCGACTCGCTCGGGGCCTGCTGCAGCGTTTCGATGCCGTCGATGGCGCGCTCGATGGGCAGCTCGCACAGCATCGGGTGGGTCCGGTTGAGGACCAGCCCCGCCAGCGGCATGTGCTCGCCGGCGAGCCGGTCGACGAAGAACGACGCCTCGCGCAGCGCGTCGGGCTCGGCCGCTGACACCACCACGAACTGGGTGCCGCGCCGCTTGAGCAGATCGTAGGTGCGGTCGGCCTTCTCCCGGAACCCACCGAACGTGGCGTCGAGGGACTGAACGAAGTTGGCCGCATCCGAGAGCATCTGCGAGCCGAGCACGGTCGACAGCGCTTTCATCGCCAGGCCGAGCGCGCCCGCCACCAGCTTGCCGATGCCGCGCCCGGGGCCCAGCAACAGCTTCCACAGCCGGCTGTCCATGAAGCTGCCCAACCGCTTCGGCGCGTCCAGGAAGTCCAGGGCGTTGCGGGACGGCGGGGTGTCGACCACCACCAGATCCCAGCGGTCCTCGGCGAGCAGCTGGCCGAGCTTCTCCATCGCCATGTACTCCTGCGTGCCGGACAGCGAGGTGGCGACGGTTTGGTAGAACTGGTTGCTCAAAATCGCCTCCGCCCGCTCCGGGCCGGAGTACTGGACCACCATCTCGTCGAAGGTGCGGCGCATGTCGAGCATCATCGCGTGCAGCTCGCCGGGCACCTCCGGGGCCAACGGCACCCGCTGGGGGCTGTTGCCCAGATCATCGATGCCCAGCGCCTGCGCCAGCCGCCGGGCCGGGTCGATGGTCAACACCACCACGGTGCGGCCGTATTCGGCGGCCCGTAGCGCCATCGCGGCGGCGGTGGTGGTCTTGCCGACGCCGCCGGCGCCGCAGCACACCACCACGCGGTTGGCGGTGTCGGCCAGGATGGCGGCCATGTCCAGCGCCGCCGGCTTGCCGGTCGTTTCGGGTGTCATCGAACCCCCTGTCGGCCGAGAATCTCGGATAGCTCATACAGACTGCCGAGGTCGACCCCGTCGGTGATCGTCGGCAGGTGCAGCCGCGGCACGTCCAGCTGCTCCAGCTGCTCGGCCGTCTCCGTCCGGGCGTTGATGCGGGTGGCGTGCTGGATGGTCTCGGTCAGCAGGCCCGCGAAGTCGTCGTCGGACAGCGTGATGCCGGCCGCGGTCAGGCCGGCGCGGACCGCGTCGGCGTCGACGACTCCCTCGGCGGCCTTGGCCAGGTCGTCGGGTTCCAGATGCGCGGGGATGTCGCGGTTGACGATCACGCTGCCGATGGGCAAGTCCAGCTCCCGCAGCTCCTCGATCGCCTCGAGGGTCTCCTGCATCGGCAACGCCTCCAGCAGCGTCACCAGATGGATCGCGGTCTGATCGGAGTGCAGCAGCTTCACCACGCCGTCGGCCTGCGAGTGCACCGGGCCGCCCTTGGCCAGCTGTGACACCGCCTTGGTGACGTCGAGGAACCGGGCGATCCGGCCGGTCGGCGGCGCGTCCACCACGATCGCGTCGTAGACCGGCTTCTTGTTCTTGTCGGTCTGGATCACGTGGTACTTGATCTTGCCGGTGAGGATGACGTCGCGCAGGCCCGGGGCGATGGTGGTGGCGAATTCGACAGCCCCGACGCGCTTCATGGCCCGGCCGGCGATGCCCAGGTTGTAGAACAGCTCGAGGTATTCCAGGAACGCGGCCTCGATGTCCATCGCCAGCGCGTCGACCTGCCCGCCATCTTCGGCGGTCGCGACCTTGAGCGGATCGATGGGCAGCGGTGGCACGTCGAACAGTTGCGCAATCCCTTGGCGCTCTTCGACTTCCACGAGCAGTACCCGGCGCCCGCCGGCCGCCAGCGACAACGCCAGCGCGGCGGCCACGGTCGATTTGCCGGTACCGCCCTTACCGGTCACGAAATGGAGCCGGGCCCTCGTCAATCGCGAAGGCCAGCCGATGGGACTCGTGCCTGTCGGCGCCTGCGCGCCGTCCTTCCCCGGTGAGGCTGTCACCACTGCATGCTAACCAAGCGCTTGCCCGGGCTAACGATAAGCTCGCTGCTATGAGCGAACGCACCGTGTGGGAGTACGCCACCGTCCCGCTGATCACGCACGCCACCAAGCAGATTCTCGATCAGTGGGGCGAGGATGGCTGGGAGCTGGTCTCGGTGCTCCCCGGGCCCTCCGGTGAGCAGCTCATCGCCTTCCTGAAGCGCCCGAAATGAGCTGGCGGGCGCGGCTGAGCGAACTCGGGATCGAACTGCCCGAGACCGCCGCACCGTTGGCGGCCTACGTTCCGGCGGTACGGACCGGCGACCTGGTCTACACCTCCGGTCAACTGCCGATGACCGGCGGCAAGCTGGCCCGCAGCGGCAAGGTCGGCGCCGAGGTCAGCCCCGAAGAGGGGCACGCGCTGGCCCGGATCTGTGCGCTCAACGCGCTGGCCGCCGTGGACGCCCTCGTCGGCATCGACGCGGTGACCCGGGTGGTCAAGGTGGTCGGGTTCGTCGCCTCCGCCCCGACCTTCAACGGCCAGCCCGGCGTGGTCAACGGTGCCTCCGAGCTGCTCGGCGAGGTGTTCGGGGAGGCCGGCGCGCATGCCCGCTCGGCCGTCGGAGTCTCGGCGTTGCCACTGGACGCACCCGTCGAAGTCGAGCTGATCGTGGAAATCGGATAGGTGTGTCACTGAGTCATCCCGCCTACGGTCGGCTGCGACCGGTCACCGAGACCGCGTCGGTGCTGCTGGCCGACAACCCCGGCCTGATGACCCTGGAGGGCACCAACACCTGGGTGCTGCGCGGGCCGCGCAGCGACGAGGTGGTGATCGTCGACCCCGGCCCGGACGACGACGAGCACATCGGCCGGCTCGCCGAGCTCGGCAAGGTCGCGCTGGTGCTGATCAGCCACCGCCACTTCGACCATACCGACGGCATCGACAAGCTGGCCGACTCGCTCGACGTGCCGGTGTACTCGGCGGGCAGCGGATTCCAGCGCCGGCTCGGCGGCGGCCTGATCGACGGCCAGGTGATCGAGGCGGCGGGTCTGCGCATCACCGTGTTCGCCACCCCGGGGCACACCGCGGACTCGCTGTCATTCGTGCTCGACGATGCGGTGCTGACCGCCGACACCGTGCTGGGCCGGGGCACCACCGTCATCGACACCGAAGACGGCGACCTGGCGCACTACCTGGACTCCCTGCACCGGCTGCGCGGCCTGGGCGGACGCACCGTGTTGCCCGGGCACGGGCCGGAGCTGCCGAACATCGACGCGGTGGCCGCCGGGTATCTGGCGCACCGCGAGCAGCGACTCGATCAGGTGCGCTCCGCGCTGGCGGCGCTGGGCGAGGACGCCACCGCACGCCAGGTCGTAGAACACGTCTACACCGACGTCGACGAGGAGTTGTGGGACGCCGCCGAATGGTCGGTGCAGGCTCAGCTGGACTACCTGCGGGGTTGAACCCAGCGCGAGGCTGGGGGTACCTCCCGCTTGCGAGGCTGTAGTTAGCGTGGTGCCTACTCGCACTTTCCCGCGCTAAGTACAGCCTCGGCGCAACGAACTAGCGGGCGCGCCTGGCCAGCCGCTCGGAGTCGGAGATCAGCACGCTCTTGCCCTCCAGCCGGATCCAGCCGCGGTGGGCGAAGTCGGCCAGCGCCTTGTTCACCGTCTCCCGCGAGGCCCCCACCAGCTGGGCGATCTCCTCCTGCGTCAGGTCGTGGGTGACCCGCAGCGCCCCGCCCTCCTGGGTGCCGAACCGCTGCGCCAGCTGCAGCAGCTGCTTGGCAACCCGGCCGGGCACGTCGGTAAAGATCAGGTCGGCGAGGTTGTTGTTGGTGCGGCGCAGCCGGCGCGCCAGCACCCGCAGCAGCTGCTCGGCGATCTCGGGCCGGTCGGAGATCCACGACCGCAGCGCGTCGCGGTCCATCGAGACCGCCCGCACCTCGGTGATGGTGGTCGCGCTGGAGGTCCGCGGGCCGGGGTCGAAGATCGACAGCTCGCCGAACATGTCCGACGGTCCCATGATGGTCAGCAGGTTCTCTCGGCCGTCGGGCGACCGCCGGCCGATCTTCACTTTCCCGGAGACGATGATGTACAGCCGATCGCCGGGCTCTCCTTCGGCGAACACCGTGTGTCCGCGCGGAAAGTCCACGGGCTGAAGCTGCTTGGTCAGCGCGGCGACGGCGCTGGGCTCAACTCCCTGGAAGATTCCGGCCCTCGCCAGGATCTCGTCCACGTTGCCCCTTAGATGTTCTTGAATGAAGGTTTGAAACGCGCAAACGCCAGCCTTTACCGGGCTAGCCATCTGAGTCTAGAGCCAAGCGTCAAGCGTCGTGCCAACGCTACACACGATTGGCGCGCCGAGTCCGGGGAAACTGCGGATTCGTCGTCTCCACCTGGCTCAACCCGGTCTCAATGCGCTCCAGCCTCACCGCTGCCAGCATCAGCAACGCAGGTATGGCGGTGATCAGCAGCCAGGACACAAGGTGACAGTAAACCTGGGCAAGGTCTCATTGCGGTCACAAATTAGTACCCTGTCGGAGGTGACAGTGGACAAAGCCGCCCGCGCGGCGCGGACGGAGACCCGGATCGGGTTGGTACGGCGTGCTCGCCGAATGAATCGGACTCTGGCGCAGGCCTTTCCGGATGCCCACTGCGAGCTGGACTTCACCACGCCGCTGGAGCTGGCCGTCGCGACGGTGCTGTCGGCCCAATGTACCGACGTGCGGGTGAATCTCACGACGCCGGCGCTGTTCGCCCGCTACCCGTCCGCGCTGGACTACGCGCAGGCCGACCGCACCGAGTTGGAGGAGCTGATCCGGCCCACCGGCTTCTACCGCAACAAGGCAACCTCACTGATCAAGCTGGGGCAGGCGCTGGTCGAACGCCACGACGGGGAACTGCCCGACACCATGGACGAACTGGTGCGGCTGCCCGGGGTGGGCCGCAAGACCGCCAACGTCATCCTGGGCAACGCGTTCGGGATCCCAGGCATCACCGTCGACACCCACTTCGGGCGGCTGGTGCGGCGGTGGGACTGGACCCGCGAGGAGGACCCGGTCAAAGTGGAGCACGCGGTCGGCGAACTGATCGAGCGCAAGGAATGGACGGTGCTGTCCCACCGAGTGATCTTCCACGGCCGGCGGGTCTGTCACTCTCGCAAACCGGCCTGCGGCGTGTGCGTGCTGGCCAGGGACTGCCCCTCATTCGGGCTCGGGCCCACCGATCCGATGGAGGCCGCCGCGCTGGTCCGGGGTCCCGAAACCGAGCATCTGCTGGCCCTGGCCGGGCTGTAGCGGCCTGATGCGGATGCGGCCCATGACCAGGTCGACCTGGTGGACCCTGGCGGTACTGGCGGTGGCCATCGCGCTGGTCGCCGCGCTGGTGATCGAGCTGCACC
>NZ_QMEX01000125.1 GCF_003284925.1 Mycolicibacter senuensis
GCGCGGCCGGCGAGATCGGGCCGATGGCCTATGCCGGGGTCTTCGTGTTCGTCATCGCCGGCTGGCTGGTGTCGCTGTGTCTGCACGAATTCGGCCACGCCTTCACCGCTTGGCGGTTCGGTGACCGCGGTGCGGAGATGCGCGGCTACCTGACCCTCAACCCGCTGCGCTACACCCACCCGGGGTTGTCGCTGGTGCTGCCGCTGCTGTTCATCGCGCTGGGTGGCATCGGCCTGCCGGGCGGTGCGGTGTACGTGCAGACGTCGTTCATGACGCCGCTGCGGCGCAGCCTGGTGAGCCTGGCCGGCCCGACGGCCAACCTGGTGTTGGCCGGGCTGCTGCTCGGCGCCACCCGGGTGTTCTACGACCCGGCGCATCCGGTGTTCTTCTCCGGTCTGGCGTTCCTGGGTTTCCTACAGGTCACCGCGGTGATGCTGAACCTGCTGCCGGTGCCCGGGCTGGACGGCTACGGCGCGTTGGAGCCGCACCTGAGCCCGGCCACCCAGCGGGCGGTGGCGCCGTTCTCGCAGTGGGGCCTGCTGGTGCTGCTGGTGCTGCTGATCTCCTCACCGATGTTGAACCAGAAATTCTTCGGGCTGGTGCTCTGGTTCGTCGATCTGTTCGCCGTGCCGCGCCTGCTGGTGTCGTGGGGCATGAGCCTGACGCAGTTCTGGAACAGCTGGTTCTGATCGCACAGCCCCCGCGACGGCGCCGCGACCTATATTTGCTAGCCATGGCCACCGGTCACGATCACCATCACGCCGACGCCCGGCTGTCCCGGATGGCCATCGGGGCGGCGATCCTGACCGGGTTCTTCTTCATCGAGCTGGGCACCGCGATCTCCATCAACTCGATCGCCCTGCTGGCCGACGCCGGGCACCTGCTCACCGACCTGGCCGCGCTGTTCATGGGGGTGGCCGCGGTAATGCTGGCCCGGCGCGGCAGCACGTCGCCGTCACGCACCTACGGCTGGCACCGCGCCGAGGTGTTCACCGCGGTCGCCAACGCGGTGCTGCTGGTCGGGGTGGCGACATTCATCCTGACCGAGGCGATCCGGCGCATCGGGACCGCGCCGGATGTGCCGGGCCTGCCGCTGATCGTCATCGCGCTGGCCGGTGTGGCGGTCAACGTCGTGGTCATCCTGCTGCTGCGGTCGCACACCGAGCGCAGCCTGGCGGTGCGCGGCGCCTACATGGAAGTGGTCGCCGACACGGTCGGAAACGTCGCGGTGCTGATCGCCGGGGTCGTCACCGTCACCACCGAGTGGCCCTACGCCGACGTGGTGGTCGCCGTGTTCGTCGCGCTGTGGGTGCTGCCGCGGGCGTTCGCACTGGCCCGGGACGCGCTGCGGATCCTGTCCGAGGCGTCTCCCGGCCACATCGACGTCGCCGAACTACGGGCGGCACTGTGCGCCGTCGACGGCGTTACCGACGTGCACGACCTCCACGTCTGGACACTGGTTCCGGGCCAGGACATGGCCACCGCCCACCTGCGCACCACTGCCGACCCCGGCCGGGTGCTCGGCGAGGCGCGGGCGGTGCTGGCAGCCCGGGGCCTGACCCACGCCACCGTGCAGGTGGAACCGCCCGGGCAGGGCGGCGATTGCCCCATCGGATGCTGACCTGCAGGGGTTATCGCACGGTCAGCTCAGCCCCAGTTCCGAGCGGGCGGCGGGGTCGCACTCATCGAGCAGAGCCAGGCAGCGGGCCCGCTCGTCGGTCTCACCGATGGAATCGGCGGCACGCGCCAGCGCGGCCACACACCGCAAAAAGCCACGGTTGGGCTCATGTGCGTACGGCACCGGGCCGTAGCCCTTCCAACCGTTGCGGCGTAGCTGGTCCAGACCCCGGTGGTAGCCGGTGCGCGCATAGGCGTAGGCGGTGACCGCCTTGCCCTCGGTCAGTGCCGCTTCGGCCAGCGCCGCCCACGCCACCGAGGCCGACGGATGCCCGGCCGCGACAACGGCGGGGTCCTGGTTGGCACGCAGGCCGGCCTCGGCGTCGGGGTCGCCGGGAAGCAAGATCGGATCGGGGCGCAGGAGATCACCGGTGAGAGTCACATCGCCCATTGTGCCGTGCCGCCCATGGCCAGCCACTAAAGCGATGCGCCGCCTCGCTCAGTAAGCTGGCGCCCAGCAGATTCGCTAGCGGGAGGACAGCAGTAGCTTATGCCGAACCCATCGGGCCCCGACCGCGACGACATCCCCGCTCCGCCCGCATCCGGTCACGACTCCGCTCCCGATGGCCCCCCGATCCAGCCCACCGAGCCCGATCAGACCGCCGACGTGCACCCGGTCGTCGCCGGGGCGGACGACGACACCGCCACCACGGTCATTCCAGAGGCCGCCGACACCGCCTCGTCGGATGCCCCCGACGTCGATGCCGATGCCGTCACCGAGGTGATCGCCACCGAGGCCGCACCCAGCTCCACCGATTCCGGCCCGGACGGACCGCCGGAGCGGCGGTTCACCGCGCCCGGGTTCGACGGGGCGACCGAGGTGATGCCGTCGGTGGGTGACGCCGACACCGAGCTCATCGCCCGGCAGGCCGGTGATGCGGGAAAGGCGATACCGCAACAGATTCCGCCGCGACTGGGCGCCAAGCTGCCCGCCACCGTGTCACGCAGCTGGGGCTGGGTGCTGGCGCTGATCCTGATCATCGTGGTGCTGGCGGTGGTCGCGGTGCTGGGCACGCTGTGGCTGACCCGCGACGACCGGCAGGCCGCCTCGCAGGAAGAGCGGGTCCGGGGCACCATCTTGAACTTCGACATCGCCATGCAGAACGGCGACCTGGCGGCGCTGCGCAGCCTGACCTGCGGCGACATCCGCGACCGCTACGTCAACTACGACCAGAAGGCGTGGGACGAGACCTACCGCCGGATCGCGGCGGCCAAGCAGTATCCGGTGGTCGCCAGCATCGACGAGGTCGTGGTCAACGACGGCCACGCCGAAGCCAATGTCACCGCGTTTATGGCCTATGCACCGCGGGTCCGCTCAACCCGCAGCTTCGACCTGCAGTTCCGCGACGACCAGTGGAAGATCTGCCAGTCCCACGGCGGGTAACAACCTTGCGAGCAGTCGCGAAAGCCCCCAATCCGCGTTGGATTTGGGGGTTTTCGCGACTGCTCGTCGTAGAAGGCGGGCTCAGCTCAGGGTCTTGCCGGCGCTGTGCAGGTCGTTGCACGCCTCGATGACCCGCTCGGTCATGGCGGCCTCGGCCTTCTTGAGGTAGCTGCGCGGGTCGTAGACCTTCTTGTTGCCCACTTCGCCGTCGATCTTGAATACACCGTCGTAGTTGGTGAACATGTGCGCCGCGATCGGCCGAGTGAACGCGTACTGGGTGTCGGTGTCGACGTTCATCTTCACCACGCCGTGCTGCAACGCCTCTTCGATCTCCGACTTCAGCGAGCCCGAGCCGCCGTGGAAGACGAAGTTGAACGGCTTGGAGCCGGCCGCCAGGCCCAGCTTGGCCGCCGCCACCTTTTGGCCCTCACCGAGGATGTCGGGGCGCAGCTTGACGTTGCCGGGCTTGTAGACGCCGTGCACGTTGCCGAACGTGGCGGCCAGCAGGTACTCGCCGTGGTCGCCGACACCGAGGGCGTCGATGGTCTTCTCGAAGTCCTCCGGGGTGGTGTAGAGCTTCTCGTTGATCTCGGCTTCCACGCCGTCCTCTTCGCCGCCGACCACGCCGATCTCGATCTCCAGGATGATCTTGGCGGCCGCCGCCTTGGCCAGCAGTTCATCGGCGATGGCCAGGTTCTCGTCGATCGGCACGGCCGAGCCGTCCCACATGTGCGACTGGAACAGCGGGTTCTTGCCCGCCTTGACCCGCTCGGTCGAGATCGCCAGCAGCGGACGCACGAAACTGTCCAGCTTGTCCTTCGGGCAGTGGTCGGTGTGTAGCGCCACGTTGATCGGGTACTTGGCGGCGATCACGTGGGTGAACTCGGCCAGCGCCACCGCGCCGGTCACCATGTCCTTGACGCCCAGGCCGGAGCCGAACTCCGCGCCGCCGGTGGAGAACTGGATGATGCCGTCACTGCCGGCATCGGCGAAACCCTTGATGGCCGCGTTGATGGTCTCCGACGACGTGCAGTTGATCGCCGGGAACGCGTACGCGTTCTCCTTGGCGCGGCCCAGCATCTCGGCGTAGACCTCGGGGGTGGCGATGGGCATGGAACTCTCCTCCTGGCTGACCGAAACTGACATCAAGTATCTCAGGGCCAGTTTGGCTCATGGCCCCCGGTATGTTGGTGCGTCATGAGCATGACGGTGGCGGCGATGCCCCACATCTTGGATCCGATGTACTGGATCGGGCAGGGCGGGGTATTCGAGCACGCCGTACTCCCGGCCATCCTGGTGATCGTCTTCATCGAGACCGGTCTGCTGTTTCCGCTGCTGCCGGGTGAATCACTGTTGGTCACCGGTGGTCTGCTGGCCGCCGCCGGCAACCCCGACATCTGGGTGCTGGCGCCGTCCGTGGCGGTTGTGGCGGTGCTGGGTGACCAGTGCGGCTACTTCATCGGCCGTCGTATCGGTCCGGCGCTGTTCAAGAAGGAAGACTCCCGCTTTTTCAAGAAGCACTATGTGACCGACTCACATGCCTTCTTCGAAAAGTACGGTCCGGTGGCGATCATCCTGGCCCGCTTCGTGCCGTTCGCCCGGACCTTCGTCCCGCCGATCGCCGGCGTGTCCTATATGCGCTACCCCGTCTACCTGGCCTTCGACATCGTCGGCGGCATCCTGTGGGGGGCCGGGATGACTCTGACGGGTTACCTGCTGGGCACCAAGGTGCCGGGCATCACCGACCATTTGGAACTGATCATCATCGGGATCCTGTTCGTCTCGCTGCTGCCGGCGATCTTCTCGGCCACCAAGGCCTACCTGGCGCGCCGGCAGAATCGCGCGGCCGAGACCCCCGACGGTGAGTCCGCGCTCAGCACGCAGAATCCCGAGTAGCCCACCCGGTCAGCCAGGCGGGCGGGCGGCAGCTACGACGTGTGCGGCCTCCATCAGCATCCAGCCCGATAACTGCACCGACAGGTCGCGTTCGGGCACCTCGGATTCGTACACCGCCCCGGCGACGGAGGCGGCCACCGCGCCGTCGGCCCGGGGTACGTCGGCGGGCCGGTCCCAGAACGCCCCGAACAGCGGCAGGCCGTCCACCGACTGCCGGTAGTCCCACGCCGACCGCGCCGACCTCAGCACCAGTTCGGCCGCGGTGCTGCGCGCCTCGGTGTCGGCGGGGGACTCTCCCGGTAGATCGGTGACGACCAACGCCAGGTAGCGGGCGGTGATCCCGGCGAACAGCCCGCCGTCGCCACCACCGGCGCCCTTGAGCACCCCGCCGGGTGCCATCTGCTTGTCGACCGCGGCGACCAGGCGCTGCACCCGCGCCGCATGCCGCGGCACGCCGGTGCGCACCGCCAGTTCGGTCTCCAGGCCGAGTACCACGCCCTGGCAGTAGGTGTATTCGGCGCGCACCAGCGACCCGGACCGGATGCCGTCGAACACCAAATGGGTCTCCGGGTCGATCAGGGTGGCGTCGATCCAGTCGCCCATCTGCTGGGCCCGCTGCAGCCACCCGGGTTCACGCGCCAGGAAGATCCCGGCCGGCCCGTTGGCCGGGGCATTGAAGAACGGCTCGGTGAACTGCTCGTCCTTGCGCCACGGGATCCCGCCGCCGGCCTCGGGCATCCAGGAGTCCGTCAGCTCGCGGGTCAGCGTGCGCAGCGCACGATGCCGGTCGATCCCGGTGACCCGGCAGGCGCGCTGGATGGCCAGCGCCAGCCATGCCATGTCGTCGTAGTAGGCGTTGGTCCAGCGGAACATGTTGCGCAACCGGTGGGTGCGGATCTGGCGCTTGATCGACGTCACGCGTTCGGGCTGCGGGTCGCGCAGTTGCGCGTCGACCAGGCAGTCCAGCAGGTGCGCCTGCCACCAGTAGTGCCAGTGCGGCGCCCGGCGGACCGGTGGCCAGGCCACCACACCGAGGTGGGTGCCCGGGAGGTGCCAGAGCGGTTTGAGATGTCTCGCGGTGACAGCGGCCTCGGCGCTCTCGGCCCGATTCGCCCATAGCAGATCCATAGCGGTAGATCCTGCCGTATCGGGCATCGCCATCCCAGGACTACCGAGAAGCCGGACCACGACGCTGACCCGCGAGGTAGGCCAGCGCCACGGCGGTCGCGGCCAACCCCGACAGCGCGCCGACACCCAGCGCCCAGCGCGGGCTGAACGCATCGGCTATCCAGCCGATGACGGGCGCACCGATCGGCGTGGTGCCCACGGCGACGGCCAGCCGCAGCGCCATCACTCGCCCGCGCATCACCGGCTCGGTGGTCAGTTGCATCAGGCTGTTCGTCGCATTGGTGAACGTCAGGGTGGACACCCCGATCACGGCGAGCGCGACACCGAAGAGCCAGACATCGGGCGCGACGGCGGCGAACGCGAAGCCGACACCCAGGACTGCCGCGCTGAAGAGCAGTGACCGGAAGCGGGGCCTCTCCCATCCCGCGGCCAGCAGTGCTCCGGCGAGCGTGCCGACCGCCATCACCGAGGACAGCAGCCCGTATTGGTCTGCGCCGCCGTGGAAGACGGTGACCGACATGGTCGAGATGAAGATCGGGAAATTGAGCCCGAAGGTACCGATCAGAAACAACATCAACAGGATCGCCTTCAGATCCGGACGTGCCCAGACGTAGCGCAAACCCTCCATGAGATTGCCGCGGGCCGGTCCGACGGCACGGGCGTTGGGATAGAGCTCCCGGACCCGCAACAGCGCCAGCGAGGCGAGCACGGCACCGAAGGACGCCGCGTTGATGAGAAACGCCCACCCCGTGCCGACGGCTGCGATCAGCGCCCCGGCGACGGCAGGACCGATCATCCGCGCGGCGTTGATGGACGCGGAATTCAGCGCCACCGCATTGGAGAGGTCGTCGTCTCCCACCAGATCCGAGACGAACGTCTGGCGCGCCGGCATGTCGACCGCGCTGATGCAGCCCGACAGCAACGCCAGGACGTAAACCTGCCACAGCTGGACGACGCCGCTGACGGTGAGCAGGCCGAGGACGAGCGCCAAGACGCCCAGAGCCGTCTGGGTGGCGATCAGCAGTTTGCGCCGGTCGAAACGGTCGGCCGCATAGCCGGTCCAGGGCAGCAGCAGCAGTTGGGGCCCGAATTGCAGGCCCATGACAACCCCGACCGCGGTTCCGCTGCGTGCGGTGAGCTCGGTCAGCACCAGCCAGTCCTGCGCGGTGCGCTGCATCCAGATTCCGATGTTGGAGACCAGCGCCCCGCCCGCCCAGAGCCGATAATTGAAGACCTTCAGCGATCTGAATGTGCTGCCGGCCATGCCGTCAGCACACCATGCGGTCGAGGATTCTCTCCGTAAGGCGCGACTCTTACCAGGCGTTTTCCAGGTTGCCATGCCGGGCAATCCAGCTGTGCATCACGATGCCGGCCGCCACCCCGACGTTGATGCTGCGGGTGGAGCCGAACGCGGCTATGGACACCAGCAGATCGGCGCCGGCACGCATCTCGTCGCTGAGGCCGGGGCCTTCGCTGCCGAACACCAGCAGGCAGTCGCCCGGCAGCACGGTCTGCTCCAACCGTTGCGCGCCGGCGACGTTGTCCACCGCGACGACGGTCAGGCCCTGTTGCGCGGCGAACTCCAGCAGGCCGGCCACCCGGTCGTGATGCCGCAGCCGCTGGTAGCGGTCGGTGACCATGGCGCCGCGCCGGTTCCACCGCCGCCGCCCGACGATGTGCACGGTGTGCACGGCGAACGCGTTGGCGGTGCGTACCACCGAGCCGATATTGGCGTCGTGCTCGAAGTTCTCGATCGCCACGTGCAGCCGGTGCCGCCGGGAGTCGATGTCGGCGATGATCGCCTCGCGGGTCCAGTAGCGGTAGGCGTCGACGACGTTGCGGCGGTCGCCATCGCGCAGCAGTTCCGGATCGTAGCGGGGATCGGTCGGCGGCTCGCCCTGCCACGGCCCGACGCCGTTGGCCGGCGGGAACCACTCGGTGGGGCCGGGTTCGCCCACCCGCTCGGTCACGACGTGGTCCATACGGCGGCGTGGGTGCCCACCACCGACACCGAGGCGTAGAGCACCGCGGCGTTGATCTCACCGTGCGTGCACAGCGACGTCGGTACGTGCACCGAGTTCAGTGACGCCTCGGGCAGGATCAGCACCGACGACCCAAAGGCCAGGCAATCCGGCCCCAGCCCGGGCATCGGCGTCGCCGGACCCGCGACGAGCATCAGCGGCCCGCCGCGGGCCTCCGCGTCGTCGCGGTACTGTCCCGCGACCGCGTCGGCGGTCAAGCTCAACACCATGTATCCGTTGCCGGAGAACGCTTTCGGGTCACCGAGGGCGCTCGGCGCCAGCGGGACGCCGTCGGCCCGGTATGCCGCCACCCCCTGCGGGGTGAGCACCAAGCCGGTGTCATAGGGGTTGATCGGCGGCAGCCCTACCGGGAACGCCGCCGGGTAGGCCACCGTGGTGTCCTTGATCCGGTCGGCCGGCGAGTAGGCGTAGACGCCGCGCACCGCGCTGCGTTCCTTGAGTGGCCCCAGGCACACGGTGCCGTCCAAGCGGTCGGGTTCGCGGGCCGACAGCGGCGCGGGCGTCAGCTCCCCCAGCGCATCGCAGCTGCCCAGACCGGTCGCCTCGACCGGGCGGGCGGGCGTGCCGTAGATCCCGAACCGCAGATCGCCGGCCGCGGCGTGCGGGCCGCCCGGATCCGGGACGTGCGCCTTGACGTCGACGAGGACATGATCGACCTCCCAGCGCAGGTTGGTCAGCGTCAGCTCCCAGCCCAGCAACGGCAGTGCCTCGCCGATCCGCGCGCCCTGGGCGCCGTAGGGGCCGCTCGCAGCGGGAGCCGAACAGGCCGCCACGCACGCGACGGCCAACGCCAGCACCGCCGGGATCAGCGTCCGCACAACCCGGCTCAGCCCAGTCCCAGCTCGGCCAGGCCGAGCACGCTGCGGTAGGGCACACCTTCGGCCTCGATGGCCTCCGCCGCCCCGGTGGCACGGTCCACCACGGTCGCCACACCGACGACGTGCCCACCGGCGTCCCGCACCGCACGCACCGCAGTCAGCGCCGACCCGCCGGTGGTGCTGGTGTCCTCCACCACCAGCACCGACCGCCCCGCCACATCCGCTCCTTCGATAAGGCGTTGCATGCCATGGGTTTTCACCGACTTGCGCACCACGAAGGCGTCGATCGGCCGGCCCGGGGCGTGCATGACGGCGGTCGCGACCGGATCCGCGCCCAGCGTCAGGCCGCCGACGGCCACGTACTCCCAGTCATCGGTGAGCTGGCGGACCAACCGGCCGATCAGCGCACTGGCTCGATGGTGCAGGGTGGCGCGGCGCAGGTCGACGTAGTAGTCGGCCTCGGCGCCCGACGACAGCGTGACGCGCCCGTGCACCACCGACAGTTCGCGGACCAGCGCGGCCAGTTCGTCGCGCTCTCCGCTGTCAAGTGCGCCCACTGCCCCGCCCGAAAGTCTTGGTCAGCGTCCGCGACAACCCGCGCGGAATCAGCCGGCTGACCGTCGTGATCGCCTTGTACTGCAGGCCCGGCACGCTGATCACGTCGCCGCGGGCGATGTCGGCCAGGCTGGTCGCGACGACGTCGTCGACCGTCAGCCACATGAACGACGGCAGCGTGCCCATATCGATGCCGGCGCGCTCGTGGAACTCGGTGCGCACATAGCCCGGGCAGACCACGTGGATGCCGACCCCGGTGCCGGCCAGCCCGCCGGCCAGGCCCTCGGTAAACGACACCACCCAGGCCTTGGAGGCCGAGTATGTCGAGCCGCGACCGGACAGCAGCCCGGCGACGCTGGCCACGTTGACGACGGTTCCGTTGCCGGCCTCGATCATCGCCGGCAGTGCCGCGCGGGTCAGCTGCATCACCGCGGTGACGTTGACGTCCAGCTGGGATTGCAGCAGCTCGGGGTCGGCGGTCCAGAACTCTCCGGAGGTGCCGAAACCGGCGTTGTTCACCAGCACCCGCACGCCGGCGCGCAGCCGTTCGGCGACCTTGGCCCGGTCGTCGGCGTCGGCCAGGTCGGCCGGCAGCACCTCGACGTCACCGCCGTGACTGCCGCGCAGTTCGGCCGCCAGCGCCTTCAGCCGCTCGGCGTCGCGGGCCACCAGGACCAGGTCATAGCCGTCGGCGGCGTAACGGCGCGCGTAGCCTTCGCCAAGTCCCGAGGTAGGCCCGGTGACCAGGGCCGTAGGTCTGGCAGGACGCGACATGCCCACAGCGTAACGAAGCCGGACGTCAGCGCTGATAGTGCGCTGTCTGCCGGCCGTTGCGGCCGAGGATGTTCAC
>NZ_QMEX01000126.1 GCF_003284925.1 Mycolicibacter senuensis
CCGCGTGGACGCATCTGGTCGGCATCAAACCGCAGCGGGGCCGCATCTCCACCTGGCCGCTGCCGGAGGCGTTCAACGGCATCACTGCCAACGGGGTGCTCGCCCGCACGGTCCAGGACGCGGCGCTGGTGCTGGACGCGGCTTCCGGTAATGCCGACGGTGACCTGCACAAACCGCCCCCGATCACGGCGTCCGACTACGTGGGAAGGGCGCCGGGACAGCTGCGGATCGCGATGTCCACCCGCTTTCCCTACACCGGGTTCCGCGCCCGGCTGCACCCGGAGATCAGGGCCGCACTCGAGCAGGTCGCCGCGCAGCTTCGACTGCTCGGGCACATCGTGGTCCCGGGTAATCCCGATTACGGTGTGCGCTTGTCGTGGAACTTCCTGTCCCGCTCCACCGCGGGGGTGCTGACCGCCGCGAATGCGCTCGGCGGCGCGGTGGACCTCGACCCGCGGACGCTGGCCAACATGCGCACCGGCCGGCTGTTGTCGCAGGCGGTGCTGCGCAAGGCCCGCGCTCACGAGGCGAAGGATCAGCGCCGGGTGGGTTCGATCTTTCGCATCGTCGACGCGGTGCTCGCCCCCACCACCGCCCAGCCGCCGCCACTGGTGCACGCGTTCGACGATCTGAACGCCCTGGCGACCGACCGCGCCATGATCGCGGCCTGCCCGGTGACCTGGCCGTGGAACCTGCTGGGCTGGCCGTCGATCAACGTGCCGGCCGGATTCACCGCCGAGGGCCTGCCGATCGGGGTGCAATTGATGGGGCCCGCCAACAGTGACGGTCTGCTGATTTCACTGGCCGCGGAATTGGAGGGCATCAGCGGCTGGGCGGCACAACAACCCACACCGTGGTGGCGCACCGATCCCAACCCCTGCCCGTAACGCCCGAAAAGGCGGCGACCAGCGACTTCGGCGGTGCCATCGGCTGTCCGCTAAGCTTGGTCCGTCTTCGAAGTAGGACCTCATATCCACACCTGAAATGCACTGGGGAAAGGCGTCTGCAAAATGGCCGCTCTGTCGTTGACCAGGATCGCTGTCGCAGCCGGCAGTCTGGCTTTGTCGCTGTCTGCTGGGGCCGGGTTCGCGTCCGCGGATCCCGACCTCGGGCCGATCATCAACACCACCTGTAACTACTCGCAGGTGAACGCGGCGCTGAACGCAGAGAACCCCGCGGCCGCCGCGGAGTTCAACGCCTCGCCGATGGCCCAGACCTGGCTGCGGTCCTTCTTGTCCTCGCCGCCCGACAAGCGCCAGCGGATCGCCACCCAGATCCAGGCCATGCCCGAGGCCCAGCAGTACATCGGCACGATCACCTCGATCGCCGTCTCCTGCAACAACTACTGAGCAGAGCCCAGCGGTGAACCCGCGCGACAAGGTTCTGATCACCGCCACCGAGCTCGCTGAGCTGTTGGGTGCCGGTGATCCGGTGACGATTCTCGACGCCCGCTGGAGCCTGGAGGCGCCGGACGGACACCAGGCCTACCTGCAGGGTCATCTGCCGGGCGCGGTGTACGTCTCGCTCGAGGACGACTTGTCCGACCGTGCCGTCACCGGCCGGGGCCGGCATCCGCTCCCGACCGGTCGCAACCTCGAGGCCGCCGCGCGCCGGTGGGGGGTGCGGCGCAACACGCCGGTGGTGGTCTACGACGACTGGAACCGGGCCGCGTCCGCACGATTGTGGTGGCTGCTGTCTACGTCCGGGGTGGCCGGAGTGCGCATCCTCGACGGTGGGCTGTCGGCCTGGACGGCGAACGGCGGCGTATTGCAGACCGGGGAGGTCTCCCCCGAACCGGGCAACGTCACCGTGCTGCCCGAGGATCTCTACGACGGGCTTCGGCCCACCCTGACCGCTGACGAGGCCGGCGACGGCGCCGGGTCTGGCACGTTGGCGCTGCTGGATGCCCGCGCCCCGGAACGGTTCCGCGGCGATGGGGAGCCCGTCGACGCGGTCGCCGGCCATATCCCGGGCGCGAAGAACCTGCCGTTCACCGCGTTGTTGGACGCCGACGGGACTTTCCTGCCCGATGCCGCGGTCGCCCGGCTGCTCGCCGACCGCGGTGTGGGGGCCGACGACGCGGTGGGCGCCTACTGCGGATCGGGCATCAGCGCGACGGTGATCGTGGCGGCGCTGGCCGCCGCCGGCCGGTCCGCCGCGATGTTTCCCGGGTCGTGGTCGCAGTGGAGTTCGGACCCGTCGCGGCCGGTGGCGCGGGGCGAGGACTGAGCTCCGCCTCAGCTCAGGTGGAAGTCCGCCGGGTCCGGGCCGGCCAGCATCGCGTTCATCGTCGCGCGGTCGAACGGCCATAGGTCGACGGCGCCGCCCTCGGTCAGGTACCACGAGTTGCAGCCGGTGTTCCAGACCGTCGGCCCCATCGCGGCGGCGACCTCGTCGTTGAACCGTGCCGTCGCCTCCTCGGTGACCTCGACGCTCGCCAGCTCTCCGTCCCGGAATCTCTCCAGCCACTGCGCGATGTAACGCGCGGTCAGCTCGGAGGTGTACTGCAACGAGATCGACCCGGTGGGCGAGTTCGGACCCAACACCGTGAACAGGTTGGGGAAGCCCGGGATCGCCGTCATCCGGTAAGCGCGCGGGCCGGCGGACCACGCGTCGTCGATGCTGATCCGGTCGCGGCCGAGCAACCGCATCGGGCGCATGTAGTTGTGGGCGTGAAACCCGGTCGCCAGCACGATGACGTCGGTGTCGCGGTGGGTGCCGTCGGCGGTGCGGATGCCGCTCGGGGTGACTTCGGCGATGCCGGCGGTGACGAGGTCGCTGTTGTCGGCGCGGATCGCCCGGTAGTAGCGTCCCGACACCACTTGGCGCTTGCACAACGGCTGGTAGTCGGGGGTGAGTTTGGCCCGTAATTCTTTGTCCCGAACTTGAATTCGCAGACATGCTCGGGCATAGGCCTGGACGGCCCGACGTCGCCACGACGGGTGGGTGGTGACGTCGGTCAACAGCGCCGACCCGCCGAAGGTCATGAGCCGGTACAGCGCCCGGTGCAGCGTCGGGAACCGCCCCAGCACCGCGGCAGCACCCGGGACCTGCCGCAGCGACGTGGGCGCCCACAGGATCCACTGCGCCGAACGCACGTAGTGGTCGATCGACGCCGCACCGGGCTGCAGCGCGGACACCACTTGCACACCGGTCGACCCGGTTCCGATCACCGCGATCCGCTTGCCGGCCGTGTCGAGCTCGTCGTCCCAGCGGGCGGTGTGCACAACCGCGCCGGCGAAATTCGCCAGCCCCGGGATGTCGGGGGTGAACGGATGGTGCAACACACCGGTCGCGCAGACCACGAAATCGGCGACCAGCTGCTCACCGGCGGCGGTGGTGAGGGTCCAATGTCGGCGCTCATCCCACTGTGCGGCGGTGACCTCGGTGTCGAGCCGGATCAGCGGCGCCAGCCCGAGCCGGTCGACGACGTCGCGGTGGTAGCGCTGGATGGCCGTGCCGGTGGCCCAGGCATGCCGCCAGTCGGGTTTCGGCGCGAACCCGAACTGATAGATCTGCGACGGCACATCACACCGCAGACCCGGATAGCGATTCCAGTGCCAGACGCCGCCGACGTCGGAACCCTTCTCCAGCACGGTGATGTCGGTGAACCCGCGCTCACGCAGCACATGCGCGGTCGTGATGCCGGCGATGCCCGCGCCGATCACGATGACGCGGGGCTCGCGCGCGCTCACCGCCGATCCCGCGCCGACGGCGTACGCATAACCTAGCTGCGCAGCGCCGACACCGCGTCGACCAGCAGCTGGCGCGCCCGATCGGCGTCGACCATGCCCGGCGGCTGACCGCGCACCGCCTGCGGGCTCGCGGTCACCTGCACCAGGGCGCTACCGAGGTAGGCGGTGAAGGTGTAGGACTCACGGGACTGCTGTTGGCCGTCTTTGCCGGTGATCTCGATCTCGGAGTGCGAGCCGGCCGTCTTGGCACGGTCGATCTCGGGCGCATCGGTCTCATCCAGGTAGCCGGTGAGCTTGCCGGCCTGGAAGGAGACGTGCTTGCACCTCTCGGCGGCGGACTCGTCGTAAGGCAGATCCTGGTCGGCCTGCATGGCGATGGCGACCAGCTGGTTGCCGTTGCCGACGATCGAGACCATCGACATCTTGCCCCGGATGCCCTTGGGGGGACGACCGCTGCTGGCCGCGTAGTCGGCGCAGTCCGAGGGCTCGAAGGTCACACCGGGCGGCATCTTCTGCGGCCCGAGAATCTTGGGATCGATGTCCTTGGGACCCTGGGTCTGGGTCTTGTATTCCGAGCCGAACGTCGACTCGACGTTGAACAGCTTGGTGGTATCGATCGGCTTTTGGCCGCCCCCGCAACCGGTCAGTGCTTGCGCGCACATGAGCAGGCCAACAGTGGAGACAACCAGCGACTTGGGTTCCAGCACCCCTGGAATGTACCCAATGGCGCCTGCCGGCGAGAGAATGTGTCCCCGGTCCGGCCACCGGCGGGGACCGTCCGTGGTCTGGCGCGCCGGCGGGCCGAGCTGCCCGCCGGCTCGCGCGGGGGCATAGGCCGGTTCTAAAACCCCAGCCGGCCGAGTTGTTTGGGGTCGCGCTGCCAGTTCTTGGCCACCTTGACCCGCAGATCCAAGAAGACCTTGGTGCCCAACAGCTTTTCGATCTGGGAGCGGGCGGCGGTTCCCACCTCGCGCAGCCGGGAGCCGCCGCGGCCGATCACGATCCCCTTCTGGCTGTCGCGTTCGACGTAGAGCACCGCGTACACCTCGATCAGGTCATCACGGTCTTCCCGCGGGCGCACTTCGTCGATCACCACCGCCAGCGAATGCGGCAGTTCGTCGCGCACCCCCTCCAGGGCGGCCTCCCGGATGAACTCGGCCATCAGGGTCTCTTCGGGTTCGTCGGTCAACTCGCCGTCGGGGTAGAAGGCCGGGCCGACCGGTAGCGCCGCGGCCAGCACGCCGATGAGGACGTCGACCTGCTCGCCGCTGACAGCCGAGACCGGGACGATCTCGGCCTCCGGGGCCAACTCACCGACGGCGACCAGTTGTGCGGCGATCTTGTCTCGGGAGACCTTGTCGATCTTGGTGACAACGACCACCAGTTTCGTCTTGGGGGCGACAGCGCGGATCTGCTCGATGATCCAGCGGTCCCCCGGGCCGATCGCCTCATCGGCCGGGATGCACAGGCCGATGACGTCGACCTGCGCGTAGGTGTCCTTGACCAACTCGTTGAGCCGCTTGCCCAGCAGCGTTCGGGGGCGGTGCAGGCCGGGGGTGTCGACCAGGATGATCTGGAAATCCTCGCGGTGCACGATGCCGCGGATGGTGTGTCGGGTGGTCTGTGGCCGGTTGGAGGTGATCGCCACCTTCGCGCCGACCAGAGCGTTGGCCAGGGTGGACTTTCCGGTGTTGGGACGGCCGACGAAACACACGAAGCCGGAATGGAATTCGCTCACGAGAGACCTTTCGCCGAACGTGCACTCAGCGCGACTTCTCGCGGAGACTTTCGCAATGAGCGCACGCTCGGCGCACTCGCGACGGGTTGTGCGCCCGGCAGATCACTGCTCAACTGCGGCCTCCTGACCGTCGGGGTCGACCGGGCTGACCAGAACGGTGCTGATCCGCACCCGCCCGCGGCTGTCGCGGCTGCCTTCGGCCCGCAGCCGCAGTCCGTGTGACACTACCTCGGAGCCGGGCAGCGCGACCCGGCCCAGTTCCAGCGCCAACAAGCCGCCGACGGTCTCGACGTCGAGGCCGGCGTCGAACTCCATCCCGTAGAGTTCACCGACGTCCTCGATGGGCAGTCGTGCCGAGACCCGGAACCTGTTGGCCCCCAGATCCTCCACCGGTGCCACTTCACCCTGGTCGTACTCGTCGGCGATCTCGCCGACGATCTCTTCAAGCACGTCTTCGATGGTGACCAGCCCCGCTATCGCGCCGTATTCGTCGACCAGCAGCGCCATGTGGTAGCGAGCGCGCTGCATGTCGTGCAGCAAGGCGTCGAGCGCCTTGGAGTCGGGCATGAACACCGCTGGACGCATCACCTGCGCCACGGTGGTGTCCCGCCCGCCGTTTGTCGAGTAATAGGTTTGTTGGACAAGGTCTTTCAGGTAGACCACGCCGAGGATGTCGTCGACGTTCTCGCCGATCACCGGGATGCGGGAGTGACCGCTGCGCACCGCCAAAGAGGTGGCTTGTCCGGCTGATTTGTCGTGTTCAATCCAGACCATCTGGGTGCGCGGCACCATCACCTCGCGGGCGGGGGTGTCGGCGAGCTCGAAGACCGACTGGATCATCCGGCGCTCGTCGGCGGCGACCACCCCACGCTGCTGCGCCATATCGACCACCTCGCGCAACTCGATCTCGGAGGCGAACGGCCCATTGCGGAATCCCCGGCCCGGGGTCAGCGCATTGCCCAGCAAGACCAGCAGACCGCTGATCGGGGCGAGCAGCACCGAAAGGACTTGCAGCGGAAGCGCTGACGCCAGGGCGATCGAATAGGCGTTCTGCCGCCCCAGAGTGCGGGGCCCTACCCCGATCACCACGAAGCTCACCACCACCATGGCGGCCGCGGCCGCGAACAACCCCCAGTCCAGCCCGAGCACCGAGTGCAACAGGAACACCAGCAGCGCGGTGGCGGTGATCTCGCAGGTGATGCGCAGCAGCACCACCAGGTTGATGTAGCGGGGCCGCTCTGCCATCAGCTTGGCCAGCCACACCGCACCAGGACGTTTCGCGCGGACCAGTTCGGCGACGCGCGCCACCGAGACGGTGCTGACCGCGGCATCGATCGCCGCGAACAGTCCGCCCAGACCGATCAGCGCGATCACGCCGACTACCAGCGGTGTTCCGGTCACGGTTCGTCGAAGTACCGAGACTTGTCCAGCAACCGGCGGTCCTTCTCGCTCTGGGTCTCGGCTCGGTAGCTCTCCACCTGGTCGGCGACCCACTCCTCGAGCAGCCGGCGCTGCAGCGCGAACATCTCTTTTTCCTCGTCGGGCTCGGCGTGGTCGTAGCCCAGCAGGTGCAGCACGCCGTGCACGGTCAGCAGCGCGAGTTCCTGACCGAGCGAATGCCCCGCCGCCGCGGCCTGTTCGGCGGCGAACTCCGGGCACAGCGCGATGTCGCCGAGCATCGACGGCCCGGGCTCGGGGGCGTCCGGGCGCCCGCCGGGCTCGAGTTCGTCCATCGGGAAGCTCATCACGTCGGTGGGCCCGGGCAGATCCATCCAGCGCATGTGCAGGTCAGCCATCGCGGCGGTGTCCAGCAGCACCATCGACAATTCGGCACCGGGGTTGACGTCCATCCTGGCCAGCACGAACTTGGCGACGCTGACCAGCTCGACCTCGGAGACGTCGAGACCGGATTCGTTGGAGACCTCGATGCTCACCGGCGAGACCGGCCCTGAGCCGCCCGGCGGGCCGCCCGGTTCATCGTCAGTCCCGGCTGGGATTGTTCGGCTTCATGGCGTGAGTAGGCGTCGATGATCTCGGAGACCAACCGGTGCCGTACGACGTCGGCGCTGCTCAGCTCGGCGACATAGATGTCGTCGATGTCGTCGAGGATGTCCACGGCCGCCCGCAGCCCGGATCTCGCGCCGCCGGGCAGGTCGATCTGGGTGACATCGCCGGTGACCACGATCTTCGAGCCGAAGCCGAGCCGGGTCAGAAACATCTTCATCTGCTCGGCGGTGGTGTTCTGCGCCTCGTCGAGGATGATGAATGCGTCGTTCAACGAGCGTCCCCGCATGTAGGCCAGCGGCGCCACCTCGATCACCCCCGAGCTCATCAGCTTGGGGACCAGCTCCGGATCCATCATGTCGTACAGCGCGTCGTAGAGCGGACGCAGATACGGGTCGATCTTCTCGCTCAGGGTGCCGGGCAGAAAACCCAGCCGCTCACCGGCTTCCACCGCCGGACGGGTCAAGATGATCCGGGTGACCTGCTTGGTCTGCAAGGCGTTGACGGCCTTGGCCATCGCCAGGTACGTCTTGCCGGTACCGGCGGGCCCGATGCCGAACACGACGGTGTGGGCGTCGATGGCGTCGACGTAACGCTTCTGATTGAGCGTCTTGGGCCGGATCGTCTTGCCGCGCCGCGACAGCACATCGAGGGTGAGGACCTCAGCCGGGGACTCGTTGCCGACGCCGGTCAGCATGCCGACGCTGTGACGCACCGTTTCCGGGGTGAGCGGTTGGCCGCTGGCCACGATCGCGATCAGTTCGGAAAGGACCCGCTCGGCCAGGGCAACGTCGGCCGGCTCCCCGGAGAAGGTGACGGCGTTGCCGCGTACATGTAGGTCGGCGGCCAGCAGGCGCTCCAGGGCGCGAAGGTTCTCATCTGCGGAACCCAGCAGACCCACGACGAGGTCGGGTGGAATATCGACACTGCTGCGAACCTGTGAGGCCGGCACGGCAGCGGGGGTATCGCGGGGCGTCACGGGGTTTTCGATGCCTGCTTTCTGGTCAGCGCCGGGTATCAGCGGGTCAGCCGGTTGCTGTGAGTCTACCGTCGGGCACCGGCGACTCCCAGCGGTTATGCGCCGACGGCCTGCTCAACGGCACAACAGCGTGTTGGCGGGCAGGTCCTTGTCGAGCACCTTGTCCGCCTGGACCGCGCCGGCGATCGGCAGCCGTGCCTCATCGAGCAGGCCGATTGGGCCAACAGCGACGCCCGGTCCCAGTCGATGCATTCGCAGGCCACTTTGCCCGCGCCGATAACCATCACCACCACCACCGGCAGCCGGACCGGGCGTCCGGTCGGCGCGATATTCGGCAGGAACGCGGGCACCGCGACGTCGTGGGCGAAGGTCATGGTCATCTCATCGACGAGGTCGGAACCGACCGTGCGGCATACCGGGACGATCACGGTGTCGGCGGGCCAATGACCGATGAAGTGGCGAGCGTAGAAGTCGGTCAGGGCCTCGATTCCGACGCCGGTGACTTCGGCGAGCGGTTCGTTCAAGACGGATCGCGACGCGTCGCGCAGACTTCCGCTATGAGCGAGCACGATTTCACCCCCGCCCTGGGCCGCCTGAGCTTGACCGGTTTCGCTGAGGCCCGCCTGTTCGACGCCGTGGTGGCGCTCACCCGCGAGCGGCTGTGGCGCGGCCTGACCGTCGAGCACCTCGCGCCGCAACCGGATGAGGACATCCTCGACGTGGGCTGCGGCACCGGGTCGCTGGCGCTGCTGGCAGGGCAGATGCAACCGCAGGCACGCATCACCGGTGTCGACCCGGACCCGAAGGTCCTGGCGGTGGCCCGGGGCAAGGACACCGCCGGCCGGGTGCGCTGGCTGACCGGCATGGGCGATGCCCTGGTGGAGTCGGTGGGTGCGGAGTCGATGAACGGGGTGATGTCCAGCCTGGTGCTGCACCAGTGCCCGATGGCGATGAAACGCGCCATCCTGGCGTCGATGTTCGCCGCACTGCGGCCGGGCGGCCGAGTGGTGATCGCGGACTTCGGGCTGCAGCGGACGCGGCTGATGCGGCTGGCGTTTCGGATCGTTCAGTTCGCCGACGGCAAGACCGACACCCAGCCCAACGCCGAGGGCGTTCTCCCGGAACTGATCTCGGCAGCCGGTTTCGCCGATGTGCGGGAGGCCGAGGTGGTGCCCACCATCACCGGGACCATCTCGATCTATGTGGCCCGCAAACCGTGAGCGCTCACCGCGTGTAGCACGATCGTCGGCGTCAGGCCCATCATCTCCCGCATCTGCCGGGTGAAGTGGGCCTGATCGGAGAACCCCGCGGTGATCGCGGCCTCGGCCGGCGGCATGCCCGACTGCAGAGCCGCCACCGCCTTGCCCAACCGCGACCAGACCCGCCAGCGAGTCAGTGGCATCCCCAGCTCGCGGCGCGCCAGCGCACGAAGGCGCTGCGCCGAAATACCTGTCGCCGCAGCCAGTTCGGGCATGGGAATGCTGCCTTCGGCCAGCATGGCCAACGCCGTCACCAGGCGCGGGTCGAGTTCTTCCGACGGCCTGTGGCAGGCGGCGGCGACGTCGTCCTCGCACAGGTCGCCCAGCTCGGGGGCGGCGACGATCCCCACGCCGTAGCGTTGCCGCAGCCGGTCGGCGAACAGGCAGTGCGGTTCGATGAAGTAGGTGGCCAGGTCCGGTGCGGCGAGGATGCGGTGCGGTGCCATCGGCGACACCACCAGCGCGACGCACTGATGACGATTTCCGTCGAGGTCGACCATCGCCAGTTCACCACTCCCGGCGACCACGATCTGGAAGGCGCCGTGGCGGTGAATCGGGCCGCCGGCCACCGGGCCGCGGTACACCGCGTAGCCATCGCCGATCATCAGCGCCGGCG
>NZ_QMEX01000127.1 GCF_003284925.1 Mycolicibacter senuensis
GGCCGCCCTTGCCGGCGTTGCCGCCGACACCACCGTTGCCACCGTTGGCGCCGGCCACCGCAGTCGGGTCGGTGGCGGCGTCATAGCCCTGGCCACCGGTACCGCCGTTACCGCCCTTACCGGCGTGGCCGTTGGCGCCGTCGGCGGCGTGGTTGCCGCCCCCGGAGTCACCACCAGCGCCGCCCTTACCGGCGTTACCACCAGTGCCACCGTTGCCACCGGTCCCACCGGTCGTGTGGTCCTTGGTGCCCGCGTCGCCGGCCTCGCCGTTGGAACCGGCGGTGCCGCTACCACCGGCACCACCAACCCCACCGACACCGTGCTGGCCGTCGGTGGAACCCTCACCGCCGGCGCCACCGGCGCCGCCGGCACCACCATTGCCACCGGAGGTACCCGCCGCAGCGTCCTCGTCGGAGGCGGCGTCGTAGCCGGCACCACCAACACCACCTTCGCCACCGTTACCGCCCGCGCCCTGAACACCGGACGCACCCGCGGCACCAGAGTTGGCGAACCAACCACCGGCACCGCCGGCACCGGCCTTACCCGCAGCACCACCGGCGCCACCTTCACCACCGTCACCACCGGCCGTGCCGCCCGGGTGGACCGAGTCACCGGCAGTACCGTCATCGCCGGCACCACCGACACCACCGGTGCCGCCCTCACCGGCCGCACCACCCTTGCCGCCGGCGCCGAAGAACATCGAGCCCTTACCGCCGGCACCACCGTTACCACCGGTGCCACCGGCCTTACCCGCGGTGCCGTTGCCGTCATTGCCGTTGGCGAAGTTGCCCGCGGTCCCGGCCGCACCGACCGCACCAGCGCCACCATCACCACCAGCACCGGCGGTGCTGAACATGCCCCACAGTGCGGCATCGCCACCAGCACCACCATTCCCGCCGGCATCGCCACCGGCACCACCGTCGCCACCGGCGCTGAACCACGAGAACAACCCAGCAGCACCACCATCGCCACCATCGCCGGCACCGAAGCCATCACCACCGGCACCACCGTCACCACCGAACAGACCGGCCTGACCACCGTTACCACCGTCGTCGCCGTCGACGCCCGTGCCGGTGCCATCGGCGTTCCAGCCGTCGCCACCGTTGCCCCAGATCCATCCACCGGGGGTGCCATCCGGGTGAGCAGCAGTGCCATCTTCACCATTACCGAAGGGCACCAGCCAGTTGACGTCGTTCCAGTCCCACGCAGCCGCGGACCCCGGCACGTCAGCCTCGGCTGAGCCGATGCCGCTCAGGTTCAACTCGGCCAGGACCGCGTCCCAGGTCGACTCACTACCCAGGCCATCAAAGAACGTTGCCCAGCTGGCCGGGTCCAACACGACCTCCCAGGCGCCCGCGTCACCGATGTTGGCCCCCAGACCAACCACGGCGTCGCCCAGGCCCTGCCCCAGCAGATCGACCAGCACGTCGTCGATATCGGCCTGCGCCGACGGCGCAGCAGCCAATGGAGCCATCCCGAACGCGAGGAACGCGCCCACCGCGCTCCCGGCCCCGATCACGCGGCTACTGCGACGACCTTTGGACATGTTTTGACGACGACGAGACACAGCGGCTTCCCCTTAGCTGACGCCTAATAGCGTCATAGATTTGCGACGGGTGCTGATGTTAGCAGCGGTTCTAAACACGTCAACTGGAGTCCATTTACCCGGATTCGCCCTGGTTACCGGTCGGTAATAGCCATTAACAAGGCGTTTTCTCCGCTAGCGGCCAGGCAGGGGGGTTAGTTTTGGCATAGATATTCTCAGGAAGAGATCCGGTTACCAACACGTCTCCGTAGCGGAATCGGCCCCCCCCCCCCCGCGCTTCAGCCCGTAGCGGGCAGTCAGGCGCCGTGCGTCCGCGGCCAAACGATTTGTCGGCGATCGCACCGTCGATGCTGGTCTTGCCCGGTTTCGTGTCGTTGCGGGATCCGATCAAGTTCGATCTCTCGGTCACCGCCGACGACGTCAAACCTGCCGCGGGGAGAGAACAAGAGCCTTGATCGACTAGTTACCCACCTGACCTGCTGTGATCACCTGCCATGCAGGCAAAAGGCCGCCGGGCGCGGCGGGACTCGAAACTATTGCCCCCGGGTCGCCCAAATTCTCAGGAAAAATCGGCGCGGACGGGGCGGTAGGCGCTACCTCGACGCGGCTGGCTTGCCCGGCAGCGAATCCACGTCGAGCGATGGCCGGCAGCGCGGGCCTTGGTCGCCGGCGCCTGTGACGGCACCGCCATCGCCACCTAG
The DNA here is from genome assembly GCF_003284925.1 of Mycolicibacter senuensis. GTDB lineage: Bacteria > Actinomycetota > Actinomycetes > Mycobacteriales > Mycobacteriaceae > Mycobacterium > Mycobacterium algericum_A. Next base: position 2,248 of record NZ_QMEX01000127.1, read on the forward strand.
CGATGTTTCGTGCGCCAAGCCGCAGAGCCCCTGGAACGGCAACGTCTGGGCCGGCAGGATTACGTGGCTTGGACGCTGATCTTTCCCCGGCATTGAAAACGGCTCGGCCCAGTCATGCGACCGGGCCGAGGCGACTGTGGTCTGGGCACCGTTGGCATTGGCGCCCAGCTGGTTGTTGTCCGCATACAGGGCTACATACGTCTTTGGGTCGATATACCGGTTTGTCGGTTGAAAACACCTCGGACGCCCCGGTCTGAGTCACCGGTGACGGGAACGGTGCCCCGCATGTCACGACATCGGGGATGGGTCCGTGGGCCTCTCTCGGTCGCAGGCAACGGACGTGGGGCGCCGGGAATGTGCCTCGCTTCGCAGCGGATTCCGATCCTCTGTGAAAGCACCTCGGCCCGGTCTTACGACCGGGCCGAGGTGTTTGCGGAGTTGGATCCGCTATGGGGTTCTCATCCCGGGTTGCCGGGTTCGCCGGGTTCGCCGGGTGTGCCGTCCGCCCCGCCGTTGCCGCCAACGGTGCCGTTGCCCGCGACACCGCCGGTGTTGGCCGAAGCGCCACCGGCTCCACCGATTCCGCCAGAGCCGTTGTTGGTTGCGTCAACGTAGGTACCGCCGTCGCCACCGGTTCCGCCGTTGCCACCGGTGCCGGTCAGTCCATCGCCGTGCTTGATGCTGCCCAGACCGCCGTCGCCGCCCCTGCCACCGACCGCCCCGCCGACACCGCCGGCACCGCCGTTGCCACCGTTACCGCCGGTGGCCTCGCCGTCGCTGGTGGTCCCGCCGTAGCCCTGCACCAGCCCCATGCCACCGTTACCGCCGTTGCCACCCACACTGCTGTCGGCACCGTTCACGCCGCCGACACCACCGTCACCACCGATCCCGGTGCCGCTGGCTGTCCCTCCGCCGGCGCCACCGGCCTGGACCCAGCCCATGCCGCCGTTACCACCGGTACCCCCGTTGGCGTTGCCGCCGTGGCCGCCGAGTCCGGTACCAGAAGCAGTCGAGTCGGAACTTTCCGCTGACAGATGCCCCTGCCCGCCGTTGCCACCGGTACCGCCGTCGCTACCGTCGCCGCCATTGCCGCCGATAGCGGTTCCGGTGACCTTGGCGTTGGTGGTGCCAAGGGTGTAGGTCCCGATATTTCCGTCACCACCCTTGCCACCCTGGCTATCGACACCGGTCCCGGAACCACCGTTACCGCCGGTGACCACGGTCTCTGCATCGCCGGCAGTGTTGTCGGTAGTGCGAGCCAGAAGTATTCCTTGACCGCCGGCGCCGCCGTCTCCGCCGTCGCTTCCCAAGCCACCGTTTCCGCCGGTGACCACGCCGCCTTCGACCTTGCTACCCGCACCAAGGACACCCACCCAGGCCTGCCCACCAGCGCCGCCGGTTCCGCCGGTCTCGCCCGCGCCACCGTCACCACCCTTAACAGTGCCGGTCAATTCAGCGGCACCACTACGAGCATCGATCCAGGCCTTGCCACCGACGCCGCCCTGGCCGCCATCGCTGCCCGCACCGCCGGCCCCGCCCTCAGCGGTGGCGTGGTGAATGTGAGCACCAGGCGCAGCCTCCATCAGGGCCTCACCACCCTTGCCGCCGACGCCCCCGCCGCTGCTGGCACCGCCGTTGCCGCCGGTGACACCGCTGTTGCCGACGGTGCTGCCTTCCCCGACTGTCATCGTGGCGTTGCCGCCAGCCGCATCATCGATACCGTCTCCGCCATCCACCGTGGAGCTGGAGACCGTGCCGCCGGTGACGGTGAGGTTGGCCGCACCACCCCTGCCGGTGCCCGCACCGGCATCACCACCGGTGAGGTGGGTGTCGCTGACACTGCCACCACCGGTGACCGTCAGGTTGCCCGCACCACCGAGGGTGGTGTCGGTGCTCTGCCCGGCTGTCACCGAACTGTCGGCCACATGGCCGCCGTTGACGTCGAGCCGCGCACCGGGTCCCTGCTGGTTGCCGGCACTGTCGCCGCCGGCGATGTGACTGTTGGTGATGGTGTCACCCTCACCCCTGGCCACCATCACGGTGTCAGAGGTCACCCGGCCGTTCACGCCGCCGGCACCCGCACCACCGTCCCCACCGGTGGCGCTGCTGCCCGAGATGACCGAGTCCTTGCCCAGGGCCTGGATATAGGTGTAACCACCGTTACCGCCCGTGACACCGCCACCGGTGCCGCTCCCACCGGTTCCGGCGGTGGCGGTGCCATCGGCTTTGGCTCCCTCATTCAAGGCCGCGACCTGGCCGCTGAAGCCGTTACCGCCCTTGCCGCCGTCAATACCGTCGCCGCCGTTGCCGCCGTGGCCGGCGCCGCTGGCCTCAGCGCCGGCACCGCCGGCAACCACACTGCCGGTGCCGCCGTTGCCGCCGATACCAGCCCCGGTCCCGGCACCGCCATGACCACCGGTCGCCACCCCATGGGCAGTTCCGCCAATCCCGCCCACACCGCCGGAGCTATAGGTCCCTTGGATGTTGGCGCTGCCACCGTTGCCGCCCTTACTGCCCAGGCCGGTGCCCTCACCACCGTTACCGGCGGTGGACTGACCGTAGGCGGTCGCGTCCTGACCGGCGGTGACCTGTGCGTAACTCCCGTTGCCACCGGTGCCACCGTCGACACCGACACCACCGGTGCCGCCGTGCGCGATGGTGGCCTCGTCGCCGTCGCCGGTCACCGTGCCGCCATTGGTGACAAAGGTGAAGCCCGCGCCACCGTTGCCGCCGTGCCCGCCGTTCTCGCCCGCGCCGCCGTCACCGCCGATGGCTTGGGCCTTGCTCGGGTCACCCTCAACACCGATCGTGCCGTCCGATGCCCGCACGAGCGCCACGCCACCGTTGCCGCCGGTCCCGCCGGTGCCGTCTGCGGCCCCGCCAGCACCACCAGTGGCCGTGCCGTAGGTGTGCTCACCGGCACCAACGATCTGGCCGTCATCGTTTCTGCCGGCATCGACGTTGGCCGCGCCTCCAGCGCCACCCTTGCCGCCGTTCTCACCCGCACCGCCATCACCGCCGTGGGCAATTCCCTCGGTCGTGGACAGGTTGCCGTATGCCCCGACAGTTGCTGCGCCACCGACACCACCTGTGCCGCCGTTGCTGCCGCCGTTGCCACCGTTGCCGCCGGTGGCCGTACCGCTGGCCGAGCTGTCCACACCGTCGGCGGTGACGGTGCCCGCAGCACCGGCGGCACCGCTGCCACCGGCGTTGCCGTCGACATCGCCGTTGCCGCCCGTGCCACCGTTACCACCGACCGCATGGCCATCGTGTGTGCTACCACCATTGGTGGTAGTGACAAAGCCCTTACCGCCGGCACCGCCAGCGCCGCCGGCACCGGTGTGAGTGCTGTCGACGTAGGTACCGCCTGCGCCACCCTCGCCGCCGTCACCACCGGTCGCAGAGCTGTCGGTGGCACCGTTGTCGACCTGGCTGTCGCCTCCGAGACCTCCCTTGCCGCCAACGGCACCGTTGATGCCGCCGGCACCACCGTTGCCGCCATCACCGCCGGTCGCGCTGCCGCTGGTCAGACCGCTGTCAATACCTTCGACCTTGGCGAATCCACCGTTGCCACCGTCGCCGCCGCGGGACCCGTCGGTGTTGTTAACCCCGCCGTCGCCGCCGTTACCGCCAACTGCCTCACCGCTGGCAGACCCGCGAACAGCCTGGACAAAGGCGCGCTCACCGTTGCCGCCGTTACCGCCGTGGCCCGCACCGCCGTCACCGCCCGTGGCCTCTCCAGTGGCCTCGGACGTGGCGTCCCCACCAGCAACCACCTGGCCCATACCGCCGGTACCGCCGCGGGCACCTGCTGCCGTTGCCTCGCCACCGTCACCGCCGGTGCCGATGCCGTCGGCCTTGCCACCACTGTTGGCCAGCACGATCCCGGTACCACCGGCACCACCGTCACCGCCGTTGGAGGCGTCACCACCAGCACCACCGATGCCGGTGCCGCTGGCGGTCCCGCCACCCAACTGGTTGTAGTTGGACTGCACCCAGGCTTCGCCACCAGCGCCGCCGGTGCTGTTCGCACCAGTGGCCGTGCCCCCTTCGCCACCTGTCGCGGTGCCAGTTGCGCTGCCGCCGTTGGCATTCACCGAACCGATGCCACCGGTACCGCCCTGACCGCCGGCGATGCCGTCGCCTCCGTTGCCGCCGGTAGCACCGTCGCCGATGCCGGCCGCGGTTCCACCGTTCTGGGCGCTGATGGCGCCGGCGCCACCCGCACCGCCAGTACCGCCCTCAGTGCCGCCGTCACCGCCGTTGCCGCCGGCACCGCCGTTACCGATCCAGCCGAGGGCGCTGCCGCCGTCGCCACCCGCGACACCGGCCGCGTCGCTGCTCCAGCCTGCACCACCGTCGCCGAACCACAGGCCGCCATCGCCGCCGTCGGGGTTCAGCGCCGTTCCGTCGGCACCGTCACCGATCAGGTACAGACCGGCCATGGAGTTGATGGCACCGTTGACCATCTCACCGAGCGGGTTGTTGATCCACAGTTCGAGCATCGAGTGGATCGGGAGATAGAAGAAGTTGTTGAGCAGATCCGTGCCGAAGTCCGCCGCAGGCCCGGGGTCCAGGCTGAAGTCCGACGGCGCGGCGTCCGACTGGAACATGCTCGAGAGCCAGTCGAGGTCGAGCAGATCTTCGAAGTCGGCTTGCGCCGAGGGCGCGGCCCCCAGCGGGGACATGCCGAATGCCAAGAACGCGGCGACCGCGCTGCCGGCGCCGGCCACTCGATTGCGGCGTCGCGGTCCGGGCTGCGTGCCACGCTGGCTGCTGGTGTGACGACGATTCATTTCCGAACACCTCTCCTGTGAAACAAGTCTTTGTTGGGCGGTTGTGGCTTCTCAGTGCCGGTCATGCGATATCTGGGTGTGCTGGATCCTGGCTGTGCTGGTCTAAAGCTCTAGGCCCAACGAGTCCAGGAGGGACATCCAATCGGACGCATCGCCCGGACCGGAATCAACGCTGCTGTCGTCGAAGAAGTCGGTGGGGATGACGGGGAAGGAGAACCCGGCCAGCGGCGGCTCCGCTGGCGGAGGGGGGCCGTCGGACTTGCCGTCCCAGTTCCAGGGGTCGCCGCCCATCAAGCCGGCCATGGCCTGCTCCCACGCCATCCAGGCGCCGATCGGGCCGACCCCGTGGCTTTCGACGGTAAGCGTCAGCGGTGCCCCCAGGAAGCCCGACGCGTCGATAGCGAGGCCAACGCTGTTGAAGATCGAACCGCCGACCGCCGGTACCTCGTCGACAACGTTGCCGGAGGCGTCGTAGAACGTGTACGCGGCGTTGGATACCACGCCGGGGCTAAGCAGCCCGCCCAGCGCGAAGTCCAGATGCGAGATGGTGCCCTCGGGCACAACGTCCCCGAGCATCGGCAGGATGAAATCGAGGTTGAGGGTGGCGCCGTTGAAGAAGGCGCCGGTCATGTTGGCCATGATCTCGTTCAGGCCGTCGCCGTCGTTGATGCTGTTCATCAGCGCGACCCAGGGGCTCAGTCCGGCCCCAGCATGCCCATGATGATGCCGCTCATCGGGGATGAGATGAAGTTGATGATCGGCAGTATCGCGTCGGCATCGGTGCCGGGCGGCAAAAAGGCCGGCAACAGCTGCGGCAGCAGCGTGAACATAAAGGAGTGGCCGACGTTGAAGGTAGTCAGGTCGACGCCGCCACTGAGGGTGTGCAGAACTGACGTCACCGTGGTGGGGTCGTCGGCGGCAACATTCCACAGGGAGTAGCCCTCGGTCACCGCGCGCAGCTGCTCCTGCATCTCGTTGACCACGACGGGAATCTGCGAGGGGTCGTCGAGGATGTCCTGGATCCAGGCCTGGGAATTCGCAATGAGCTGCTGCATCGCCACGCTGGGAGCAACGTAGAAGTTGTTGGCGAGCACCGTGGCGTTGTCGGCCGCGATGTTGTACTGGTCGATCCACGGTTGCATCGCGTCGGTCAGCATGCTGGTGAGTGCGATGTCGCGTCCGACGTGAACATCGGGCATCGGCGCGATGGCCGGCGTCGCGCCGATCAGGCCGGAGCCGACGATCGCTATGCCCGCGGTGACGTAGGGGCGAAGGGTTTGCTGCACAGCCATCTCCTTTTGTGAGGTGCCGCCCTGGGCAATTGCCCTGATGGGCCGTGGCGCCGCCGTGTTGCTCCTGAATGCACGCTTATTTACTGATGTGAGTCAGAGCACTAGCCGTGAATAACCTAAGACACAAGCATCTTCGTCAAATATTTCACGCGTCATCACCGGAGGTCAGCGCCGTGAGACCGTTGGCTTTGGATAGCTACCCTATGCGTAATATAAGAATCTGACGGAAGGCTGTCATCTGAGTGCACTGCAACACGTCTGCCAGCACAGTTCTCTTGATATAAGGCAGCGCACGGAAACGTCGTGCGCGACGATATTCCACTCGCGCTGTGTTAGCGGAACCTGAATTCGGCGGGGGTAGGACGGCCCCGATCCCGGCATCGTCTCCCGGTCGACGTCGGCCGACGACAACCGCGGCCGCCACTGCAAGGTGAGGACGTGACCAAACCTGGGTCCGCCGCGTGATCGTCGGCACGGTCGAGCCGTCGCGCCGCCCCCGAGCAACCTGGTATTAGTCGGAGATGCGAATCGGTGTACAGCTCTCCTATGCGAGTGGCTTCAAAGAGGCGGCCGAGCAGGTCGTCGAACTCGAGCGGGTCGGGATCGACGTGGTGGCAGTGGCCGAGGCCTACTCGTTCGACGCGGTCAGCCAGCTCGGCTATCTGGCGGCCAAGACCTCACGCGTGGAGCTCGTCTCCGGCGTCGTGCCGATCTATACCCGCACCCCCGCCCTGCTGGCCATGACGGCCGCCGGCCTGGACTTCGTCTCCGATGGCCGGTTCCGGCTCGGTATCGGCACCTCCGGGCCACAGGTGGTGGAGGGGTTCCACGGGGTGCCCTTCGACGCCCCGCTGGGGCGCACCCGAGAGGTGGTGGAGATCTGCCGAGCGGTGTGGCGGCGCGAACGGGTGCGCTACGACGGCAAGCACTATCAGCTGCCGTTGCCGGCTGACCGCGGCACCGGGTTGGGCAAGCCCTTGCAGTTGATCAACCACCCGGTACGGGAGGCGATTCCGATCTCCATTGCGTCATTGGGCCCCAAGAACGTCGAGCTGACCGCTGAGATCGCCAACGGCTGGCAGCCGGTGTTCTTCTATCCGGAGCGCGCCGCCGAGGTGTGGGACGATGCCTTGAAAGCCGGTGCGGCCAAGCGGAATCCGGCACTCGGCCCGCTCGACATCATGGCGGGAACGTCACTGGCCATCGGCGACGATGTCGAGGACCGGCTGGCGTGGGCAAAACCTCAGCTGGCGCTCTACATCGGCGGCATGGGGGCCAAAACCCGCAACTTCTACCACAACCTGGCCACCCGCTACGGCTTCGGCGAGGTGGCCGACCGCATCCAAGAGCTGTATCTGTCCGGACGCAAGACCGAGGCGATCAACGCCGTCCCCGACGAGTTGGTGCGACACACCTCGCTGATCGGGCCCCGCGGGCTGGTCGCCGAACGGATCGCGGCCTACGCCGAAGCGGGTGTGACGACGTTGCTTGCCGGGCCACTGGCGAAGGACCCGGGTGAAGCGGTGCGCTTCGTGGCCGAATTGCGTGAGCTGGCGCCGGCCTGACGCGCCGGCCGACTCTAGTCCTCCGACATGACGAACGTCGCCGGGTCCGCCAGGACCCGGCGACGTTCGTCATCAGCCGGTTAGCTACCGGGGTTGCCGTCGCTGCCGTTATTACCCGCGGTGCCGTCCGCTCCAGGAGTACCGCCGCCCTGCCCCGGGTTGCCCTGCCCGGCAGCACCACCGGCGCCACCGGAGCCGAGTGCACCGCCGCCGCCTGCGGAGCCGTCACTGCCGCCGGTGCTGGTGCCGCCGGTCCCGCCGTCGCCACCGTTGCCGCCAGCCCCACCGTCGGCGCCGTCGCCCCCGTCGAAGCCATTGCCGGTGCTGTCGATCCCACCG
>NZ_QMEX01000128.1 GCF_003284925.1 Mycolicibacter senuensis
CCGCTGCCGGAGATGACCACGACCTTCACCGCGGGCCGGGCGTCGAACCAGCGGGCCGCTGCCACCAACTCCTCGAGGGTGGCCGTGCTCAACGGATTGAGTTTGTCCGGGCGGTTCAACGTGATCGAGCCGCGCGCACCCGCGGCTACCACCGCCAGCGTGGTCGCCTGCTGCGATTCCATTTCGTCGACGTTAGCGCCGCGGTGGTGGCGTTGGTTCCCGTTTACCCTCATCTGGCCGATCGTCGCCTACGGTGAAGCCCATGCCGATTGCCGTCACCGAGTTCAGCCTCCTCGAGCAGACCGCATTTCTCACCGCCTACGCGCGCGCCCTCGACCACCGCGCCGAGACGCCGATCCTCGGCGACGCGTTCTCCGACCGGGTCGTCGGTCTGATCGACTACGACTTCGCCGGCTTGCGGATCCCGGCCAGTGTGGTGCGCCAAACCGCCCTGCGCGCCAAGATGCTCGACGACCGGGCGCGCCGGTATACCGCCGCGAATCCGGAGGCCGTCGTGGTGGATCTGGGGGCCGGCCTCAACGAGCCGCTGGCACGGGTGCAGCCGCCGGCGGGTGTCGACTGGTACAGCATCGATCTTCCGCGTGTGGTCGCGTTACGCGGCAAGCTGCTAGGGGCCCGGCCTGCAGAGCACGTCATCGCGGCCGATCTGACCGGCGCCGATTGGACCGCCGGCATCCCGGCCGGCCGGCCCACCATGGTGATCGCCGACGGCCTGTTCGCGTTTCTCACCCAGGCGCAGGTCACCGCGGTGTTCGGGCAGCTCATCGCCCACTTCGGCAGCGGTGAGCTGGCGTTCAACGACTATGGCCGGGTGGGGCCGCTCAGCTCGCTGTCGATGAAGCTCGCGCCGCGCGGCATGTTCAGTCTGCTGCGCCACGTGTGGGCCAACCCCGGTTTCACCGACCCGCACACCCCGGAGCGGTGGGAGCCGCGGCTGCGCCTGGTCGAGCAGGCCTGCCTGGCCCATGCCGCCGAGGTCGACGCGTTCCCCGGCGCGGCCCGCACGCTCACCCGGGTTGCCGGCCGGTTCAAGTCGGTGGCCGGCAAAGCCCGCGTGCTGCGTTATAAGTTCTGAGCCGAACGGTTAACCGATCAGGTCACAGAGACCAAGGAAGTCACACGGGTTGAAGTCCAGCGCGGCGAACGGGTCGTTGGGGATGAGGTACTCCGGAATCTCCGGGGTCCAGGAGTGGAACAGGCTGTTCCACAGTTGCAGTGGAGCGTCATCGCCGAATTGGATCAAGCCCGCCGAGACGCCCTTGAGGGGATCGGTGACCACCGAGTAGGTCAGATCGTTGGCCGACATCACCCAGTAGTTCAGATCGTGCGGCCCCACGCCATTGATGGTGAGGTTGGTGAACGCGCCGTCGAAGAGGTTGATCTGGTAGATCGAGGCTCCGGACAGGTAGCCGAAGTTGCCCAGCACACTCAAGTCTTCGGGGGTGTCAGCGTTAGGCATGAAGTCACCGAACTGGTACGCCGAGGTCGAGTAGAACGAGTTCCAGAAGTCCTCGATCTTGATGTTGTAGCCACCGACCGCTTCGCCGTTCAACTCGACGTTGTAGAGCTGGTCGCCCTTCCAGTCGGTGATCCACGGGCGGATACCTTCGTAAGACCAGTCGCGGCCCACGCTCTCCCGAGTAAGGGGCTCCATCACCAGGCAGACCACCCCTTCACAGGTTTCGTAGGGGCCGTCCCAACCGGGCACCGGGCTGGTGCTGCCGGACTCACCCGCAGCGTTGGCGACCGACATTGGCAGCACCAGCGCGGCGAACCCAGCAGCGACGCCCACCCCGAGCAGGGTAAGAAGACGGCGCGATTTCCACATGACTGCCTCCGTTGAGCTTGTTGCAAATGTGTACCTGTGAAGCTCAGGTGACCAAACGTTACACTTGTGTTACCCGATTCACATCCGAATCTGACGTATTTTTTTGTTAGCACTGAGCGTGCAGTTTGTTCAACTTCGACACCCTATGTGCTGCTCCACGGTTACGCCACCGCTCCGTACTCGCTGGGGTCGAAGTCCAGCCCGGCCCACGGGTCATCGGGGATGAGGTAGTCGGGCACCGCGACATAACTTGGGTTATCGAGACTATTCCACAAGAAGGTCGGTGCCGCATCACCGGCGTACTGGATGTAGTCCTGGCTCGCGCCGTCCAGGGTCACCACGGTGTTGACGTAGCCCGGCGTGGTGACGATCCAGTAGTTGGCACCGTTGGCCGCGTCGTTGATCGTCACCTGGTTGACGGCTCCGAACGTGGTGATGTACACCGTGGTTCCGCTCAGATCGGCGAATGCGCCCGGGTCTGCCTCCTCACCGGTCGGGGTGAAATCCCCGTAGGTGTAGGTAGAACTGGACAGGAACGGCGACCAGTAGTCTTCGACCTTGATGTCGTAGGTTCCGGCGTTCACGGTCGAACCGTCGGCTTCGGTGACCGCGACGTTGTAGGCCTGCTCGCCCTTCCAGTCGGTGAAGTACGGCCGGAAACCGCTGTAGACCCAGGTGTCCGGGTCGTACTCGGCCATGACCAGGCAGGTCGCCCCGTCGCACGTCTCGTAGGGCCCGCTGTCGGCGCTGCCGGCGTGGGCGAGCGCGGCCGGCATCACGGCGCCGCCGAGCAGGGCGGCTGCCGCTCCGACGAGCAGAGCAATAACGCGATGTCGCACAGGCATCACAAATGGTCCCCTTCCCCCCAGGTCACACCAGTGGTGTGAAGTTTCAGACGTTACACGGTGATGCGGCGTTGTTATCGGAAACGGACCTAAACGTTACGTTTAGGTTCAGCGGTCGGCAGCCGCGCAGTTCACGCCGCCACGGGGCGGCGGGTGAACACCGCAGCTACAGGCGTCGATGGACGGGCAGGTGCACCGCATGCCCCACTCGATGACCTCGCGGGCGCGGGCCAACGACTCCAGCTGGGCGTCGATCTCGGCGAGCTTCGCCTGCGCCAGCGCGTGGCTTGCCGGACGCCCGGGCGCGTCGTCGCCGAACAACAGCGCAACCTCATCCAGGGCGAAACCCGCCGACTTGCACAGCCCGATGATCTCGAGTCGCGCCAGCACCGCCGCGTCGTAGCGACGTTGTCCGCCCACCCGCCGCGGCGCGGTCAGCAGACCGACTTGCTCGTAGTAGCGCAACGTGGTGGCGGCAACACCGCTGCGGCGGGCGACCTCGCCGATCGTCAGCGAGTCGGACATGCGGCCTCCTGGACGCCTTGACTTAGAGCCAACTCTAAGTTGTTCACTGGCGTCATGCCCGGACAACGACTCGACACACTGCGCCGCACCCGTTATGCGCTGCTGCGCTCCTACCGCCGCGACGGCACACCGGTGGACACCCCGGTGTGGTTCGCACTGGATGGCGACGCGGTGCTGTTCCGCACCAAGATCGGCCCGAAGACCCGCCGACTCGCGCTGCGCCCGGAGGTCGAACTGGCCGCCTGTGACTACCGCGGCCACCGTCGCCCCGGCGCGGCAGCGGTGGCCGGCCGGGCCAGCGTCCTGGCCGGCGAGGAAGCCGAGACCGCGAACCGGATACTGCACCGGCGCTACGGGTGGCAGTGGAATATCGTGCCGCTCATCAAGATTCCGGGCGTGATTAATGTGCACCGTGGCCTCGGCCTGGGCGAGAAGTTGCGGCGCGCCCGCACCCCCACGCTGTGGCCGGACAGTGTGATCGTTCGGGTGGAGCTCTAACCGCCCAGACACCCCGGCCCGAGCAGCGCCTTGAGGTCACCCATCAGCGCCGACGACGGCGTCACCCGCAGTGACGGGTCCAGTTCCAGCACGGTGATCCGCTCCCCGCTGATCAGCCGCAACTGCACCTGTGCCGTTCCGGGATGGCGGGTCAGCACCTGTTTGAGTGCGCTGACCTTGTCCATGGTGCATTGCCGGGTCGGCAGACTGACCGCCAGCGGGCGATCCGCGGCGTTGGCGGAGAAGTCCGGCACCACCAGCTCGTTGGCGATCAGCGAGATCCGGTCGTCTCGGATGTTCACCTTGGCGCTGACCAGCACCACGGCGTCGTCGACGACCTCGGCGCCGTAGGCGGAGTAGGTCTGTGGGAAGAACATCACCTCGATGCCGCCGGTGAGATCCTCCAATTGCGCCGATGCCCAAGGCAGCCCGTTCTTGTTCACCCGGCGGTTCACCGATGCCAGGATCCCGCCGACCCGCACCTGGGTGTCGGAGGCGATGTCGCCCTCCAGGATGGCGGGGATCGGGGTGTCGACCTGAGCGGCCAGCAGATGAGCGATGCCGTTGAGCGGGTGTCCGGATACGTAAAGTCCGAGCATCTCCCGTTCCAGGGCCAGTTTGTGCTTGTCGCCCCATTCTTCGTCGGGCACCCGGATCCCGAAAACCGCGTCGGCTCCCGCGCTGTCGCCGTCCCCGCCGCCGAACAGATCGAATTGGCCCATCGCCTGAGCCTTCTTGGTGCCCAGCACCGAGTCCACGGCGTCGGTGTGCACCAGGAACAGGCCCTTGCGCGGATGGCCGAGCGAGTCGAAGGCGCCGGCCTTGATCAACGACTCGGTGACCTTCTTGTTGCAGGCTGCGATATCGATCTTGTTGAGGTAGTCGGAGAAATCGGTGAAGCGGCCCTTGTGTGTTCGGGTGGCGATCAGTGAACCGACCACGTTGGCGCCGACGTTGCGCACCGCGCCCAGCCCGTAACGGATGTCGGTACCCACCGAGGCGAAATTCAATTCGGATTCGTTGACGTCCGGCGGCAACACGGTGATTCCCAGCCGGCGGCAGTCGGCCAGGTAGATGGCGGCCTTGTCCTTGTCGTCACCGACCGACGTCAACAAGCCGGCCATGTATTCGGCCGGGTAGTTGGCCTTCAGATACGCCGTCCAGTACGACACCAGGCCGTAGCCGGCCGCGTGCGACTTGTTGAACGCGTAGCCGGCGAACGGAAGAATGGTGTCCCACAACGCCTTCACGGCCTTCTCAGAGAACCCGTTGGCCGTCATCCCCTCGTAGAAGCCCTTGTACTCGGCTTCCAGTACTTCGAGCTTCTTCTTGCCCATGGCCTTGCGCAGCGCATCGGCCTTGCCCATCGTGTAGGAGGCCACCTTCTGGGCGATGAACATGATCTGCTCTTGGTAGACGATCAGGCCGTAGGTTTCGGCGAGGATCTCGCGCAGCGGCTCTTCGAGCTCGGGGTGAATGGGTTTGATCGCCTGGCGGTTGTTCTTGCGGTCGGCGTAGTCATTGTGGGCGTTCATGCCCATCGGGCCGGGCCGGTACAGCGCCAGCACCGCGACGATGTCGTTGAACTCGGTGGGCTGCATGCGGCGCAACAGGTCACGCATCGGGCCGCCGTCGAGCTGGAACACCCCCAGGGTGTCGCCGCGGCCCAGCAGCTCATAGGTGGCCGGGTCATCCATCGGCACCGACTCGAGATCCAGATCGATGCCCCGATTGGCCTTGATGTTCTCCAGGCAGTCCCCGATGATCGTCAGGTTGCGCAGGCCCAGGAAGTCCATCTTCAGCAGGCCGATCTCTTCACACGACGGGTAGTCCCAGCCGGTGATGATGGCGCCGTCCTGCGGCCGTTTCCACAGCGGGATCACGTCGATGAGCGGCTCGGAGCTCATGATCACCGCGCAGGCGTGCACACCGGCGTTGCGGACCAGGCCCTCGAGGCCCCGCGCGGTCTCGTAGATGGTGCGCACATCGGGATCGGTGTCGATCAGGGTGCGGACCTCGGCGGCCTCCTTGTACCGCTCGTGATTGGGGTCGGTGATACCCGACAGCGGGATGTCCTTGGCCATGATCGGCGGCGGCAGCGCCTTGGTGATGCGGTCGGCGATCGCGTAACCGGGCTGGCCGTAATGGACACGGGCCGAGTCCTTCAGCGCCGCTTTGGTTTTAATGGTGCCGAAGGTGATCACCTGGGCGACCCGGTCGCTACCCCACCGCTCGGCAGCATAGCGCACCATCTCGCCGCGCCGGCGGTCGTCGAAGTCGATGTCGATGTCGGGAGCCGACGGCCGTTCCGGGTTGAGGAAGCGTTCGAACAGCAGCCCGTGCGGGAGCGGGTCGATGTTGGTGATGCCCAGCGCGTAGGCCACCAGCGATCCGGCGGCCGAGCCGCGGCCCGGGCCCACCCGGATGTTGATCGAACGCGCGTAGTCGATCAGGTCCGCGACGATCAGGAAGTAGGACGGGTATCCCTTGCCGCAGATGACATCGATCTCATAAGCGGCCCGATCGGTGTATTCGGCCGGCACCCCGGCCGGAAAGCGCCGTTGCAGCCCGGCCGCCACCTCGTGGCGAAGCCACGAACCCTGGTCGTGGCCGTCGGGAACCGGGAACACCGGCATCCGGTCGCGCGGCGCCCACACGTCGGCATAGGACTGCACCCGCTCGGCGATCAGCAGGGTCGAGTCGCACGCCTGCGGCAGCTCGTCGTCCCACAGCGCACGCATCTCGGCGGCCGACTTCAGGTAGTAGCCGTCGCCGTCGAACTTGAACCGGGTGGGATCCGACAGCGTCTTGCCCGTTTGAATGCACAGCAGCGCCTCATGGTTCTGGGATGCGTCGCGGGTGACGTAGTGGCAGTCGTTGGTGGCCAGCGCCGGGATGCCGAGCTTGCGGCCGACGGCCAGCAGCCCGTCGCGAACCCGGCGTTCGATCGCCAGGCCGTGGTCCATCACCTCCAGGAAGTAGTTCTGCGGCCCGAAGATCTCCCGCCATTTGGCGGCCGACTCCAGCGCCTCGCGGTCCTGGCCCAGCCGCAACCGGGTCTGCACCTCTCCCGACGGGCAGCCGGTGGTGGCGATGATCCCCTCGGCGTGCTCGGCGATGATCTCGGCGTCCATCCGCGACCATTTGCCGAGCTGGCCCTCGAAGGAGGCCAGCGAGGACAGCTTGAACAGGTTGCGTAACCCGGTGGCGTTCTCGGCCACCATTGTCAGGTGGGTGTAGGAGCCGCTGCCGGAGACGTCATCGCTCTTCTGGCCGGGATCCCCCCAGTGGACCCGCCGGGTGTCGAACCGGGAACCGGGAGCGATGTAGGCCTCCACCCCGATGATCGGTTTGATACCGGCTGCGGTGGCGGAGTTGTAGAACTCACTGGCGCCGAACATGTTTCCGTGGTCGGTCATTCCGATCGCCGGCATCTCCAGACGCTGCGCCTCGGCCAGCATCGGGGCGATCTTCGCCGCGCCATCGAGCATCGAGTACTCGGTGTGGTTGTGCAGGTGTACAAACGAAGATCCCATAGGTCCGCCAGTCTATGGCCGGGCACCGACCGAGCCGGGCGTGTCGCCGGGTGTGTCTTGCCGGCGGGCGTTTCGCGCGACAGCGGCCGCCGCCGTGCACTACGTTGAAGTTCGTCTGAAGCGGAGGAGACACATACATGAGCGTGTACCGGGTGATCGACATCATCGGGACCAGCCCGTCGTCTTGGGAGAACGCCGCGGCCGAAGCGGTGCACCGCGCCAAGCAAACCATCGATGACATCCGCGTCGCCCAGGTCGTCGAGCAGGATCTCACCCTCGACGACAAGGGCGGGATCATCTACCGCACCAAACTGCGGATCTCGTTCAAGATCCGGCCGCCGAAATCGCCGCGCGACTCCGGCTGACCGCCCCGATGTCACGTAGCTTCGACGACCTGGTCGCCGAGGCCGCCGCCGCTCCGGTCGACGGCTGGGAATTCTCCTGGCTCGACGGCCGCGCCACCGAGCAGCGGCCGTCCTGGGGCTACCAGCGTCAGCTGGCACGCCGGCTCTCGGGGGTGGCGGCCGCCGTCGACCTGCACACCGGTGGCGGCGAGGTGCTGGCCGGTATCGAGCGGTTCGGCACGTTCCCCCCGACCATGGCGGCCACCGAATCCTGGCCGCCGAATGCCAAACGCGCCACCGAGCTGCTGCATCCGCGCGGGGTCGTGGTGGTGGCGGTGCCCGACCGGCCGCCGCTGCCGTTCGGCGACGAAGCCTTCGACCTGGTCAGCAGCCGGCACTCGCTGGAGACGTGGTGGTCCGAGATCGCCCGGGTACTGCGGCCCGGCGGCCATTACTTCGCCCAGCAGATCGGGCCGGCGACGATGCTGGAACTCAGCGAGTTCTTTCTCGGGCCGATGCCCGGCAAGGGCGCCCAATACGAGCCGGAGGCGGTGCGGGCCGGCGCGACGGCCGTCGGCATGGAAATTCTCGATCTGCGCCTCGAGCGGCTCCGCGCCGAGTTCTTCGACGTCGGCGCGGTGATCTACTTCCTGCGCAAAGTGATCTGGACGGTGCCCGACTTCGCCGTCGACGACCACCGTGACCGGCTGCGTGAGATGCATGAGCTCATCGAGTCCCGGGGCCAGTTCGTCGCGCACGCCACCCGGGTGCTGGTGGAGGCCAGGAAGAGCTGAGTCAGCGCCGCAGCACGTCGAGGGCGTGCTGCAGATCTGCCGGATACTCGCTGGTGATCTCGATGCGCCGACCGTCGCCAGGGTGGGCGAAGGCCAGCGAGTGGGCATGCAGCCACTGGCGTTCCAGCCCGAGTTTTTTCGCCAGCGTGGGATCAGCGCCGTAGGTGAGGTCGCCGCAGCAGGGATGGCGCAGCGCGGCGAAATGCACCCGGATCTGGTGGGTGCGACCGGTCTCCAGATGCACGTCGAGCAGGCTGGCCGCGACGAACGCCTCCAGCGTGTCGTAGTGGGTGATGCTGTGCCGGCCGTCGGCGGTGACGGTGAACTTCCAGTCGCGGCCGTGGTGCCGGCCGATGGGTGCGTCGATGGTGCCGCTGGACGGATCCGGATGGCCCTGCACCAGTGCGTGATAGCGCTTTTCGACGGTGCGCGCCTTGAAGGCGCGTTTCAGCGCGGTGTAGGCCCGCTCGGAGATCGCCACCACCATGACCCCGGAGGTGCCGACGTCCAGCCGGTGCACGATGCCCTGGCGTTCGGGGACCCCGGAGGTGGTGATCCGGTAGCCGGCCGCCGCCAGCCCGCCCAGCACGGTGGGTCCGGTCCAGCCCACGGAGGCGTGGGCGGCCACTCCGGCGGGCTTGTCGACGGCGACGATGTCGGCGTCGGAGTACAGGATCGCCATGCCCTCGACCTCGGCCGGGGTGTTCTCCAACGGGGCCGGCGCCTCGGGCAGCCGCACGTGTAACCACGCCCCGGCGGCCAACCGGTCGGACTTTCCGGCGGGCGTCCCGTCCAGTTCGACGTCGCCGTTCTCGGCCAGCGTCGCGGCAACGGTCCGGGACAGCCCCAGCAGGCGGGCCAGCCCGGCGTCGACGCGCATGCCGGCCAGCCCCTCGGGCACCGGCATGGAGCGTTCAGTCACGACCGGCAGCGTCGCGCCGGGTGTCGTCACCGGCGCGTCGGCGGCCCACCGCGTCGAAGTCGAACCCGAACACCGAGAGGGTGACCAGCAGGATCGCACCGCCGACCACCGCGGGATCGGCGACGTTGAACACCGGCCACCAACCGATCGACAGGAAGTCGACGACGTGGCCCTGCAAGTGCCCGGGCGCCCGGAAGAACCGGTCCACCAGGTTGCCCAGTGCCCCGCCGAGGATCATGCCCAATCCGACCGCCCACCACGGCGACACCAGCCGGCGCGACATCCAGATGATGCCGAGCACCACCGAACTGGCGATCAACGTCAGCACCCAGGTGTAGCTGGTGGCCATCGAGAACGCCGCTCCGGAGTTGCGCACCAGGGTCCAGGTGACGGTGTCGCCGATGATCGACACCGGTTGGCCAGGGGTCAGCAGCCTCACTGCCAGCACCTTGGTGACGACATCGACCAGCAGCACGACCGCGGCCACCGACAGCAGCAGGCCCAGCCGCCGGCGAGGAGCCGGCGCCGGCGCCGCTTCGGTGGCCGGCTCGGTCGAGTCGGTTGTCTCCTCAGTCACGCCCCCATCATTCCTTAACGCGGGTACGGCATGATCGCGGCATGGTGTCCAAGCGCCTCACGGTCATCACCACCGGCGGAACCATTGCCGCCAGCACCGACGCCGGCGGGGTGCGCCGGCCCACCGTCCACGGCGCGGACCTGGTCGCCGGGGCCGGCGCCGGCTCCGCCGAGGTCACCGTGGTGGACCTGATGGCGCGCGACAGCTCGGAGCTGACCCCGGCCGACTGGGGCCGGATGCTGGCCGCGGTGCGAACCGGCGTCGACGGTGGCGCCGACGGGGTGGTCGTCACGCACGGCACCGACACCTGCGAGGAGACCGCGCTCTGGCTGGAGTTG
>NZ_QMEX01000129.1 GCF_003284925.1 Mycolicibacter senuensis
CTGCCGCGTGACCGCTACACCACCCCGGTCCGGCCTCGGCCCGGTCGGCGGGCAGCCGGTACCAGGCCGAGCGCAGTTGGGCGGGCACCTGTACCCCGGGACGCCAGCTGCCCAGCACCGGGACCCGGGCCGGGTCCAGCTTGTAGGGCAGCCGGGCCCGTGAGCCGTTGATGCCCTCGCGGGAGGTGGTGCCACCCTCGGTACCGGCTTCACCGCTGCTCTCGGCGCCGGTCTGCGCGTCGTCGTCGGCCAGCCGGCCCAACCCGGGCGGCCCGATCACCTGGTCGGCGGAGACGTCGGCGGGAATCCCGTTGGGCGCGAACCCGGCCGAGAACGTCGCACCCAGCGCTTCGGCGACCGGCGTGTCGACCGGCTCAAGCATCCCGGCGTTGGGGTCCTGCTCCACCAGTACGTCATCGGCCAGCCCGCACGTGTTGCCGGTGCCCAGCACGGGAATGGCGGCCAGGTTGGACCGGCCCACCGTCCACGCCGGGTACTGGCCGAGCATCGACACCGTCAGCGACACCACTTGGAAGACGACCAGCACCCAGCAGGCGATCGCCAGCGGGTAGCCGGACAGCGCCGTGAAACGCGGCGGGCGATCCTCGCCGTTGAAGAAGTGGAACCAGGCCGCCACCAGCAGCGCCAGTACGGTCAGCCCCACCCCCATGGTGGCGAACGCCAGATGCCACTTGGGGAACGCATTCGACCACGGCACCCCGAAGTTGGAGACGTACCACCAGCCGTTGACGCTGGCGAACGACAGTGCGGTGATGAAGAGCACCAGCGCGGTGAACAGCGTCCGGTTGCGCCGTGAGTGCATCGCCGCGGCGCCCACCGCGACCGCGGCCAGCGCGCCCAGCGAACCGGCCAGCCCGGCGAACACGCCGAAGTGATGCGTCCACTTGGTGGGGGTGAACATCATCGCGATGAACGAGATGATGGTGATCCCGATGATGCGCCGGCTCGGGCCGGCCGCGGTGCCGGGAATCCGGCCCTTGCGCAACGCCATCGCCACGCTCACCGCCAGCGCGACGCCCAGCGCCAGCACCGGGAACCGCCGGGCCACCGAACCGTCCGGGGTCGCCAGGAACAGCCGCTCGTAGCGGACGTGCTCCTCGAACCAGGCCAGGCTGGGGCCGACCGCGGACTTCAGCGTGCTGGCCTCGATCTCGCCGGCCAGCGTCTGGTCGCGGAAGATCACGATCGCGGTGATGCTGATCGCGGCGGCGATGGGCGCCAGCAGCGGCGCCAGCCCGAACTGCGCCGAGCGCCGGTGCAAGATGGTGCGCAGCGGCCCGATCGCCACCAACAGAGCACCGATGGAGGCGATCCCGGTCGGCCCGGAGAACAGCGTCAGCGCGCCGATGATGCAGGCGACCGCCAATGGCAGCAGCCGGCTGGTGGCCACCGCCCGTTCCACCGAGCACCAGGTCGCCAGGATGCCCAGCGCGATGATCGGCTCCGGGCGCAAGCCGTTGTTCAGCGGCAGCCAGAACGCCAGGAACATGCCGGCCGCGGTCCAGGCCGCCGCGGTGCTGTGTTTGACGGCATGCCCCAGCCGGGGGATCACCTCACGGCTGATCAGCCACCAGCAGGCCAGCGCCATGGCCAGGGTGGGCAGCCGCATCCAGATGCTGGAGGTGGACACGTGCGCCCACACCGCCAGCAGGTCGTAGTACCAGCCGAACGGCGCCTCCGGGGTGCCGAACCAGCGGTAGAAGTTGGCCATGTAGCCGGCGTGCTCGGAGATGCGCGCCATGGTCAGGATGTAGCCGTCGTCGCTGGTGTTGGCCCCGACGAAGTGCCACCACACCAGTACCAGGGTGACCAGCGTGTCCAGCGGCGACATCGACCACCAGCGGGCCGGCAGGAACCGGCGGTGCCGGGTGCCGTCGGCGGTGTCCAGCACGTGCAGGGCGATCAGCGCGATGACCGTCAGCGCCACCCCGAGGAGCATCGCGGCCAGCTTCAGCGGGGTCGGCGCGCTGGAGAAGCGGGTGTCGACGGTAGCGGTGAATTCCAGTCCGGCCGGCGCCGGCCCGGACAGGTCGGTGTAGACGCCGACGATCTGCGGCCGGAAGTCATAGCCGCTGCGGGTGCCGGTCAGCGGCGAACCGGGGTGCTCGGCATTGGGGCCGTGCTTGAGGCCGACGAACTCGGCGGTGACGCGGTCGGCGTGTGCGGTGAACGTCAGCTTCTGGCAGTCCGGGCCGAGCACCTGCGACAGCGGCGCCACCACCACCGGCACGTTGCGCACCACCAGGACCAGGTCGTCGTTGACGCGTTCGATGAGCAGCCCGCGGTCGACGGCCTTGGGCGCCTGCTTGGGCACCGTGGACAACAGCACGGTGTCGGTTTTGGTCAGGCCCGCCGCGGCCTGGCACGGCACGTTGATATCCAGATCGGTGGCCACGTAGCTGATCAGCGGGGCTTGCACGCTGGTCAGGACGCCGTTCTGCGGCCAGTTGAGTTCCGCGGTGGTCTGGTTGACCGGCAACAGCGGGGTGAGAATCGCCAGCAGGGTGCCCAGTACGCCGGCGACGACGGCGACGGCCCGAGCAATCCGGAAGTCGGCGCGCGTATCGGTCACGGACCTAGATGCTATCGGGGTGCTTTGCGGCCCCGCGTGGTGTGTCTAGCCGGGCAGACTTGGGGCTATGGACACTGTTGAGTACGCCCCCGGCCGGTCGGCCGATTTGTTCGGTGAGCCTTCCCGGGCAACCGCACTGCTGTGGCACGGCAAACAGCCCGACGCCCGCACGGCGCTGCGGCCGCTCGCCGACCTGGTGGCGGCCCACGGCGTGCACGTGGTGGTGCCCGACTGGAATTCCCACCACGACGACGGCGGGCGCGCAGATCTGCTGCGCTCGGTGCAGTTCGCGCGGGAACGGGCCGACGACGCTGACGGCCTGATCCTGGTGGGGTGGTCGATGGGCGGCCTCGCGGCGGCCGGGCTGGCGATTCACGCCGACCGGTTCGACGTCCGCTTCTCCCACGTGGTGTGTCTGGCCGGCGCGTTCCTGGTTCCCGATCCGATCAGCGGCACCGAGCCGGTCGCCGCGCTGCCGGGCGGCCGGCGCTGCCCGATCACGTTGCTGCACGGCACAGCGGACGACGTTGTTCCGGTGACGGCGAGCCGCGAGTTCGCCGCAGCCCTGGCGCACCACGGGTGGCCGGTGGAGTTGGACGAGTTGTCCGCCGATCACGGGTCGATCGCCGGGGCCCGTTATGACCCTGAGGCCGATCGTTATGCGGCCGCCACCGACCGCCGCACGTTGGCGGTCGCCGCCGAGGTGGCCGAGCGCATCGCGGGCCCGCGGTGACGCCGGTTCACCGCCGCCGCACGGCCAGCACGAACGGCCCGATCTTCTCCACCTGGAACGCCGGGCCGTCGAACAGCGCCGCATCCAGTTCCACGGTGTAGCGCTTCACGTTGGGGTGGTTGGGATAGACGTCCTTGGCCAGCCGCAACGTGTAGCTGTCCCCGGCACCGGGCCGCAGCAGAAACACCGTCGGCGCCGGCCACGGCAGGTCGTCGAGGGCGCGGGTGAACTGCGCCGAGGTCTCCAGCTTCGACCATGACTCGATCGCGGCGGCGCGCGCGGAGAACTGCGCCAGCGGGTTGGCGTAGTGGCTCGTCAGACCCTGGAAGCCCCAGTAGGGGTAGAAGGACAGGAAGCTGTAGTCGGCGGTGAGCACCACGATCTCGTCGCGCGCCTTGCCGGTGGCCTTGGTGATGGCAGCGTCAACCGCTTCGTAGTACTTCGCCGCACCGGGCGGGCGCCGGTCGCCGCGCTGGCCGTGACCGTCGGTGTCGGTGTAGGCCACGGTGATGTCGGGGCGCAGCACCTCGGGGATGTCCTGGGTGAACGCCAGCGCCCCGGCCAGCCCGACGGCCGTGGCCACCGGGTACACCACCCGGTGCCAACCAGTGCCGGCTTGACCGAGCGCCCGGGCGCCCTCGACGAAGCCGAACACCCCGGCGGTGGCCAGCAGCACCGTCAGCGTCGGCTGCAGCCGGAAGCTGAGCAGTGTGGTGCGGGCGAGCGTCGACAGCATCGACAGCAGCGACCACAGGTAGACGGCCACGACGCCGATCGCCAGCGCACCCGCCCGAGTGGAGCTGCGGGCTTTGACCACCAGCCACCCGGTGCCCAGCAGGCACAGCGCGCCGAGCAGGGTGAACTGCAGCATCGGGAAGCTCAACTCGGCGCCGTCACCGGGCAGGTAGTGCCGGGCGCTGCCGGTGTCGCTGACCGGGTGATGCAGCGTGGCCAGCAGGTACGGCGTCCAGGTGATCGCCGCGATGGCCAGTGCGACCACACCGATCACCAGCAGCCGGACCAGCGGGCTCAGCGCCGCCTTGAGGCCGTCGCGCAGGCGCGATGCCGCCAGCAGTAGCGCCATCAGCGTCACGGTGAACGCGCTGTAGGCCACCAGGAGGGTGTAGAAGGTGGCGGCGAAACCGAGGAAGACGCCGGTGCCGACGATGGCTCCCCAGCCCGTCCGCCCGCCGGCGCCCCAGCCCCGGCGCTGGTTTGCCGCGAGACGCAATCCTGCGACGGATTCGCCGGCGTGTCGGTCGTCAGATTGCGCCTCGGCGGGTGAGGCGTCGGGGGAGTCGGCGCCAGGCCGGGCCCCGGCGCGCAGGCCCGACCAGGCCAGGATCAGCACCGGCGGCAGCAACACGGTGATCATCGCCGCATAGGGCTCCGGGGAGCTGTAGGCCAGCGTCACCGCGGCGCCGGCGATGGTGGCGATCAGCGCGTACTCGAAGCGGATCAGCTTGTTCCACAGCACCAGCGCGACCGCGACCGCCACGGCCATCGAGGTGATCGCCCACGGCTTGTACATCTCCCAGCCCGGGATCCCGGTCAGCGCCGCGGCCCGGCCGCCCAGCCAGAACCAGCCCGGCGGATAGAACGACGGCAGGCCCAGGTAGGTCATATCGGCAAGCGCGGGACTGTCGGTCATCCGGGTCAGGTATTCGGTGCGGAACTGCTGGTCCACTGAGATCCCGAACAGATACAGCTTGGTGGCGCCCAGCGGCATCGCCAGCGTCACCACCGAGAAGGCGCTGGTGAACACGACCGCCGCCAGCCACGCCAGGGCCCGCCGGCCCCGCCGCCATAGCAAGCCGGCGCCGGTCAACGCGGCCAGGCAACCGACCTGCCCGACGGTGGTCAGCGCGTGCAGTTGGTTCGACGACGGGTACGCCGGCCACTCGACCCGGGCGATCGCCACCAGGGCGACCACGGCGACGACGACGGCGATGAGGCCGGCCAGGATCATCTGGGCCACCGTGTTCAGCGCGTTACGCACGGCCACCACCAGTCCCAACTGTCACCCGGAGAGATAGAGGTCGACTGCCCGCCTCGGAGCGACGACCGTTGTCGCGCGAAGGTGGGCAACTCACCGAAACCTTCCCCCGCGTGACGTGTGTGACGCACGAGACCGGCGCGGCTCATCGGCTAGATGGGCAGCCGGCGGAAGATCGCCCGCGGGACGTGGCGCAGCACCATCATGACGTAGCGGAATGCCCCTGGCGCCCAGACGATTTCCTTGCCCTTGGCGGCCGCGGTGACCGCCAGCTCGGCGACGTCCTCCTTGTCGACGGTCAGCGGGGCCTCCTTGACGTGCGCGGAGAACCGGGTCCGCACCTGGCCGGGCCGGATCACCAGCACCCGAACCCCGTCGTCGCGCAGCGCCTCGCCCAGGCCGAGGTAGAAACCGTCGAGCCCGGCCTTGGTGGAGCCGTAGACGAAGTTGGTGCGGCGCACCCGCTCGCCGGCCACCGAGCTCATCGCGATGATCTGCCCGAAGCCCTGGGCGCCCATCTTGTTCGCGAGCAGCACCCCGACCGAAACCGCTGCGGTGTAGTTGACCCCGGCGACCTGCACGGCCTTGGCCTGGTTGTGCCAGAGCTCCTCGGCGTCGGCGTCCATGCCGAACGCCACGATGGCGACGTCGATATCGCCGTCGCTGAAGGCCGACTCGATCATCGCCGGGTGGCTCGCGGTGTCGAGGGCGTCGAAGTCGATCACCCGCACCGACTTGGCGCCGGCGGCCTCCATCTGAGCCACGGCGTCGTCGCGGCCGGGGTCGCCCGGCAGGCAGGCCAGCACCACGCTGGCCGAGGCGTGGCGCAGGTAGCGCGCGCAGATCGCCAGCCCGATCTCGGACGTACCGCCCAGCAGCAGAATGGACTGGGGATTTCCGGTGGCGTCAAGCACCATCTACAGCAGCTCCAAACGTCGGGCCATGTCGGAGGCGAAGACCCCGTCGGGGTCGACCTTGCGGCGCACCGCAATCCACTCGTCGATGCGCGGGTACATGGCGTGGAAATTCTCCGCGGTGGTGCGGGAATCCTTGGCGGTGTAGAGCCGGCCGCCGAACTCCATCACCCGGCGGTCCAGCCCGTTGAGGAACTCATCGACCCCGGGCCGCATCGGGAAGTCCATGGCGACGTTCCAGCCGGCCATCGGGAAGCTCAGCGGCGCCTGGTTGCCGGGCCCGAACAGTTTGAACACGTTCAGCGCCGACGAGTGCCCGCTGGCCTGGATGTCGCGGATGATCGCCTTGAACTCCTCGACCGCCTCGGTGGGAACCAGGAACTGGTACTGGGCGAAACCCGCCGTGCCGTAGGCCCGATTCCATTCCCCCAGCAGGTCCAGCGGGTGGTAGAACTGCGTCAGGTTCTGCACCTTGCCCCGGTAGTGCCCGCCGCGCCGGTAGTACAGCTCGCCGATCACGCTGGCCGACAGCTTGTTCATCAGCCCGTTCGGGAAGATGTCGGGCACCGTCATCAGCTGCGGGGCGTCGAATTTCAGCGGGTCGCGGGCCAGCTTCCTGGGCAGCTCGTCGCGCCGCGCCAACCGGCCCCGGGTGATGGCCGCCCTGCCGAGCTTCGGCGGCGCACTGACGGCGTCGAACCAGGCCGAGGAGTAGGTGTAGTCGGCCTCGCTGCCGTCGCTGTGGAAGGCGATGGTCTCTTCAAGGGTGGTGGTGTTGTCGCCGTCGTTGATGAAGTACGCGGTTTCGGTGGGGGTCATCGCGATGACGGCGCGCACGATGATGCCGGTCAGCCCGTTGCCGCCGACGGTGGCCCAGAACAACTCGGCCTCGGGGCCGTCCGGAGTCAGATGCCGCACGGAACCGTCGGCGGTCAGCAACTCCATGGACACCACATGGTTGCCAAAACTGCCCTCACTGTGGTGATTCTTGCCATGGATGTCGCAGGCGATCGCGCCGCCGATGGTGACCTGGCGGGTGCCCGGCAGCACCGGTACCCACAGGCCGAACGGCAAGGCGGCCTTCATCAACTGGTCCAGGCTGACGCCGCCGTCGACGTCGACGACGCCGTCATCGGCGGAGATCGAGTGGATCCGGTTCAGCGCGGTCATGTCGACGACCAGGCCGCCGCCGTTCTGGGCGTTGTCGCCGTAGGAGCGACCCAGGCCGCGGGCGATCACGCCGCGCCGGTTTGCGAGGGATCCGTGATCGGATGCGCGCGCCACGGCTTTGGCGATGATCTCGACGTCCGGGGTGGACAGCACCTGCGCCACGCTCGGCGCGGTGCGGCCCCAACCCGTCAGCCGCCGCGTGGTCGTCTGCAACTCGGTGCTCAACATCGCAGATGAGGGTACCGCCAACGCGCCCGCAAACCGGTTCCGCGTGACTAATCGGATGACTACCGTTACGATCGCGCAATGCCTGAGACTCCCCCCACAGATTCCGCCTCTTCGGCCAAGCCCGCCAAGCCCAAGACCGCGGGTTTTCCGAAATCTTCCACTTCATCCCAGGGCCTGTCGGTGCCCACGATCGCCGCTCTCGCGTTGTCGGTGCTCGCCATCGTGTTGGCCGTCTTCGGCTGGTTCTACCCGTCAACGGGCCAGAAGTTCTCCGGCGATCAGCGCCAGGAAGCCAAGGGCAAGATCTGCGCCGCGCAGGCCGTGGTGCGCCAAGGCACCCAGTTCAACACCAACCTGCAGAACCCGGTGCCCGGCGACCTGGCCGGTGACCTGGCGGTCGGCACCAACGCCCGGCTGTCGCTGTTCGCCGGCGGTGCGTTCCTGCACCAGCGCCTGGAGGCCAATCCGGCCACCCCGGATGACCTGTCCAAGGCCGTCGGCGACATGGCCGACACGCTGGAGGCGCTGAGCATCAACTACCTGGCCGGGCACTCGCCGGACGACTCGGTGCAGCAGCCCCTGCGCGACCAGCTGCGCGGTCAGATCGACGTGCTCGACAACCTCTGCCAGCCGGAGTAACTCCTTCCGATCTGCACAGTGGGCTGGGCGATGTCTGAGACATCGCCCAGCCCACTCGCTTTGGTCGGCCTGCCGTCGCAGCGATGCGATTCGATCGGGTCCGCCGCCTGCAGCGCGACCTGGCTCATCACCACGGGATGTGGCGTCGAACGCCGCTGCCCGAGTTGTTCCTCGCCGAGACTGCGCTGCACCACGGTGCCGGCGTCGTGCATCACGACCGCGACTACCGCCGGATCGGCGAGGTGCGGCCGGATTTGCAAGTCTGCGAACTCGGCTGAGTGTGCGCAGTTCCGGTTCGGAAACGCGTGTCGGGCCGGACACACAGTTTCCGTATTAAGACCGCGCCGGCGTCACCGTGACGGTCACGGTGCTCGCTCCGGCGTCTGAGGCGATCACCAGCTGGTGGGCGCCGGCCAGCGAGACGACCTCACCGCCGGTGACCGTGACCTGGTAGTCGGTGGACGGCACCCAGATGGTGGTCTGCGAGCCCGCGGCGAAACTGCCACTGCCGTCGGCCATCTCGGTCGAGTAGCTGAACTGCAGGGCGCCGTCGGTCACCGACCACGAGCCCGGGATGCCGGCGACCACCTGCGGGTACGCCTGCGCCAGCGTGGCCATGACGCCCGAGGCGATGCCGTCGGCGTCGGGTTCGCCGGAGTTCGCGCGCGACAGGCCGTACTCCCAGAACAGCCAGCCGAATCCGCGCGTGTTCGCCTCGTCGAGGGTGTCGGTGATGCTCTGGATGTTGCCGGTGTTGCCGAACTCGGTGATCATCGCGGGAATGTTGTGCTTGGCGGCGTAGGACGCTGCGTCGCCCTGGATGAGCTGTTCCCACAGCCCGCAGCCGAAGGCGGTGTCGCCGAAGAGCGCCGTCGACGTGCAGTAGTCGTGGAATGCGTAGACGGTGTTCGGGTCGTCCACCGTGCCCAGCTGGGTGGGCAGCGGCAGGTTGCCGGTCAGCGTGTTGGGTTCGAAGTACACCGGGGTGTGCGGGTCCACGGCGCGGATCGCGGCGTCCACTTGGTTGTAGAACGCGGTCAGGTATTGGGAGTCGAAGAACGGGTTGCCCAAAACCGTGCCCAGCCACTGGGTTCCGGCCCACGGCTCGTTCATGATCTCGTAGCCGGCGACGTTGCCGTTGCCGGCGAAGTACTCGGCGACGACCTCCCACATCCGGGCATAGCTGTTCTGCAGCTTGACGCCGTCGGCGACGGTTCCGTTGTTCCAGAACGCATCCCAGGCATGGTTCACCGCGGGGCTGACCACGTAGTTCCACGGGAAGCCCACATTGATCTCGGGCAGGCCGCCGGTGTCGGTGGCCCACGCCGGCGCGCCGTCGAAACCGCCGTCGATGGAGTCGGAGTAGACGTCTTGGTGCATGTCGAGCAGGCTGACGATGTTGTACCGGGCCAGCAGCTGCACCGTCCGTTCGATCGAGGCCAGGTAGTTGTAGTCGTAGACGCCGGGTTGCGGTTCCACCCCGGCCCAGAGCACGCCGACTCGCACCATGTTGACGCCGTGCGCGGCCAGATACGCCGCGTCGGCCTCGGCGAACCCGCCGGCTTCCGGGGTGTACGGCGCGTTCTTGTAGACCTCGTTGGTGCCGTGCATGATCACGACCCGGCCGTCGCTGTCGGTGAGCCAGGGCCCGGTCACCGTGATCGGCCCGTAGCTGGTGTCCCAGAAGGCCGGTTTGTCCAGCGGCACCCCGCTGCCGAAGTGGCCGACCGCGCCGTGGGTCCCCATCAGGCCCGGGTTGCCGCCGGCGCCGCCCAGCGCGGGGAGC
>NZ_QMEX01000012.1 GCF_003284925.1 Mycolicibacter senuensis
CGGCGGCACCGTTGCCACCGTCGCCACCGAGGCCGACATCGCCGCCGGCACCTCCGTTGCCCCCGACACCCCCGGCGCCGTCGGAGCCGCTGCCCTCGTGGTGCGCCGTACCGGCAGCACCACCGTTACCACCGACGCCGCCGTTACCACCGGCACCGCCGTCGCCGCCGTCGGTCCCGTTGCCGTTGTTGACTGCCCAGTCGCCGTCGACACCGTCGGCACCGGTACCACCGGTGCCGCCCTTGCCGCCCTGGCCACCGGCGCCGCCGTTACCCCCGTTGCCGAAGACCTCGCCGCCGTTACCGCCGACGCCGCCGTTACCGCCGGCGGCACCCTCGCTGCCGGCCGTACCGTTTCCGTTGGCGTCGGTGAGGCCCTGCATCCCCTGGCCGCCGACGCCGCCGGCGCCGCCGATGCCCATGATCGAGCCGCCTGTGCCACCAGCACCGCCGTCGCCGCCCTCGATACCAGCACCGCCCGCACCGCCGTTGCCGAACATCCCGGCGTTACCACCGATACCGCCACCGATACCGTCTTCATCGGCGGCGTAACCGGCTCCCCCGTCGCCGAACAACCAGCCGCCGTTACCGCCATTGATGCTGTCCGCGGTGCCGTCGTCACCGTTGCAGATCAGCCCGCAGTAATCCGGATTCGTATTGAGCGAGTTGATCATGTCGAGCAGCCAGGCGTTGCTCGGATTCTCGATCCAGGCCTCCATGGCCGTGTGCAGCGGCTGGTAGAAGAACGTGTTGAACAACGACGTCATGTCGAATGCGCTGGTGTCGAGCGCGATGCCCGGGTCGGCCGAGGAGTCGAACCAGGAGCTGATGTCCCAGGTGCTGCTGTCCCAGGCGTCGGTGTCCCAGCCCCACGCCGAGTCCGACGCCGGCGCGAACAGATCGGTCAGCCAGTCGAAGTCGAGGTCGGCGTGCGCCGTGGGCGCCGCGGCCAGCGGAGCCATGCCGAACGCCAGGAACGCGGCCACCGTGCCGCCGGCGCCGACCACCCGATGACGAACCCGCCGGTCGTTCCTCCGACGCTGTTCCCGACCTGACATGTTTCCCCGCTTCTGCGCTGAAGGCGACCTGTGTAGAACTGCACAATTAGATGGCTGGTTCACGCAGACTATTCCAAGAAACCGGGTTCCTCCACTCGTCTGCGTGAATTCGCCCGGCCTACAAGTAAGTTAACGCCACGCTCAGTCGTCGGCGGGGGGCTCGCGGCGAACCGCCTTGAGCCGATACATCATCAGATCGGCCGGCACACCACTGGTCTTGGCCGACAGCACCTGTCGGCGGGCCCGCTTGGCCGTCACACCCAGCTCCTCGAGCGCGCCGGGCTCGATGCGTTCCAGCGTCGCCCCCGACACCACGATGCCGCCCTTGACGGCCCGCTCCATCACCCGCGCGGCGATGTTGACGTCCACGCCCAGCCAGTCATCGGCCAGCCGCTGCGGCCGCCCGGTGTGAATACCGGCCCGCATCCGCGGGGTGAAGCCGTTGACCTCGACCGTTGCGATCGCATCCTGGGCTTCCAGCACCGCGCCGACCGCGATCAGCGGCTCACGGAACACCGCCATGATCCCGTCGCCCATCCGTTTGACGATGCGGCCGCCGACGTCCAGCAGCGGCGGTTCGACCACCTGCGACACCCGTCGCAGCAAGGTGAGGGTGGCGTCGTCGCCGGACCGCAGCGACCACGTGGAGAATCCGACCAGGTCGGTGAAGACCAGCGTGGCCTCGGCATTGGTGGGGGCGCGAGAAATCCGCTCGGTCAACGCCTGCCAGATCTGCAAGGCCCCCAGGCTGACCTCGCGCGACGCCGCGGAGCGGTCACCCATCAGCCGGCCGGCCGCTCGGGCGGCGGCCTGCGGTCCCCCGTCGCCGGCGGTCGAGAGCGGATCGCCGAACTCGGGGTCGCCGGGCAGCGCCCGGCGCACCCGGCGGACCAAGTCGACCACCCGCACGTCGTTGGTCGTGCGGTTCAACCAGGCCGCGGCGTCGTCGAGGGAGAACGAACGGCGGCGGCTCGACGCGGCATGCTCCGGCATCCCCACCACCTCCTCGAGCTCGTCAGCCTGCCGACCGACCGGCTCAAGGTCCATGCGCCCCAGCGTAGGTGGCGGTTGTGGCCACCGGCAACGGCCGAGACACGTGGCACACGCCACGATCGACAATCCCGTCGCGACGCGCCCTCGATAATCTAGACAACATGTGTTGTCATAATTATGGTTGTGTCAGGTTCGCCAGACAGGAGACGTGATGACCATTACGCCGACCACGTCCGCCGAGCGGGCAGCTGAGCCCGCGGAGCAGAGTGCCCCCGCGCCGGCCGCTCCCAAACCCGCGCCGGCCGTGGAACCGTTGAATTCCGAATCGCTGACCTGGAAGTACTTTGGTGATATCCGCACCGGCGTAATGGGCATGTGGATCGGCACAATCGAGAACATGTACCCCGGCCTGGGCGCCGGCGTGGAGGACCACTCCAGCCTGTGGCGTGAACCGCTGCAGCGGGTGACGCGGTCGGTGTACCCGATCATGGGCGTGGTTTACGACGGCATGCGCGCCCAGTCCACCGGCGCGGCGATCCGCGACTACCACCGCGACATCAAGGGCACCGATGCGCAGGGCCGGCGCTACCACGCGCTGGATCCTGAGACTTTCTACTGGGCGCATGCGACGTTCTTCATGTTGATCATCAAGCTGGCGGAGTACTTCTGCGGCGGGCTGACCGAGGCCGAGAAGCACCAGCTCTTCGACGAGCATGTGCAGTGGTACCGGATGTACGGCATGAGCATGCGCCCGGTCCCGAAGTCCTGGGACGAGTTCTGTGAGTACTGGGACCGGGTCTGCGAGGAAGAGCTGGAGATGACGCCGGCCGCGCAGGGCATCCTGGACATGCGCATCCCCAAGCCGTGGTTCGTGATGATGCCCACCGGCGTGTGGGATCAGCTGTTCAAGCCGGCGCTGGCCGCCCAGCGCTGGGTGGCCGCCGGGTTGTTCGAGCCGGTGGTGCGGGAGAAGGCCGGGCTGCGCTGGTCAGAAGGCGACGAGGTGTTGTTCCGGCTGTTGGGCAAGGCCGCCCACCTGGCGTTCAGCGTGGTCCCCGAGGAGATCCGGCTGCATCCACGTGCGCTGGCCGGCTACAAGCGCGAACAGGGCAAGATCGCCGCGGATGCACCGCTTATCGAAGCCCCCTGGTTCAGCGGACCGCCCAAGGAACGGCGCGCCAGCGGCATGCACTATGTGCCGCGGGTCAGCCGGGGCATGAAGCTGGTCGAGCGGGCCGGCGCGTTCGTGCACAGCACCTTCTCACTGGCGGCCGGCGGTGGCCTGGCGCCGCGCCCGCCGCGCCGCAAGGCCGCCTAAGACCGGGCGCCGCGCTGCACCCGCGCGCTCTGATACAGGCAGATCGCTGCTGCGGCAGCCACATTCAGGCTCTCCGCGCCGCCGGACATCGGGATGTGCACCCGATGGTCCGCGGCGGCCGCGACGGCAGCCGGCAAGCCGTGGGATTCCGGGCCGAACAGCCACGCGGTGGGTGCGGTCAGCACCGGATCGGCGTCGTCGAGGCTCAGGTCGCCGTCCAACGCCGTGGCCAGCAGCTGCAACCCCGCTTCGCGCAGCGCCGCCAGGACCGCGTCGGTGTCGGCGGCCACCACGACCGGGACGTTGAATACGCTGCCCGCCGAGGCGCGCAGGCACTTGCCGTTGTAGGGATCGACGCTGTTGCCGGTCAACACCACCAGGGAAGCCCCGGTGGCGTCGGCGATACGGATCAGGGTGCCGGCGTTACCCGGCTCGCCGATGCCCACCGCGACCGCCACCAGGTGCGGCGCCTCGGCCAGCAACCCGCCCAGGTCCGGTTCCGGAACCGTGCATACGGCGACCAAGCCGGCCGGGGTGACGGTGTCCGACAACGCCTTTGCCGCGCGGTCGGTGACCTGGTGCACCGGCGCCCGTACGGACGTCAGCAGCTCGCCGTGGCGTTGCGCCGCCGATTCGGTGGCGAAGACCTCGACGGCCAGACCGCGACGGATCGCGGCCTCGACCAGATTGGGACCCTCCGCCAGGAAGCGCTGTTCACGCTTCCTGACGGCGTGCCGGTGCAGCTTGACCGCCGCGACCACGCGGGCCGAGCGTTCGGTCAGCATCCCGGAAAGACCCAGCAGGGTCAGGCGGCCTCGCCGGAGGGCGCGTTGACATCCTCGGGCAGCGCGGCCTTGGCCACTTCGACCAGCGCGGTGAACGCTGCCGCGTCGCTGACGGCTATCTCGGCGAGGTTCTTGCGGTCCACCTCGACACCGGCGGCCTTAAGACCCTGGATCAGGCGGTTGTAGGTGACGCCGTTGGCGCGGGCCGCCGCGTTGATCCGGGTGATCCACAGCTTGCGGAAGTCGCCCTTACGGGCGCGACGGTCACGGTAGGCGTAGGTCAGCGAGTGCAGCTGCTGCTCTTTGGCCTTGCGGTACAGCCGCGACCGCTGGCCACGGTAGCCTTTCGAGGCCTTCAGGATGGTGCGACGCTTCTTCTGGGCGTTGACTGCCCGCTTCACGCGTGCCATGGGGTGTTCCTACTCTCGTTGGGACGTAAGGGATTTGCGTAGCGCGGAGCGGCTATCAGCCGTTCAGCATCTTGTTGACGCGCTTGGCGTCGGCAGCAGCCACCTCGGTGCGCCCGGCCAGCCGGCGAGTGCGGGTGCTCGGCTTGTGCTCGAGCAGGTGGCGACGGTTGGCCTTCTGCCGCACGATCTTGCCGGTGCCGGTGCGACGGAACCGCTTCGAAGCGCCACTGTGGGTTTTCGCCTTGGGCATGTTTCCTCAGTTCTGGTATTCGGTGTCAGTTTTCGGGTTTGGGCTCGGCCGCGTCGGCCGCGTCGTCCGGGGCCGATGCGGGGGGCTTGGCGCCCGCGCCGGCATCTTCTGCGGCCTTGGCCCGGGTTTTCGCGCCGCGGTGCGGTGCCAGCACCATCGTCATGTTGCGCCCGTCCTGCTTGGCGGAGGTCTCGACGAAGCCGTACTCGGCGACATCGGCGCCCAGTCGCTGCAGCAGCCGGTAGCCCAGCTCGGGCCGGGACTGCTCACGTCCGCGGAACATGATCGTCACCTTGACCTTCGCCCCGGCTTCGAGGAAGCGGACCACGTGGCCCTTCTTCGTCTCGTAGTCGTGGGGGTCGATCTTGGGGCGCAGCTTCTGTTCCTTGACGACGGTCTGCTGCTGGTTCTTGCGAGACTCGCGCTCCTTCTGGGCCGCCTCGTACTTGTACTTGCCGTAGTCCATGATCTTGCAGACCGGCGGTTTCGCGGTCGGGGCTACTTCGACAAGGTCGAGATCGGCATCCGCGGCGACGCGAAGCGCATCCTCGATGCGCACGATGCCTACCTGCTCCCCTCCCGGGCCGATCAAACGGACCTCAGGTACGCGAATGCGCTCGTTGACGCGGATCTCAGTGCTGATGGGACCTCCCTGGGTAGTCTTCCGGTCGCGGCCGCCGCAGTGCTCGTCCGGACGCAGCGGCGCTGAAACCACCCACCAGCAAAAAAGCCCTGCACGAAGCAGGGCCCGATACCGACCGGTCGCGGCCCGATACCATCGGGACGCCTGCGCGCGCTGCGCAGAGCAGGCGGTTCGCACCGCCTGCGACCGGACCACTAGGCCTACGGATCGCTCCGCGGCTAGAGGTGGGAGGGAACTCCACTTGCAGTCCTGGCGTACGCCGGGACGGTCGCGTCCGACAGTCTAGCAGCAGTTCGGCACTCCTCCGGCCCGGACGTTTCGCCCCGGCGGAGTCCCTCACACTTTTTTCCCGGCTTGATTGCCTATTCTCCCGGGCTATGACGCTCACCGGCCCGCGTTCGCGCAGCCAGTCGACCTCCCGGTTGCGCTGGGTTCCCGCGGCTGCGGCCTGGGCCGTCGGCATCGCCGCCACGCTGTCGCTGCTGTCGAGCATGTCGCCGGTGATCCGGTGGGCGATCCGGGTGCCGCGTGAGTTCATCGACAAGTACCTGTTCAACTTCCCCGACACCAGCCTGGCCTGGGCATTCGTGCTGGCGCTGCTGGCCGCGGCGCTCAGCGCCCACAAGCGCATCGCCTGGTGGCTGCTGATCGCCAGCCTGGTGGTCGCCGGCGGCTGGAACCTCAGCCGGCTGGTGTCGGACGCCTCCGACCGCTTCCAGGTCATCAGCGGTGTCGCGGGCCTGGCGCTGCATGTGGCCGCGATCGTCGTGCTGGTGGCCGCCCGCGGCGAGTTCTGGGCCAAGGTGCGCCGCGGTGCCCTGCTGCGATCGGCCGCCACGCTGGTCGCCGGCTGGACGGTGGCGATCCTGCTGTGCTGGGGACTCATCGAGGTGTTCCCCGGGACGGTGCAGCCCCCGCTGCGGCTGCCCTACGTGGTGAACCGGGTGGTCGGGTTCGGGCTGCTGGAACCGGACTTCTTCCCCGGCGAGCCGGAGTTCGGGCTCAAGGCGCTGTGCGGGCTGCTCGGGGCGCTGACCCTGATGATCGCCGCAATCGTGCTGTTTTTGTCCCAGCGGGCCGACAACGCCCTGACCGGCCAGGACGAGTCGGCGATCCGCGGGCTGCTCGAGGCCTACGGCCAGAACGACTCGCTGGGCTACTTCGCCACGCGCCGCGACAAGTCGGTGGTGTTCGCCCCCAACGGGCGCGCCGCCATCACCTACCGGGTCGAGGTCGGGGTCTGCCTGGCCAGCGGCGACCCGGTGGGCGATCCGCGGGCCTGGCCGCAGGCCATCAGCGCCTGGCTGCGGGTATGCCAGACCTACGGCTGGGCGCCCGGTGTCATGGGCGCCGGTTTCGCCGGCGCGCAGGCCTACCGGGACGCCGGCCTGAGCGCGTTGGAGATCGGGGACGAGGCGATCCTTCGGCCAGCGGAGTTCAAGCTGTCCGGTCCGGACATGCGCGGGGTGCGCCAGGCAGTCGCGCGGGCCCGCCGCTCCGGCCTGACGGTGCGGATGCGGCGACACGGCGAGATCGGCGCCGAGGAGATGGCCCAGGTGATCGAACGCGCCGACGCCTGGCGCGACACCGAATCCGAGCGCGGCTTCTCCATGGCGCTGGGCCGGCTGGGCGATCCGGCCGACGTCAACTGCCTGCTGGTCGAAGCGGTGCGCGGTGAGCCGCGGTCCGGCTCACAAACCGGCGAAGTGGTGGCGATGCTGTCGCTGGTGCCATGGGGCCGCAGCGGGGTATCGCTGGATCTGATGCGCCGCTCACCGCAATCCCCCAACGGCACCATCGAGTTGATGGTCAGCGACCTGGCGCTGCAGGCCGCCACCGTCGGCGTCAACCGCATCTCACTGAACTTCGCGATGTTCCGGGCCGCCTTCGAGCAGGGCGCCCAGCTGGGTGCCGGCCCGGTGCTGCGGGTCTGGCGCCGGCTGCTGATGTTCCTCTCCCGCTGGTGGCAGTTGGAGACGCTCTACCGCTCCAACATGAAGTACCAGCCGGAGTGGGTGCCGCGTTACGCCTGCTACGAAGACGCTCGGCTCATCCCCCGGGTCGGGGTGGCCTCAGTGATCGCCGAAGGCTTCCTGATGCTGCCGTTCTCCCAGCGCAAGGAACAGCACACCGGCCAACGCTCGTCGGTGCCGGCGACGGTGGCCGCCACCGAGCGGCTGCACGACGACGGCACCGCCCCCGACACCGAGGCCGCCGAGGCACCCGAGGCAGCCGGCCCGCTCCCCCGGCTCCCCGAGCAGGTGCGGGGCCGGATGGCGAAGTTGAAGTCGTTGCAGGACAGTGGTGTTGACGCCTACCCGGTGGGTGCGCCGCCCAGTCACACCGTCGCCCAGGCGCTGGATGCCGGCGCCGGGCAGAGCGTGTCGGTGACCGGGCGGGTGCTGCGGATACGCGACTACGGCGGCGTGCTGTTCGCCCAGTTGCGGGACTGGTCCGGTGAGGTGCAACTGCTGCTCGACGATTCGGTGCTGGCCACCGGCGGCGACGTGCGTGCCGCGGACTTCAGCTCGGGCGTCGACCTCGGCGACCTGATCGAGGCCACCGGCGCGACGGGGCAGAGCCGCAACGGAACTCCGTCGCTGCTGGTGACACGGTGGCGGCTGGTCGGCAAGTGCCTGCGTCCGCTCCCGGACAAGTGGAAGGGCCTGACCGACCCCGAGGTCCGGTTGCGGACCCGCTATGTGGACCTGGCGATCAATCCGCAGGCCCGCGAGCTGATCACCGCGCGCAGCAACGTGCTGCGCTCCCTCCGGGACACCTTGTTCGCCAAGGGATTCCTGGAGGTCGAGACCCCGATTCTGCAGCAGCTGCACGGCGGCGCCAACGCCCGCCCGTTCGTCACCCACATCAACGCCTATGACCTCGACCTGTACCTGCGGATCGCCCCGGAGCTGTACCTCAAGCGGTTGTGCGTGGGCGGGCTGGAGCGGGTGTTCGAGCTGGGCCGGGCGTTTCGCAACGAGGGGGTCGACTACAGCCACAACCCGGAGTTCACCCTGCTGGAGGCCTACCAGGCCCACGGCGACTACCTGGCCTGGATCGACGGGGCGCGCGAGCTGATCCAGAACGCCGCGGTGGCGGCCAACGGCGCGCCGGTGGTGATGCGGCCCGTCGCCGGCGGTGCGGGCCTGGAGCCGGTCGACATCTCCGGGCAGTGGCCGGTGCGCACCGTGCACGACGCGGTCTCGGAGGCCCTCGGCGAAAAGATCGACGCCGACACTGATCTGGGCACGCTGCGCCGATTGTGCGACGGGGTGGGCGTGCACTTTTTGCGGCAGTGGGATGCCGGTGCGGTGGTGCTCGAGCTCTACGAGCACCTGGTCGAGGCCCGCACCGAGCGGCCCACCTTCTACACCGACTTCCCCACCTCGGTGTCGCCGCTGACCCGGCCGCACCGCAGCAAGCCCGGGGTGGCCGAGCGGTGGGACCTGGTGGCGTGGGGCGTGGAGTTGGGCACCGCCTACAGCGAGCTCACCGATCCGGTGGAGCAGCGCCGCCGGCTGCAGCAGCAGTCGCTGCTGGCCGCCGGCGGCGACCCCGAGGCGATGGAACTCGACGAGGATTTCCTGCAGGCCATGGAGTACGCGATGCCCCCGACCGGCGGGCTGGGCATGGGCGTGGACCGGGTGGTCATGCTCATCACCGGCCACAGCATCCGCGACACCCTGCCGTTCCCGCTGGCCAAACCCCGCTGATCGCGATGGCGGTCCATCATGGAGGGGTGATTCTGGCGAGCGGCGAACACACCTCGCTGATGCACGGCTGGATTCCGGTCACGGTGCAGGCGGCGGCGGTGCTGGCGCTGGTGCTGGGCGTGGGCCGGCGGTCGCGCCGGTGGCTGCCGGTGATAGGCGCGGTGGGGCTGGCGGTGGCGGTCGGCGCCTACCGGTTCGCCGCCGACGATGGGCTGATCGCCCAGCCGTCGCCGCCGGCACTGTGGGTGTGGATCGCGCTCACCGGCGCCGCGGCCGGCCTGCTGCTCCTGGGCTGGCGGGGTGCGGCCTGGTGGCGTCGCGGCATATCGGTGCTGGCCGTGCCGCTGTGTGCGATCAGCGCGGCCCTGACGCTCAACAGCTGGGTGGGCTACTTCCCGACGGTGCAGAGCGCCTGGGGGAATCTGACGTCGGGGCCGCTGCCCGACCAGAGCGACCTGGCCGCGGTGAACGCGTTGGCCGGGTCGGGCACCACGCCCGCGCGCGGGCAGGTGCTGAAGGTGACGATTCCCTCCGACGCTTCGCATTTCAAACATCGCGGCGAGCTGGTGTACCTGCCGCCGGCGTGGTTCGCCCAGAACCCGCCGCCGGCCCTGCCCGTCGTGATGATGATCGGCGGGGAGTTCAACACTCCCGCCGACTGGCTGCGCTCGGGGGGCGCTATCAACACCGTCGACGCGTTCGCGGCGGCGCACGACGGCAATGCACCGATCCTGGTGTTCGTCGACTCGGGCGGTTCGTTCAACAACGACACCGAATGCGTCAACGGCCCCCGCGGCAACGCCGCCGACCACCTGACCGAAGACGTGGTGCCGTACGTGATCTCGCAGTTCGGCGCCAGCCCCGATCCGTCGCACTGGGGTGTCGCCGGCTGGTCGATGGGCGGCACGTGCGCGGTCGACTTGACCGCGATGCACCCCGAACGATTCAGTACCTTCGTCGACATCGCCGGTGACCTCGGCCCCAACGCCGGAACCCGCTCCCAGACCGTCAATCGGCTCTTCGGGGGGAGCCCACAGGCCTGGGCGGCGTTCGACCCGTCGACGGTGATCGCCAAACACGGTCGCTATTACGGGGTTTCGGGATGGTTCGGGGTCAACGGCAGCGCGACCGTTGCCGACACCGGCGGTCAGCTGGCCGCCGCGAAGTCGCTGTGCACGCTGGGCCGGGCCAACGGCATCGACTGCGCCGTGGTCACCGCGCCGGGCCAGCATGACTGGCCGTTCGCCGGCAGAATGTTCGCCGAGGCGCTGCCCTGGCTGGCGGGGCGGCTGAGCACCCCGGGAGTGCAACCCGTGCCGTTCCCGGTCGAGTCACCGGAGGCAGCAGCGGCCGGGCCGAGGCCGGCCCACGACGTCCGCGAGCCACGTCGATGACCCGCCCGACGCCGGCGGTGGCGCGGCTGCGCCGCGCCGTGTTCGCCAGGCACGCCAATCCGTGGAGCGCCTGGAGTCGCTGGGCGACCACACCGCTGATCCTGGTGCCGGTGTGGCGGCGGTCCTGGCGGGATGCGGCGTGGATATCGGTGTGGTTCGCGCTGAACCCAGTGATCTTCGGTGCGCCGGCCGATCAGGCGGCCTGGTCGACGCGCGCGATGCTCGGTGAGGAGCAGTGGGTCACCGACCGGCCGCGCGACGCCGCACTGCTGGTGAACGTCGCCGGTAGCGCCGCGACCGCATGGGCGCTGGCCAGCGCCCGCCGCCGGCTGCTGCTGCCGACGGTGGCCGCCACCGCCGTGGCGATGACGCTGACCATGGGCTACTGGGCGTTGATGGTCCGCTATTTCGATCGCCGGCGGTACCGTGGCGAACATGGGTGACGATCCGGACGCCCCGCAGCCCGACACCGGCTACGACGACACCGGCGTGCCGACCTTCGATTCGGTGCGCGAGAAGATCGAGAACCGGTTTCAGACCTCGATCGGCGCGCAGGAACTGGACGCAGAGACCCCGGAGGGCCGCACCGTCGAGAAGCAGTACCAGGACAGGCAGCGCGCCGCCGCCGACCGGTTGAAGCAGATCCGCGCCTCGATGCGCGACGACGAGCACTGACGGGTGCGGGCCTTCACCATCGCCGAACGGCGAACCCGCTTGGCACGCCGGCACTTTCTGGCCCCTGAGACCGCGACCGAGCCGATCACGCAGATAGCCGCCACGCTCATCGGCCTGCACGCGACCGATCCGGCCACCCCGTATCTGTCGCTGTGGGCGCGATCGTCACCATTCACGGTCGCCGACCTGGACAGTGCGCTGTATGAGAAACGGTCGCTGATCAAGCAGCTGGCGATGCGCCGCACGCTGTGGGTGGTCGACACCGCCGAGCTGCCTACCGTGCAGGCCGCCGCCAGCGACCGGGTGGCCGACACCGAACGCCGCCGACTCATCGCCGACGTGGCCAAAGCCGGTGTCGCCGACGACGGAGGACGCTGGTTGGCCCGGGCCGGCACGGCGGTGCTGCGACACCTCGAAGAGCACGGCCCGGCCAGCAGCGCCGAACTACGTGCGGCACTACCCGAACTGGCCGGAACCTACGACCCCGCACCCGGCAAGGCCTACGGCGGCCAGACGCAGCTGGCCCCGCGCGCGTTGACCGTGCTCGGCGCCCAGGGCGACATCGTGCGCGGACCCAACGACGCAAGCTGGACCTCGTCGCGGCCCCGGTGGGCGGCCGCCGCCGACTGGCTCGGCGAACCGGGCGAACCGATCCCCGCCGAGAAGGCACAGGCACGCCTGGTCGCGACCTGGCTGCGGGCCTTCGGCCCGGCCACCGCCGACGACATCAAATGGTGGTTCGGCACCACCAAGACGGCGGTCCGAAAAGCGTTGAGCGGCATCGGCGCCGTCGACGTCGACCTGCACGGCACCCCCGGGTACGCGCTGCCCGATGACCTGGAACCCGAGCCCGAACCCGAACCGTGGGGTGCGCTGCTGCCCGGGCTCGACGTCACCACGATGGGCTGGTATCACCGCGACTGGTATCTCGGCGAGCATCGCGGCCAGCTCTTCGACAACTACGGCAACGCCGGACCCACGGTGTGGTGGAACGGCCGGATCGTGGGCGGCTGGTGCCAGAACGCCGCCGCCGAGGTGCAGCTGCAGCTGCTGGAGGACCCCGGCCGGCCGGCGCGTCAGGTGTTGGAGCAGCGGGCGAGCGAGCTCACCGCCTGGCTGGACGGCACGCGGATAGCGCCGCGGTTCCCGTCGCCGCTGGTCAAGGCGCTACGGTGAGCGCCACGCCACCGCAGCCTCTGATGACATCTCGCTCCTAAGCACTCGCCTTGCGCCGCCGCTTCGCCGGCTTGGCGGGTTTGACCGGTACGTCCAGGATTTCGGCGAGGAACTTGCCGGTGTAGCTCTCCGGCACGGCCACCACATCCTCGGGTGTGCCGGTGGCCACCACCGTTCCCCCGCCGGCCCCGCCTTCGGGGCCCATGTCGATGATCCAGTCGGCGGTCTTGATCACATCCAGGTTGTGCTCGATGACGATCACCGTGTTGCCCTTGTCGACCAGCCCGTTGATGACGCCCAGCAGTTTGGCGATGTCCTCGAAGTGCAGGCCGGTGGTGGGCTCGTCGAGGATGTAGACCGTCCGACCGGTGGAGCGCTTCTGCAACTCCGAGGCCAGCTTCACCCGCTGCGCCTCCCCGCCGGACAGCGTCGGTGCGGGCTGGCCCAACCGCACGTAGCCCAGTCCGACGTCGACCAGGGTTCGCAGATAACGGTGGATGCCGGTGATCGGCTCGAAGAACTCCGCCGCCTCCTCGATCGACATATCGAGCACCTGGGCGATGGTCTTGCCCTTGTAGTGCACCTCCAAGGTCTCCCGGTTGTAGCGCGCGCCGTGGCAGACCTCGCACGGCACATAGACATCCGGCAGGAAGTTCATCTCGATCTTGATGGTGCCGTCGCCGGTGCACGCCTCACACCGACCGCCCTTGACGTTGAACGAGAACCGGCCCGGCTGATAGCCGCGCACCTTGGCCTCGGTGGTAGCCGCGAACAGGGTGCGGATCTTGTCGAACACCCCGGTGTAGGTGGCCGGGTTGGACCGCGGGGTGCGCCCGATCGGTGACTGGTCGACCCGCACCAGCTTGTCCAGGTGATCCAGGCCGGTGATGCGGGTGTGCCGGCCGGGCACCAGCCGGGCGCCGTTGAGCTTGTTGGCCAGCACCGACGCCAGAATGTCGTTGACCAGCGTCGACTTTCCCGAACCGGACACCCCGGTGACGGCGGTCAGCACCCCGAGCGGGAACGCCACGGCGACACCACGCAGGTTGTGTTCGCGTGCGCCGACCACGCCGAGTTGGCGGTTGGCATCCACCGGCCGCCGAAGCTGCGGCACCGCAATGCTTTTCGCGCCGGACAGGTAGGCGCCCGTGATCGAGTCGCGGTTGGCCACCAACTCGGCGTAGGGCCCGCTGTGCACGATTCGCCCGCCGTGCTCCCCGGCCGCCGGACCGATATCGACGATCCAGTCGGCGTGCGCGATGGTGTCCAGGTCGTGCTCGACGACGATCAAGGTGTTGCCCAGGTCGCGCAGCCGCACCAGGGTTTCGATCAGCCGGCGGTTGTCACGCTGATGCAGCCCGATCGACGGCTCGTCGAGCACGTAGAGCACCCCGACCAGACCCGAACCGATCTGGGTGGCCAGCCGGATACGTTGCGCCTCACCGCCGGACAGCGTTCCGGCTGCCCGCGACAGCGTCAGATACTCCAGCCCGACGTCGAGCAGGAAGCTCAGCCGCGACTGGATCTCCTTGAGCACCTGGCCGGCGATGGCCTGCTCCCGCGGGCCCAGCGTCAGCGCGTTGAGGAAATCGGAGCACTCCGCGATCGACAGGTCACTCACCTGCGCAATGGATTTGCTGCCGTAGTCGCCGGCGGTCATGGTCACCGCCAGGATCTCCGGTTTGAGCCGGGTGCCGGCACATTCCGGGCAGGGCACGTCACGCATGAAGCCGGCGTAGCGTTCCTTCATCTGCTCAGACTCGGTCTGCTCCATCTTGCGTTGCAGGAACGCCATCACACCTTCGAAATCGGTGTAGTAGGAGCGGGTCCGCCCGTAACGGTTGCGGTACCGCACGTGGACCTGTTCGTCGGAGCCCTCCAGGATGGCCCGGCGCGCCTTGACCGGCAGCTTGCGCCACGGAGTGTCGACGTCGAAGCCCATCGAGGCGCCCAGGCTGGCCATCATCCGGGTGAAGTACTCGCTGGTGGGGCCCATCGACCACGGCGCCACCGCCCCCTCGGCCAGGGTGCGGTCCGGGTCGGGCACCACCAGGTCGGCGTCGACCTCCTTGCGGATGCCCAGCCCGGCGCATTCGGGGCACGCCCCGTAAGGCGAGTTGAACGAGAACGACCGCGGCTCCAGGTCGTCGACCGCCAGCGGGTGCCCGTTGGGGCAGGCCAGCTTCTCGGAGAACCGCTGCTCACGGTGGGGATGGTCGTCGTCGCGGTCGACGAACTCCAGCACCACGATGCCGTCGGCCAGTCCCAGCGCCGTCTCGATCGAATCGGTGAGCCGCTGCTTGGCCGACTCCTTGACGGTCAACCGGTCCACCACGACGTCGACGTCGTGTTTCTCCTGCTTCTTGAGTTTGGGCGGGTCGGTGAGCGAATGCACCACCCCGTCGACCCGGACCCGGCTGTAGCCCTGCGTGTTGAGCTTCTCGAACAGGTCGGCGAACTCCCCCTTGCGGGTGCGCACCACCGGCGCCAACACCTGAAAGCGCAGCCCCTCATCCATGGCCAGCACCTGGTCGACGATCTGCTGCGGGGTCTGGCGGGCGATACGCTCACCGCAGACCGGGCAGTGCGGGGTACCGGCACGGGCGTACAGCAGCCGCAGGTAGTCATACACCTCGGTGATGGTGCCCACCGTCGACCGCGGGTTGCGGTTGGTGGATTTCTGGTCGATGGACACCGCCGGTGACAGGCCCTCGATGAAGTCGACATCCGGTTTGTCCATCTGGCCGAGGAACTGGCGGGCATACGCCGACAGCGATTCGACGTAGCGGCGCTGCCCCTCGGCGAAGATCGTGTCGAAGGCCAGCGAGGACTTGCCGGAACCGGACAGCCCGGTGAAGACGATCAACGCGTCCCGCGGCAGGTCCAGGTCGACACTGCGCAGGTTGTGTTCACGCGCACCCTTGACGATCAGCCGGTCAGCCACCCGTCCATGCTAGGTGGCCGTACCGACACGCAGCTCACGGCCAGTACGGTGGCGGATATGACCCCGAAAATCTCGGTTGACGACAC
The DNA here is from genome assembly GCF_003284925.1 of Mycolicibacter senuensis. Taxonomy (GTDB): domain Bacteria; phylum Actinomycetota; class Actinomycetes; order Mycobacteriales; family Mycobacteriaceae; genus Mycobacterium; species Mycobacterium algericum_A. The sequence goes on from NZ_QMEX01000012.1 coordinate 15,448, forward strand.
CTACACCGGCCACGTCGATCCCGGCACCGCAGCCCGCCGCACCCTGCCCGGGGCGACGATCATCAAGACGTCGGTGGGTCCGATGGACAACAACGCCTACCTGGTGACCTGCACCAACACCGGCAAGACGCTGCTGATCGACGCGGCCAACGATGCCGACACGCTGCTGGCGCTGGTGCGCGACTACGCGCCCGAGGTGGCGCTGATCGTGACCAGCCACCAGCACTTCGACCACTGGCAGGCGCTGGAGGCACTCGCCGAGGCCACCGGGGCGCCCACCGCGGCGCACGCGCTGGACGCCGAACCGCTTCCGGTGACCCCCGACCGGCTGCTGGCCGACGGCGACACCGTGACGGTGGGTGACCTGACCTTCGACGTGATCCACCTGCAGGGCCACACCGAGGGCTCGGTGGCACTGGCGCTGGACGGCGCGGCCACCGGGGGGGTCACGCAGCTGTTCACCGGCGACTGTCTATTTCCGGGTGGCGTCGGAAAGACCTGGCAGCCAGGCGATTTCGAGCGGCTGCTGGGTGACGTGAGCGCCAAGGTGTTCGACCGGTTCGGCGACGACACCGTCGTCTACCCGGGCCACGGCGACGACACCACCCTCGGAACCGAGCGGCCGCACTTGGCGGAGTGGCGCGAACGGGGTTGGTGACGGCGTTTCCGCCGTGATGCGTCGCTGCGTTTGTGCGCCGCAAAAACCCGGCGCCGAAACCGAATCCGCGATCGCGTGTCTGGCGACCGCGCCCGCCGAAAAGAACCTGGCCGGCCCGGTCAGCCGGTGGTGTGCACGATCAACACGTCGACCTTGGCGCGCCGCGACACGTTGGCCGGCACCGACCCCAGCAGCCGCCCGGCGATCGTGCTCAGCCCCACGTTGCCGACTACCAACAGGTCGGCCTTGACCGACTCGGCCAACTCCACCAGCGCGTCCACCGGGGCGCCGACGATGGCGCGCTCCTCCACCTCGTAGGCGCCGGCGGCGATGGCCCGCTCCTTGGCTTCCTTGAGGATGGCGTAGATCGGGGCGCTGCCGGAGGCTTTGTAGCTCTCGTCTTTCAGCGCGTCGACGGCCCGCGGGTCGTCGGCGTGCGGCAGGTAAGCGGTGGCGATGACGACCTTCGCACCCTCACCCGACGCCAGGTGACCGGCACGGTCGACGGCACGCAACGAAGAATCCGAGCCGTCCGTGCCGACCACCACCGTCTTGTAGCCGCTCATCCGTAACCCTCCCGGTGAAAAGTTGCAATGCTCGCTAGTAAGCCATGGCGACATTAACGCGTCGGAGGCCCCGATGGGGGCGATTGGCGTCACATGTCGTCTGCGTCGCTGCACACACATCGCCATTGAGGGGCACGAAAACCGCATCTCACCGCCGTCGTGACGTGGCTGACACGGCGCACCGGGCGGTAGCGTGGACTGCCATAACCGTCAATGCTCGCGATAGCAGACGCCGTTGAGCCTGGTACTGAACCGGGCACCGGTGAGCACCGCGGCGGGTCCGCCCCGCCGGCGGCGCCGGCCCCCGGACGCGTTCCTGATCGCGGTGGTGGCGACGCTGATCAGCGGCATCGGCGCGAGCCGGCCGTCACTGTGGTTCGACGAGTCGGCCACGATCTCGGCGTCGACGCATCGATCGCTGCCGGAATTGTGGCAGTTGCTGAGCCACATCGACGCGGTGCACGGCCTGTACTACCTGTTCATGCACGGCTGGTTCGCCCTGTTCCCGGCGACGGAATTCTGGGCGCGGGCGCCGAGTTGCCTGGCGGTCGGCGCCGGTGCCGCCGGGGTGGTGGTGTTGTGTCGCCGGTTCGCCGACCGGCCGGTGTCGATCTGCGCCGGCGTGCTGTATGCGGTGCTGCCGCGGATGACGTGGGCCGGGGTGGAAGCGCGCCCGTATGCGTTCGCGGCGGCGTCCGCGGTCTGGCTGACGGTGCTGTGGGCGAGCGCGGCGCGCCGGAACACCCGGCCGCTGTGGCTGGGTTACGGCGCGGCGGTGGTGGCCTCGACACTGCTGAACACCTTCACCGTGCTCATGGTGGCGGTGCATGCGGTGGGGCTGCGGGCGTGCGGGTGCGACCACACGGCGAAGCGGCGCTTTGCGGGCGCCGCCGGAATCGCGCTGGCCGTACTGGCCCCGTTTCTGTGGTTCAGCCGGCAGCAGATCTGGCAGGTCGCCTGGATTCGGCCGGCGGATGCGCACACCGTGATCGAGATCGCGCAGCAGCAGTTCTTCGACAACAGCGTGCCCTTCGCGATCTCGGCGTGGTTGCTGATCGCCGCCGCTGTGGTGGCCGTGCGTGCCGGGGTCCGCCCGGCACCCGCCGGCGAGCTGCGGCAGCTGGCGTTGCTCTGCGTCGCCTGGCTGGTCATCCCCACCGTGGCGACCGTGGCCTATTCGGTGATGGTGAAACCCGTCTACTATCCGCGCTACCTGATCAGCACCGCGCCCGCCATGGCGATCGCGTTGGCCCTCTCGTTGAACACCGCCGTGACCACACTCGCCCGGCCTCGCCGCGCCATCATCGGCGCCCTGACGGTACTGGTCATCGCCGCCGCACCGAATTATGTTGCCAATCAACGTGATCGCTACTCCAAAGAGGGCTGGGACTACAGTGCGGTGGCCGATGTCATCGATGCGCACGCCCGGCCCGGGGATTGCCTCCTGATCGACAACACCACCAGGTGGTTGCCCGGCCCGATCCGGGCACTGCCGGCCGGTCGGCCCGCGACGTTCGCCAAGCTGCGAGACCCGGGCCGGGGCCCGCACCGGCAGCAGCTGGGCCGGCTCTGGGACGGGCATCTGGCGGTGTGGGCGCTCAGCGATCAGCTCGCCGGCTGCCCGACGATCTGGACGATCACCGATCACGACCGGTCCCTGCCCGCCCACCAGGTCGCCGTCAAGCTGCCGCTGGGCGCCCGGTTCGCCCGCACCCCCGACGGCCAGGTGCTACGCCAGCTGGGCTTCCACGCCGTCGAACGTTGGCAGTTCACCTTCTCCCAGGTCATCAAGTCGACCGGCGGTTCAGCGAGGCTCGACGAAGGAGAGGCGAAGCTGGGACCGCCGCATGAACCCGGCGGTTCAGCGAGGCTCGACGAAGGAGAGGCGAAGCAGAAACCGCCGCATGACCGCTAAGCCGCTCAGGCGTGGGCGCCGACCAGCGGTTCGGCGCCGCGGGCGGCCCGATAGGCCACCACACAACTCACGGCGGCCATGACCGCGAAGATCGCGAACAGCCAGCGGGCCGCCGGCAGGCCGGAGCTCATCGCGGTGTTGACCACCAGGCCGGCAATGCCGGCGCCGAATGCCCCGCCGATCAGCGCGACGGTGTTGATCGCCGCGGCGGCCGTGCCGCCCTCGGCGGGGTCGTCGACGCAGCTCATGGCCCAGGCCGACAGATGCGGCCAGCCGACACCGACACCGACACCGACGACCAGCAGCGCCAGCGCCCAGATCGCGCCCACCGCGGTCGGGTTGTAACTGCTCATCCGAGCGAACGCGACCACCGCCAGGCCGCCCGCCATCACCAGCGGCCCGCTGATCACCAGCCCGATGACCACCCGCACCTTGCTGACCGAGGCGCTGGCGATCTCGCTGATCGTCCAGCCGGTCGACAAGGCGGCACCCAGGAATCCCGCCATCACCGGCGGCAGGTGAGCCAGTCGCTGCCCGAGCAGGGGGATGTACAGGTTGGCCTTGGTGGTGGCCATCAACAGGCCCAGCGTCAGGTAGATCCACTTCTCCCGGCCGGGGTGGAACGCACTGGGGGGCAGCACCGCCGCCGACGAGCGCCGATCCACCACCAGGAACACGCCCAACAGCACCGCGCCCGCGATCAGCAGACTGGCGGCCCCGACGAGACTGTGCGGCAGTTGCGCGGTGCTGACCACCAGCGCGGCGCCCCCCAGCAACAGCAGTGAGCGCACCGGGACCTTCATCGTGTCGTCCTGTTGGCCGCCGCGGCTGGCACGCAGCACCACACTCACCGCCACGGCCATCACTCCGGACAGCACCGCCATGATGGCGAACGCCCACCGCCAGATGCCGAACTGGGCGAACAGGCCACCGGCCGCCGGCCCCACCAGGGTCCCGACACCCCACATCGCCGAGACCAGCCCGGATGCGCGGGTCCACAGCCAGCTGGGCAGGACCGCATTGATCAGCGCATAACCCAGCCCGGCCAACAGGCCGCCGCCCATACCCTGCAAGGTGCGGCCGACCAGCAGGATCTCCATCTGGGGCGCCATGGCGCACACCACACCGCCGACGCCGAATGCCAGCAGGCCCAGCAGGTAGGCGAACCGGGAACCGATCCGAACCAGCACCGCGTTGGCTGCGGCGGCGGCGAGCACCGACCCGACCAGATATAGCGTGGTGGCCCAGGCGTAATACCGTTCGCCGCCGATCTCTTTGATCGTGCTCGGTAGCAGGCTGATCGTCAGGAACTCGTTGGTGGCGTAGAGGGCCACGCCCCCGGCTAGCACGGCTGAGGTGCCTAAGTAGCGCCTTCCGAGCAGCTCGCGCCAGCTGCCGGTGTTTATAGCGGATTCGGTCGTCACCGCTTCAGTCAGATCCACCACCGCTTGCAGTCAATCACGGATCGCCATGACACGCGAAAACGGTCCCCATGCTGGCGCGTCACCTGATTCCGGCCGCGTCCATACCCCGCAATTCTTTCTTGAGGTCGGCGATCTCATCGCGGATTCGGGCGGCGAGCTCAAATTGCAGGTCACGCGCGGCGTTCATCATCTGCTCGGTGAGGTCCTTGATCAGGTCGGCCAGTTCGGCGCGCGGCATGCCGGCCGTGTCGCGGTCCTCGAACACCCCGGCGCTGACCGCGCGGCCGGGCTCGCCCTGCGCGCGCCGCCCACGCGAGGCGTTGCGCCCCGAGCCGGCGACCTCGACGGTTTCGCTGTCGGCCGCCTCCCGATACACCTGGTCGAGGATGTCGGCGATCTTCTTGCGGAGCGGCTGCGGGTCGATACCGTTCGCCTCGTTGTAGGCGACCTGCTTGGCGCGGCGCCGTTCGGTCTCATCGATGGCCTCGCGCATCGAGTCGGTGATCTTGTCGGCGTACATGTGCACTTCGCCGGAGACATTGCGGGCGGCGCGGCCGATGGTCTGGATCAGGCTGCGGGTGGAGCGCAGGAAGCCCTCCTTGTCGGCGTCGAGGATCGACACCAGCGACACCTCCGGCAGGTCCAGGCCCTCCCGCAGCAGGTTGATCCCGATGAGGACGTCGTAGTCGCCGAGCCGCAGCTGCCGCAGCAGTTCCACCCGGCGCAGCGTGTCGACCTCGGAGTGCAGGTAGCGCACCCGGATCCCCATCTCCAGCAGGTAGTCGGTGAGGTCTTCGGCCATCTTCTTGGTCAGCGTGGTCACCAGCACCCGCTCGTCGGCCTCGGCGCGCTGCCGGATCTCGCCGATCAGGTCGTCGATCTGGCCCTTGGTCGGCTTCACCACCACCTTCGGGTCGACCAGGCCGGTCGGGCGGATCACCTGCTCGACGAACTCGCCTTGCGCCTGGGCCAGCTCGTAGGGGCCGGGGGTGGCCGACATGTAGACGGTCTGCCCGATCCGGTCGGCGAACTCCTCCCAGGTCAGCGGCCGGTTGTCGCACGCCGACGGCAGCCGGAAGCCGAATTCCACCAGGTTGCGCTTCCGCGACATGTCGCCCTCGTACATGCCGCCGATCTGCGGCACCGTGACGTGGGATTCGTCGATGATGAGCAGGAAGTCCTCCGGGAAGTAGTCCAGCAGGGTGGCCGGGGGCGAGCCGGCGCCGCGACCGTCGATGTGACGCGAATAGTTCTCGATGCCCGAGCAGAACCCGACCTGGCGCATCATCTCGATGTCGTAGTTGGTGCGCATCCGCAGCCGCTGCGCCTCCAGCAGCTTGCCGTGGCGCTCCAGCTCGTCGAGCCGGACGGCCAGCTCCTCCTCGATGGTGGAGATGGCCTGCGTCATCCGTTCCGGACCGGCCACGTAGTGGGTGGCCGGGAAAATCCGCAGCGAGTCGACCTTGCGGACCACGTCCCCGGTGAGCGGATGCAGGTAATACAGTGCCTCGATCTCGTCGCCGAAGTACTCGATGCGCACGGCCAGCTCCTCATAGGAGGGGATGATCTCGACGGTGTCGCCCCGGACCCGGAAGGAGCCGCGGGTGAACGACATGTCGTTGCGGGTGTACTGCACGTCGACCAGCAGCCGCAGCAGCCCGTCGCGCGGTACCTCCGAGCCGACCTGCAGCTCGACGGAGCGGTCCAGGTAGGACTGCGGGGTGCCCAGGCCGTAGATACAGGACACCGACGCCACCACCACCACGTCGCGCCGGGACAGCAGGCTCGAGGTCGCCGAGTGGCGCAGCCGCTCCACGTCGTCGTTGATGGAGCTGTCCTTCTCGATGTAGGTGTCGGTTTGAGCGATGTAGGCTTCCGGCTGGTAGTAGTCGTAGTACGAGACGAAGTACTCGACGGCGTTGTGCGGCAACATCTCTCGTAGTTCATTGGCGAGCTGTGCGGCCAGCGTCTTGTTCGGCGCCATCACCAGGGTGGGCCGCTGCTGCCGCTCGATCAGCCAGGCTGCGGTGGCCGACTTGCCGGTGCCGGTGGCGCCGAGCAGCACCACGTCCTTCTCCCCGGCGGTGATGCGCCGGTCCAGTTCGGCGATGGCGGTAGGTTGGTCACCGGCGGGCTGGTAGTCGCTGACCACTTCGAAACGGCCACCGGCCCGCACGATGCCTTCGACGGCGTCGGCGGGAGGCCGGTACTCCGAATGCGCGACGACGGGGTGTTCGGTTGCGAAAGCCACGAACCCAGAGTAGGCCGGGTGTCTGACAGGCGTCCGGCGCCGACGCGGCCGCCCAGCGGCGGCCCGGGAGGAGCCAGCACGGTGCATCCGCCCAAGCACGAGACCTTTGACCTGGTCGCGAACACCAACACCGACCCGAAAGGGGTGGTGCGCGCCGTCGACGTCTACACCGTGCAGCCGTGGGGTCTCTACCTGGCGCGACCCACCCCGGGACGCGCCCAGTTCCGCTACCTGGAGTCGTGGCTGCTCCCCGAGTTGGGGCTGCGTGCAACGATCTTCCACTTCAACCCGGGCCACGAACGCGACCAAGATTTCTACCTCGACGTCGGCGACTACATCCCGGGACCCGCGCAGTGGCGCTCCCGCGACCACTATCTGGACCTGGTGGTGCGTACCGGCCGCGACATCGCGCTCACCGACGTCGACGAGTTGATGGTCGCGGTGCGGGAGGGCCTGCTCACCCAGGACGACGCCGAGCGGGCGGTGATGCGGGCGGTCGCCGCCATCGACGGCCTGGCCGGCAACGGCTACGACCTGCAGGGCTGGCTGACCGGCCTGGGCATGCCGGTGTCCTGGCCGGTCAGCGACGGTCTCACCGGATCGATGCCGGAAGCGCACTAGGCAACCGCGCCAGCACCGGCCGTTGGTTAGGTAATCTCGAGAAGATGAACGCCAACCTGCGAATCGGTGTCGCCACCGCGACGACCGCGGCCCTGTTGGGGTGCGGTCAGCTGATCCCGGCGACGGCCGCAGCTGACGAGCTGCACAACGTCACCTACATCGCGCGGGTCGACGCCTGGACCCAAGGCAGTGTCGTCACCTTCATGCTCAACGACACCCAGACCGCCAGCGGCGACATCGACGCCTTCGGGGCGCCGTTCCAGGCCAACGCGGTGCTGTCCGACCCGAGCAAGGCGGGCATGGTGATCCGGCTGCGCTGGCCGTCGTCGGCGAACGTGCACTGCGAGATCCACGTGGATGACATCGTCGCCGTGAAGAGCGACCGCTTCGTCACCACCTGGAAAGACAGCAGCGACCCGCGCAACGGCGCGATGCTCTGCGGCGCGCTGATCAGCAGCATGGCCTGACCTAGCGGGGATCGCCGCGGGTCACCGCGATCGGCGCTAAGACGGACGCCAGCCGGTGTCGTCGGCCCACCCCCACGCCCGCCGGTAGGCGGCTTCGTCGGGCTCGTCGGCGTCAGCGAGGCGCTCTTCCGGGTTGGCCGCCAGCCAAGCCGGAACCAGCAGGGCAAACCGCTGGTTGGGCCAACCGTCGACCCGCAGCTGGATGCGGGTGGGCCGTCCCGGGTCAGCGGAAGCGTGAACCCGTTTCTCCCACAACGTCGGATCGTCGTCGGTGAGGGCGCTGTCGGCGGTGACGCCCTCGACCCGGGGATAACCGGCCGCCAGCAGCGGCTCGGCGAGCTCGTCGGCTACCGCCAGGGATTCCACCGTGACCTGCATGTCGATGACGTCCGGGGCGTCGCGCCCGGCCACCGCGGTCTCGCCGACGTGGTCGATGCGCCGCGCCCGGTGCCCGCAGGCGGTCTGCAGCCGGGCGATGATGCGCTGCGCCTGATCCGGCCAGGTCGGGTCGGCCGGCACCGGCTGGGCCGGCGACGACACGGTGCGGCGGGCCGCCAGGTTGTGGGCGAACGGCTCGATGCGCTGCTGCCACAACTGCCGCGCCTGGGCCGTCAAATCGTCGGGATCCCCGGAGTTGTCCAGCCAGACGTCGGCGACCGCACGACGCTGCGGCTCGGTGGCCTGTGCGGCGATGCGGGCCCGCGCATCCGCCTCGGACATGCCGCGGTATTGCCGCAGCCGGGCTACGCGGGTTTCTATGTCCGCGTGCACGACGATCACCAGCGGGAACATCGGCGCCATCTGCGATTCGACCAGCAGCGGGATGTCCTCGACGATGATCGCGTCGGAGCCGGCCGCCGCGATCAGCTCACTGCGGCGCCGCGCCACCAACGGGTGCACGATGCCGTTGAGCGTGGCCCGCTTGTCGTCGTCGCTGAAGGCGATCGCGGCCAGCGCAGGACGGTCCAGCGCCCCGTCGGGCAGCAGGATCCCCGGCCCGAAGGCCTCGACCAGTGCGGCCAGGCCTTCGGTGCCGGGTTCGACAACTTCACGGGCGATGACGTCGCCGTCGACGACGACGGCGCCGAACCGGCTGAAGGTGGCCGACACCGTCGACTTGCCGGCGCCGATACCGCCGGTCAGCCCGATCCGCAGCATCTGCGCTACAGCGTGCCTAGGCGCTGTTACCGGCGAGCTTCTCCCGCAGCGCGGCGAGCTGCTCGTCGCTGGCCAGCGAACCGCCGGCCGGAGCCTCGTCGCGGTGCGAACCGTTGGCACCCGAGCGCGGCTCGGCGTGCTCGGCGGCGGCGAACTTCTCCATCTGCGCGGTGTGCATCTTGTGACGACGCTCGGCCTCGGCGTAGCGGGCCTCCCACTCGGTGCGCTGCTTGTCGAAACCCTCGATCCACTCGTTGGTCTCGGCGTCGAAGCCCTCCGGGAAGATGTAGTTGCCCTGCTCGTCGTAGCTGTCGGCCATGCCGTACTTCGAGGGGTCGAACTCCTCGCTGTAGTCCTCGTTGGCCTGCTTGAGGCTCAGCGAGATCCGGCGCCGGTCCAGGTCGATGTCGATGACCTTGACCATCGCGTCGTCGCCGACCGCGACCACCTGGTCGGGCACCTCGACGTGCTGCTCAGCCAGCTCGGAGATGTGCACCAGGCCCTCGATGCCCTCCTCGACGCGGACGAACGCGCCGAATGGCACCAGCTTGGTGACCTTACCCGGCACGATCTGGCCGATCGCGTGGGTGCGGGCGAAGTGCCGCCACGGGTCTTCCTGGGTGGCCTTGAGGCTCAACGAAACCCGCTCGCGGTCCATGTCCACGTCGAGCACCTCGACGGTGACCTCGTCGCCCACCTGAACTACCTCGGACGGGTGGTCGATGTGCTTCCAGGACAGCTCGGAGACGTGCACCAGGCCGTCCACGCCGCCCAGGTCGACGAACGCGCCGAAGTTGACGATCGAGGACACCACGCCCTTGCGAACGGCGCCCTTCTGCAGCTGGTTGAGGAACTCGCTGCGCACCTCGGACTGGGTCTGCTCCAGCCAGGCGCGGCGGCTCAACACCACGTTGTTGCGGTTCTTGTCCAGTTCGATGATCTTGGCCTCGATCTCGCGACCGATGTAGGGCTGCAGGTCACGGACCCGGCGCATCTCCACCAGCGAGGCGGGCAGGAAGCCGCGCAGCCCGATGTCGAGGATCAGGCCGCCCTTGACGACCTCGATGACGGTGCCCTTGACGGCCTCGTCCTTCTCCTTGAGCTCTTCGATGGTGCCCCAGGCGCGCTCGTACTGGGCGCGCTTCTTGGACAGGATCAGCCGGCCTTCTTTGTCCTCCTTGGTCAGGACCAGGGCCTCGACCTCGTCACCGACGGACACCACCTCGTGGGGGTCGACGTCGTGCTTGATGGACAGCTCGCGGCTGGGAATGACGCCTTCGGTCTTGTAGCCGATGTCGAGCAGGACCTCGTCCCGGTCAACCTTGACGATCGTCCCTTCCACGATGTCGCCATCGTTGAAGTACTTGATCGTTTTGTCGATGGCGGCGAGAAAATCCTCGGCCGAGCCGATGTCGTTGACGGCTACTTGCGGCGAGGTGACGGTGGGACTTGGCATGTGTTGGGTTGCTCCGGACAAGTTGTGGTCGTAGGGACAGGTGATATCACGCATGCGAGACATGCGGTGGCCGACGACCCTGCTAGAACTGGCCGAGGACTACCTGTCGAGGCTACTCGACGCGTTGCACGCTGGACAAACCGGTGGTCTACGCTGCGTCGCTATGCCCCAGACGCGGAACCGCCGCAAGGTCGGAGCGCCGCTGTACGTCATCGTCCTGCTCAGCGTCCTCACCGCGTTGCTGCTGCTGTTCTTCACCGCGGCCAACCCGGCCGGCACCCTCACCGCGCTGGTGCTGGCCAGCATGTCAATGCTGGTGGTGCTGCTGTGCTACCGGTGGCTGGACCGCTGGGAGCCCGAACCACGCCGGTTGCTGCAGCTGGCCTTTCTGTGGGGAGCGTCGGTCGCCGTGGTGCTGGCGGTGGGGCTGGAGACGTTCGGATCCTCGGTGGCCACGGTGCGGCCGTTGGTGTCGAAGACCTTCGACATGGCCGCGATCCAGGCGCCGTTCATCGAGGAGGCCGCCAAGGGGCTGTTCCTGCTGATCATGCTGACCGGCCGCCGGCGCCATCAGCTCAACTCGCTGACCGACTGCATGGTCTACGCGGGCGTAGCGGCGGTGGGATTCGCCTGGATGGAGGACATCGTCTACATCGCGCCCGCCGACTCGCCGGCCAAGATGGCCGCGGTGGCCATCGCGCGACTGGTCGTCGGGCCGTTCGCCCACCCGCTGTTCACCACGATGACCGGTATCGGGGTGTTCTTCGCGCTGCGTCGCCGCGGGTTCTGGTCGAAGGCGTTCGTGATCCTGCTCGGTTACCTGGGGGCGGTGGGCATGCACGCCCTGTGGAACGCGTCGCTGGCGATGGGCGGCGCCCGGTACTTCCTGACCACCTACCTGTTCTGGATGGTCCCGGTGTTTTTGCTGATGGTGGTGCTGGGCGCGGTGAGTCGCCGGCACGAGCAACACCTGGTCGCCACCAAGCTGCCCGCCATGGTGGTGGGCGGGCTGATCAGCCCGAACGAGGAGACCTGGCTGGGTTCGATCCGGGCGCGCAAGCACGCGCTCCGCGAGGCGCGGCGTATCGGCGGCAAGCCCGCCGCACGTAGCGTCAAGAAGTTCGCCGCCCAGGTGGTCAAGCTGGCGTTCGTGCGGGACCGCATCGACCGCGGCTTCGGTGATCCCGAGGTGTTCGCACTGCAGCACGAAGACGCCCACGGGGTGCTGGCGGCACGGGCGGCGGCCCCGGTGCTGCAGGTGATGGCCGGTTACCGTTCACCGCTGCCGGCCCGCCGGTAGCTTCCGCGCAGAAATCCCGGCCCGGGCCACTCAGGGGATGACTCGCAGCTCGTACCGCGCATCTTCACTGCAGCAGAACCGGACCACTCCCCTGGCCTCGCGGATATCGGCGCCCTCGTCCGCGCAGAAAAAGGGGTCGGTGGGCTGGGCGGCATCAAACCGCTCGAACACGCTGCGGGCTTCGTCGCAGCGTGCGTCACCGCGGACCACCACCAGGTCGAACACCCCGTTGGCGTTGCTGTAGGTGCCACACGGGTGCTCGACGGGCCGGAACTCGGGCTCGGGGGAAGGCGATGCCGCTGGCGCACAGCCTTCCTGGCCCGGGCCGCGGGTGGCCGACTCGCTGCCGTCGGCGACCGGCTCCAACGGAGCGACGGTCGGCGCGGTGCACGCGTCGTAGCGCTCCGGGCGCAGCGGCCGCTCAGCGGCCGCCTGCACCGGCCCAGCCGCCAGAAAGCCGAAGACCAGCATTAACAGGATTATTCGAGCGCGCCGCCACACACTGGTACCTCCCGCCGTCAGTCATCAGTATGTCAGGCTGTCACACCCGATTCGAGAAGGAGTTTTCCGGTTCGCCACGTCGGTCAATGTGCGGCGGCGTCCCAGCTGCGCCCGTAGCCGACCGCGACCTCGAGCGGGACGCTGAGCTGGTAGGCGCCGCCCATTTGGGTGCGCACCAACTCCTCCAGCTCCGCGCGCTCGCCCTCGGCGACCTCGAACAGCAACTCGTCGTGCACCTGCAGCAGCATCCGCGACCGCAGGCCGGAAGCCTTCAACGCGTTGTCGACATTGATCATCGCCACCTTGATGATGTCGGCCGCGCTGCCCTGGATGGGGGCGTTGAGCGCGGCCCGCTCAGCGGACTCGCGGACCTGGCGGTTGCTGCTGTCGAGCTCCGGCAGGTAGCGCCGCCGGCCCAGCACCGTGGAGGTGTAGCCGTCCTTGCGGGCCTGCTCGACGACGTCATGCAGGTAGTCGCGCACCCCGCCGAACCGGTCGAAGTAGGCGTCCATCTGCTCTTTGGCCTCTTCGGTGGAGATCTTGAGCTGCTGCGACAACCCGTAGGCGCTCAAGCCGTAAGCCAGGCCGTAGGACATCGCCTTGACCCGGCGGCGCATGTCCGCGGTCACCTCGTCGATCGGCACGCCGAACGCCCGCGATCCGACGAACGAATGCAGGTCCTCGCCGGTGTTGAACGCCTCGATCAGGCCGTCATCCGCCGACAGATGCGCCATGATGCGCATCTCGATCTGGCTGTAGTCGGCGGTCATCAGCTCGGTGTAGCCGGCCCCCACCACGAAGGCATCCCGGATCTGCCGGCCCGCGTCGGTGCGGATCGGGATGTTCTGCAGGTTGGGTTCGGTGGAGGACAGCCGGCCCGTCGCCGCGATGGTCTGATTCAGCGTGGTGTGGATACGACCATCGGAGGCAACCGATTTCAGCAGCCCGTCGACGGTGACCTTGAGCCGGGTGACGTCGCGGTGCGCCAATAGGTGCTCCAGGAACGGGTGACCGGTCTTGTCGAACAGTGACTGCAGCGCGTCGGCGTCGGTGGTGTAGCCGGTCTTGGTCTTCTTGGTCTTGGGCATGCCGAGCTCGTCGAAGAGCACCACCTGCAGCTGTTTGGGCGAACCGAGGTTGATCTGCTTGCCGATCACCGCGTAGGCGGCCTCGGCCGCGTCACGGATCTGGTCGCCGAAGTGGCTCTGCAGCTGTCCGAGGTGGTCGAGGTCGACGGCGATCCCCACGGACTCCATCTCGGCCAGTACCCGCTGCAGCGGCAATTCGATGTCGTCGAGCAGGCCGCCCGAGTCGATGCGGGCCAGCTCGGTGTCCAGCGCGTCGGCCAGATCGGTGACGGCACGGGCCCGCAGGATCGCGGTCTGCACCGCCTGGTCATCGACGCCGTCGGTGTCATCGAGCAGCGAGAGTTGTTGCTGCTCATCGGATTCGGCGCGCAGCTCGCGGCGCAGGTAACGCACCGACAGGTCGTCGAGGCTGAAGCTGCGCTGGCCGGGCCGGACCAGGTAGGCGGCCAGCGCGGTGTCGCTGGTGACACCGTCGAGCCTCCAGCCGCGACCGGCCAGGTCGTGCATGGCCAGCTTCGCCTCGTGCAGCGCCTTGGGTCTGGCCGAATCGGCCAGCCAGGCGCCCAGCGCCGCCTCGTCGTCGCCGGTCAGGGTGGCGGTGTCGACGTAGCCGCCCTCCCCGTCGGCGGTGGCGATCGCCAGTGCGGTGGCGTCGCTGTCGTAGCTGCGGTGGGTGCCGATCACCGCCAGTCCGGCGCGGCGGCCGTCGGCTGCGTGCTCGGCCAACCAGGCGGCGACCGTGCCCGGCTCCAGCGCACCGCCGCGCACTTCGAAGCCTTCCTCCACCTCCGGCTCGGCGGTGGCGAGCGTCTCGAACAGCCGATCCCGCAGCACCCGGAACTCCAGGTCGTCGAAGAGCTGGTGGATCTGCTCACGGTCCCACGGCAGCAGCCGCAGCGTGTCCGGTGTCTGGGCCAGCGGCACGTTGCGCACCAGGTCGGTGAGCTCCCGGTTGAGGATCACGCTGGAAAGGTTGGCGCGCAACGCATCTCCGACCTTGCCCTTGACGGTGTCGACCTTGTCGACCAGTCCTTCCAGGGAGCCGTACTCGGCGATCCATTTGGTGGCGGTCTTCTCCCCCACCCCGGGGATACCGGGCAGGTTGTCGCTGGGGTCGCCGCGCAGCGCCGCGAAATCCGGGTACTGCGCCGGGGTCAGGCCGTACTTCTCCAGCACGGCCTCGGGGGTGAACCGGGTCAGCTCACTGACCCCCTTGCGGGGGTAGAGCACGGTCACGTTGTCGTTGACCAGTTGCAGTGCGTCGCGGTCGCCGGTGACTACCAGCACCCGGTAGCCCTCGCCGTCGGCCTGGGTGGCCAGCGTGGCGATCAGGTCGTCGGCCTCGTAGCCGGGCTCGGACAAGGTGGTGATCCCCAGCGCGTTGAGGACCTCTTTGGTGATGTCGATCTGACCGCGGAACTCGTCGGGCGTCGACGAGCGGGTGGCCTTGTATTCCGGGTAGCGCTCGGAGCGGAACGTCTGCCGGGACACGTCGAACGCGGCGGCGACGTGGGTGGGCGTTTCATCGCGCAGCAGGTTGATCAGCATGGCGGTGAACCCGTAGACGGCGTTGGTGGTCAGGCCGCTGCGGGTCTTGAAGTTCTCCGCGGGCAGGGCGTAGAAGGCGCGGTAGGCCAGCGAGTTTCCGTCCAGCAGCAACAGCGTCGGTGGGGTCTGGGTGTCTTGCGCAGCGTCGGTCGGGGCGGTCTTGGCTGGGCTCACGGAGACAACTCTAGGCACCTGCCGCCGACACCCGTCGGCGCCGGGGGAATTGCAACACGTTTCAGTTTTGCCGCCGGGGTTGGGTACGCTGACCTGGTGCCAGATGTAGCCTCGCAGCCGGCCATCGACGGGTGGTACACCACCGACGACGCCGGCCTCCCCCACCTGATCGGCGCCAAGTGCCCGCAGTGCGGCACCTATGTGTTCCCGCCGCGGGAGAACAACTGCCCCAACCCGGCCTGCGACGGCGACGTGCTGGAGCCCGTCGCGCTGTCGCGGCGCGGCAAGATCTGGAGCTACACCGAGAACCGGTACCTACCGCCGGCACCGTACCCGCCCAGCGACCCGTTCGAGCCGTTCGCGATCGCCGCGGTGGAGCTGGCCGACGAGGGCCTGATCGTGCTGGGCAAGGTGGTCGAGGGCACGCTGGCCGCGGACCTCAAGGTCGGCATGGAGATGGAGCTGACCACCATGCCGCTCTACACCGACGACGACGGCGTGACGCGCACCGTCTATGCGTGGAAGAAGGTGGACGCGTGAGCGCACCCGAACCGCTGTACATCCTGGGTGCCGGCATGCACCCGTGGGGCAAGTGGGGCCGCGACTTCACCGAGTACGGGGTGGTCGCCGCCCGCGCCGCGCTGGCCGAGGCCGGCCTGGACTGGCGCCAGATCCAGCTGGTGGCAGGCGCGGACACCATCCGCAACGGCTACCCCGGTTTCATCGCCGGGTCGACGTTCGCCCAGAAGCTGGGCTGGAACGGGGTTCCGGTGTCGTCGAGCTACGCCGCGTGCGCGTCCGGTTCGCAGGCACTGCAGAGCGCCCGCGCCCAGATCCTGGCCGGGTTCTGCGACGTGGCACTGGTGATCGGCGCCGACACCACTCCCAAGGGCGCCTTCGCCCCGGTCGGCGGTGAGCGCAAGAATGACCCGGACTGGCAGCGGTTCCACCTGATCGGGGCGATGAACCCGGTGTACTTCGCGCTGCTGGCGCGCCGCCGGATGGACCTCTACGGCGCCACCTCCGAGGACTTCGCACAGGTCAAGGTGAAGAACTCCCGGCACGGCTTGAGCAACCCGAATGCCCGCTACCGCAAGGAATCCGCGGTCGAAGACGTGCTGGCCAGCCCGGTGGTGTCTGACCCGCTGCGCCAGCTCGACATCTGCGCCACTTCCGACGGCGCGGCCGCGCTGATCGTGGCCAGCGCGGAGTTCGCCCGCAAGCACCTGGGTTCCCTCGAGGGTGTGCCGTCGGTGCGCGCGGTGTCCACGGTGACCCCGCAGTATCCGCAGCACCTGCCCGAATTGCCGGATATTGCAACGGATTCCACCGCGGTGGTGGCCGCCCCGGAACGGGTGTTCAAAGACCAGATCCTGGACGCGGCCTACGCCGAAGCCGGTATTGGCCCCGAAGACGTCAGCCTGGCCGAGGTCTACGACCTGTCCACCGCGCTGGAGCTGGACTGGTATGAGCACCTGGGTCTGTGCGCCAAGGGTGAAGGCGAGCAACTGTTGCGCAGTGGCGCCACCACCATCGGCGGTCGCGTTCCGGTGAACCCGTCCGGCGGGCTGGCCTGTTTCGGGGAGGCGATCCCGGCGCAGGCCATCGCCCAGGTGTGCGAGCTGACCTGGCAGCTGCGCGGCACCGCCACCGGCCGGCAGGTCGAGGGCGCCACCGTGGGTGTCACGGCCAACCAGGGCCTGTTCGGGCACGGCTCGTCGGTGATCGTCGCGCGGTAAGTTGCCTGTGCGGTGACCGAAACCGTCGTCGTCAAGGTCAAACCCGGCAGCCGCAAAGGCCCGCTGGTGGAGACCGACGACGACGGCCAGCTGACGGTCTACGTGCGCGAGCCGGCCGTCGACGGCAAAGCCAACGCGGCGGTCATCAGGGTCCTTGCCGAGCATTTCGGCGTACCGCGCAGTCGCGTCGAACTCGCTTCCGGCGCCGGCGCGCGAATCAAGCGCTTCCGGATCGATCGGTAGTCGGCGCCCTAGCCGGAAGAGTTGCTGGAGTTCTCCCCCGACGAATCTTCCTGCGGCAGCAACTCTTCCAGTGTCGACCGCGCGATACGGCGAAATGCCCGCTTCGGCCGGTTGGCGTCCAGGATCGCCACCTCGAGGGTGCCCGGTCCCAGCTCGCGCTGCTCAGCACCGTTGCCGGTGTCGGTCTGCTTGAGCGCATTGACCGCGATGTGCAGGGCATCGGCGAGTTCGGCGTTCTCGGTGTAGGACTCTTTGAGCGCGGCGATCACCGGCTCGGTGGTGCCGCCCATCACCACGAAGTGCGGCTCGTCGGTGATCGACCCGTCGTAGGTGATCCGGTACAGCTCAGGGGCTTTGGTCTGGCCCTGGTATGCGACCCCGGCCACGCACAGCTCGACTTCGTAGGGCTTGGCCTGCTCGGTGAAGATCGTCCCCAGGGTCTGCGCGTAGACGTTGGCCAGCTGGCGTGCGGTGACGTCGCGGCGGTCGTAGGCGTAGCCGCGGGTGTCGGCGAACTGGATGCCGCCGCGTCGCAGATTCTCGAACTCATTGATCCGGCCGGCGGCGGCGAACCCCACCCGGTCGTAGAGTTCGCTGATCTTCTGCAGTGAGCGCGAAGGATTCTCGGCGACGAACAGCACACCGTCGGCGTAGGCCAGCGCCACCACACTGCGGCCGCGCGCGATGCCCTTGCGCGCCAACTCACCGCGCTCACGCATCGCCTGCTCAGGCGAGATGAAGTACGGGAAGCTCATTTCTTACCCCCGCCCTTCTTGCCTGCGCCGGCCTTCGGCGTGGTCCCCCGTCCGCGCGTGCGACTCTCGATGATCTCGCGGGCCAGTTCCGCGATGCGCTCCTCAGCGATATCCACGGCTCCGTCGGCGTCGATGCTGACCGCGGTCGGGTAGATACCGCGCACCAAATCCGGTCCGCCGGTGGCCGAATCATCATCGGCGGCGTCGTACAGTGCCTCCACCGCCACCCGCAACGCGGAATCGGCGTCGGACACCTGGGCGTACAGCTTCTTCATCGACGACTTGGCGAACAGCGACCCGGAGCCCACCGCCTGATAGCCCTCCTCCTCGACGTTCCAGCCGCCCGCCGCGTCGAACGACACGATGCGCCCGGCGTGCTGGGCGTCAAGCTCGTCGATGTCGTAGGCCACCAGCAACGGCAACGCCAGCAACCCCTGCATCGCCGCACCGAGGTTGCCGCGCACCATGATCGCCAGCCGGTTCACCTTGCCGGCGAACGTCAGCGGCACCCCTTCGAGCTTCTCGTAGTGCTCCAGCTCGACGGCGTAGAGCCGGGCGAACTCGACGGCCACCGCCGCGGTGCCGGCGATGCCGGTGGCGGTGTACTCGTCGGTGATGTAGACCTTCTGGACGTCGCGCCCGGCGATCATGTTGCCCTGCGTGGAGCGCCGGTCGCCTGCCATCACCACACCGCCGGGGTATTTGAGCGCGACGATGGTGGTGCCGTGCGGCAACTCGGCCGCGGCACTCGAATTCAGACCCGCACTACCCGTCGGCAACAGATCCGGTGCCTGACGGCGCAGGAAATCCGAGAACGACGACAGGTCTACCGAACTGGACGGCAACCCGGGAAGTGCGGAACTGACAGGAAGACGGTCATGGAACGGCCAGCTCACTGGCCGCCCTTTTGGACGTATGCGCGTACGAAGTCTTCTGCGTTCTCTTCCAGCACGTCGTCGATCTCGTCGAGCAGGTCGTCGGTCTCACCGGTCAGCTTCTCGCGACGCTCCTGGCCGGCCGCCGCGGGACCGGTGGGGTCGTCCTCGTCGCCACCGCCACCGCCACGCTTCGTCTGCTCTTGAGCCATCGCTGCCTCCTGCATCTCCATCGGCCCACGCATGACGCGCACGCCGGTTTCTCCACCCTACCGTCGGCACCGATCCGGACGCGGGCTAAGACGCGTTGTGCCTACGTGGTGAGTTGTTCCACCAGTTCAGCCGCGCTGTCCACCGAGTCCAGCAGCGCCCCGACGTGGGCTTTGCTGCCCCGTAGCGGCTCCACGGTGGGTATGCGCACCAGCGACTCCCCACCCAGGTCGAAGATCACCGAGTCCCAGCTGGCCGCGGCGATGTCGGCGCCGAACCGGCGCAGGCACTCACCGCGGAAGTAGGCGCGGGTGTCGGTCGGCGGGTTGTCGACCGCGTCGAGCACCTGCTGCTCGGTGATCAGCCGCTTCATCGACCCGCGGGCGACCAGCCGGTTGTAGAGGCCCTTGTCGAGGCGGACGTCGGAGTACTGCAGATCGATCAGGTGCAGCCGCGGCGCCGACCAGCTCAAATTCTCGCGCTGCCGGAAACCCTCCAGCAGCCGCAGCTTGGCCGGCCAGTCCAGCAGGTCCGCGCACTCCATCGGGTCGCGTTCCAGCTGGTCGAGGACCCGAGCCCAGGTCTCGATGATGTCGGTGGCGCGCGCGTCCGGATCGCGCGCATCGACCAGCTTCGCCGCCCGGTCGAGGTAGATGCGTTGCAGCGCAAGACCGGTCATCTCCCGCCCGTCGGCCAGCGCGACGGTCGCCCGCAGCGTCGGGTCGCGGCTGATCACATGGACGGCGCGCACGGGGCGGGCCAGGGCGAGGTCGCTCAGGTCGATCCCGTGCTCGGGCCCCTCCTCGATGAGATCGAGCACCAGCGCGGTCGTCCCCAGCTTCAGATACGTCGACGTCTCGGCGAGGTTGGCGTCGCCGATGATCACGTGCAGCCGGCGATACTTGTCGGCGTCGGCGTGCGGTTCGTCGCGGGTGTTGATGATGCCGCGTTTCAGCGTCGTCTCCAGCCCCACCTCGACCTCGATGTAGTCGGCGCGCTGCGAGAGCTGGAAGCCCGGTTCGTCGCCGGCCGGGCCCAGACCGACGCGGCCGGAGCCGGTGACCACCTGCCGCGACACGAAAAACGGGGTCAGACCCGCGATGATCGCCGAGAACGGCGTCTGCCGGCTCATCAGGTAGTTCTCGTGGCTGCCGTAGGAGGCGCCCTTGTTGTCGATGTTGTTCTTGTAGAGCTGCAGCTTGGCGGCGCCCGGCACGCTGGCCACGTGGCGAGCGGCGGCCTCCATCACCCGCTCGCCGGCCTTGTCCCAGATCACCGCGTCCAGCGGGTCGGTCACCTCGGGTGCGGAGTACTCGGGGTGGGCGTGATCGACGTAGAGCCGCGCCCCGTTGGTCAGAATCATGTTGGCCGCGCCGACCTCGTCAGCGTCGATGATCGGCGGCGGGCCGCTCGATCGGCTTAGGTCGAAGCCGCGGGCGTCGCGCAGCGGTGACTCCACCTCGTAGTCCCAGCGGGTGCGCTTGGCGCGCGGGATTCCGGCGGCAGCGGCGTAGGCCAGCACCGCCTGAGTCGAGGTCAGGATCGGGTTCGCGGTCGGATCCGACGGCGAAGCGATGCCGTATTCGACTTCGGTACCGATGATCCGTTGCATGCCTAGAGCCTAGGCGAGCGCCGCATCGGCCAAACCGGGTGCCGCGAACGTGCACAGATGTTCAGGGTTCGCGGCGTGTCGGCGCACAGACATGCACGCTCGCCGAATCAGGGGCCCTACAGGTACTGACCGAGGTTGGACTCGGTGTCGATCGCCCGGCTGGCGCTCGACGACTTGCCGGTGACCAGGGTGCGGATGTAGACGATCCGCTCGCCCTTCTTGCCCGAGATCCGCGCCCAGTCGTCGGGGTTGGTGGTGTTGGGCAGGTCCTCGTTCTCGGCGAACTCGTCGACGATCGAATCCAGCAGGTGCTGGATGCGCAGACCGGGCTGACCGGTCTCCAGCACCGACTTGATGGCGTTCTTCTTCGCCCGGTCGACGACGTTCTGGATCATCGCCCCGGAGTTGAAGTCCTTGAAGTACATGACTTCCTTGTCACCGTTGGCGTAGGTGACCTCCAGGAACCGGTTGTCGTCGATCTCGGCGTACATCCGGTCGACGACCTTCTCGATCATCGCCTTGATGCAGGCCGCGCGGTCCCCGCCGAACTCGGCCAGGTCGTCGGCGTGCACCGGCAACCCCACGGTGAGGTACTTGGAGAAGATGTCCTGGGCGGCTTCGGCGTCGGGACGCTCGATCTTGATCTTGACGTCGAGGCGGCCGGGCCGCAGGATCGCCGGGTCGATCATGTCCTCGCGGTTGGAGGCCCCGATCACGATGACGTTCTCCAGCCCCTCCACGCCGTCGATCTCACTGAGCAGCTGGGGAACCACCGTGGTCTCCACGTCCGAGGAGACACCGGTGCCACGGGTGCGGAAGATCGAGTCCATCTCATCGAAGAACACGATCACCGGTGTGCCCTCGGACGCCTTCTCCCGGGCGCGCTGGAAGATCAGCCGGATGTGGCGTTCGGTCTCACCGACGAACTTGTTGAGCAGCTCCGGGCCCTTGATGTTGAGGAAGTACGACTTGGCCTCGTGGGCGTCGTCGCCGCGCACCTCGGCCATCTTCTTGGCCAGCGAGTTGGCCACGGCCTTGGCGATCAACGTCTTACCACAGCCGGGCGGGCCGTAGAGCAGCACACCTTTGGGCGGGCGCAGGGCGTACTCGCGGTAGAGGTCCTTGTGCAGGAACGGCAGCTCGACCGCGTCGCGGATCTGCTCGATCTGCCGGCCCAGGCCACCGATGTCGCCGTAGCTGACATCCGGCACCTCTTCGAGCACCAGATCCTCCACCTCGGCCTTGGGGATGCGCTCGAAGGCGTAGCCGGCCTTGGTGTCCACCAGCAGGGAGTCGCCGGGGCGCAGCCTGCGGGGACGCCGGTCGTCCGAGTCGGCGTCTGGGTTGCGTTCGGGCAGATCCTCGGCGACCAGCGGCTCGGCCAGCCACACGATGCGCTCCTCGTCGGCGTGGCCCACCACCAGCGCCCGGTGGCCGTCGGACAGCAGCTCCCGCAGCGTGGAGATCTCCCCGACCGCTTCGAAAGAGCTGGCCTCGACTACCGTCAGCGCCTCGTTGAGCCGCACCGTCTGGCCCTTCTTGAGCGTCGAGACATCGATGTTCGGCGAGATGTTCAGCCGCATCCGGCGCCCCGAGGTGAACACGTCGACGGTCTCGTCCTCGTGGGTAGCCAGCAGCACACCATAACCGCTGGGGGGCTGGCCAAGCCGGTCGACTTCCTCACGCAGCGCCAGCAACTGCTGACGTGCGTCCTTAAGGGTTTCCATCAGCTTGGAGTTGCGCGCGGTCAGCGAGTCGATGTGCGCTTCGAGCTGTCGGACGTCACGCCCAACGCGGGCGCTGTCCTGCGGTGCGTTGTCGAGTTGTTCGCGCAGCACAGCGGCCTCTCGGCGCAGCTCCTCCAGCTCGGCCAGGTCGTCGCCGGGCGTGCCGGGGCCACTGGAAGCGTCGAAGGCCCCAGAACGCGCCGAGTCTCCCATGTTGTCCATGTTGCGCTCCTTTCCCGAACTGGAAGTTGAAGCGACGGATACCTCAACGCTACCGGCCATTGTGCATTCGCGTGCGCTGTGGCAATCCGACACACCGACAAACGCTGTTAGCCTGGGTGACGATTTAAGCCGTCGAAAGGACCTTTGTGACCGTGAAATACCTAGCCACAGGCATCGCAGCCGCCGCGCTCGTGGCGGCAGCCGCAGCAGGTGTGACCTCGGTTGCAACCGTCACTCCGCAGCTGCAGTTGACGGTTTGGGGTGCGCCGCTGCCGCTCGAGCCGCCGGCCGCCATCCCGGCGCCCGAGCAGCTGACCGACGTGCTCAACACCCTGGCCGATCCCGGCATCCCCGCCGCCGGCAAGTCCCACCTCATCGAGGGCGGCCTCGGCCCGGTCGAGAGCAGCGTGATGGACCGCAAGATGGCCAAGGGCGTCGCCAACGGTAAGTTCCCGCTATCGATCAGCGTGGCCAATATCGCGCCGGCCGGCCCCGGCGTGGCCACCGCGGATGTCACCGCCTCCGGACCGCAGCTGGAGCCGCGTTCGGTCAACTTGATGTTCGTCGACCAGGGCGGCTGGAAGTTGTCCAAGACATCGCTGATGACGCTGTCGCAGATGACCTCGTCCAACTGACGTCGAACTGATCGCGGATGTCCCGGCAGCGCATCGCCTTGAGCACCGTGAGCACCGTCCTGGCGGCGGTGCTGGCGCTGTCGGGCTGCGCCAGCCACCCACAACCGGCGGAGCCGCCGGCCGAAATCCCGGTGACGGCGACGACAACGGTGGCGGCAGAGCCGCAGTCATCGCCGCTTCCGGCGCCCGAGACCCTCACGGACGTGCTCTACCGGTTGTCCGATCCGGAGATTCCCGGCGCCGAGAAGGTCAGCCTGATCGAGAGCGCCAAGCCCACCGACGCCGCGACCATCGACAAGTTCGCCACCGCGCTCAAAGACGGCGGGTACCTGCCGCTGAACCTCGATGCCGCCGGCATCACCTGGTCGGACCGCCACCCGGGCAACGTGACCGCCGACGTCACGGTCAACACCGCCAACCCCGACGCCGGTGGGTTCTCGTTCCCGATGGAGTTCACGCCGCGCGACGGCGGCTGGCGACTGTCGCACGAGACCGCCAAAACGTTGCTGGCGTTCGGCAAGGCACATGCCGGCTCCACAGCGCCTCCCACGCCGACGCCGTAGCCATGTGGATCGGGTGGCTGGAGTTCGACCTGCTGCTCGGTGACGTGCACTCGCTCAAGCAGAAGCGCTCGGTGGTGCGCCCGATCGTCGCGGAGTTGCGCCGCAAGTTCAATGTGTCAGCGGCCGAGACGGATTCGGTAGAGCTGCACCGGCGCAGCGGGATCGGCCTGGCCGCGGTTTCCGGGGAGCGCCGACATGTGGTCGAGGTCCTCGATGCGGTCGAGCGACTGGTGGCCGCGCGCCCGGAGATCGAGCTGCTGTCGGTGCGGCGGCGGTTGAGCCGCAGCGACGACTGAGATTGTGCCGCAGGCCGATTCGGTCTTCATGTGAGGATGACCGGCTACCGTTGAGACCGATCTGACGAGGAGGCGATCAGCGGATGACGAGCTGGCGCGACACCGTGTCCGAACAGGCGCAGGCGGACCTTGACGGGCTCACCGACGCCGCGGTCAACCTCGCCCTGGAAACCATCGCGGCCCGCGGCGAGTTCCTGCCTTTCGCGCTGGCGGTTTCCGTCGACGGCGAACGCCAGGTGATCGCTCCGGACTACCCGACATCAGCGGCGGTCGTCGAACAGTTGGCGGCGCACTGGCGGGCCGTGACCGCGCTCAAGGACAGCCTGCGGGCCGCCGTCGTCGCCTTGAACGTCACGCTGACCGATCCGCACCGCGACGGGATCGAGGTCAGTGTCGAACACCGTGAGGGCGCAGCGGTAGGGCTGATCTTCCCCTACACGACCGGCGCGGATGGCGCCGTGGAACTGCAGGCACCGTCGGCACATGCGATGAATCCGCGCCTCTGGGGGCCGTAAACCCGACCGGGCGCGTCTGCTCACATCGGGCGTTTGCGTCCCAGCCGGGTCGGGGTGACCGTGCCGGGCGCCAGCCTGCGGGCGCAGACCAGGAAGGCGGTGTGGCCGCGCATCGCATGTTGTGGGCGCACCGCCAGCCCGACGACGTTCCAGCCGCGCTGCATGGTCTCCCATGATCGCGGCTCGGTCCAGCACTGCTGCTCGCGCAGCGCCTCGTTCACCTGCGAGAGCTGGGTGACGGTGGCCACATAGATCACCAGCACCCCACCGGGAATCAGCACCCGCGACACGACGTCAAGCACGTCCCACGGCGCCAGCATGTCCAGCACCACCCGGTCGATCGACCCGTCGGGCAGGTCGCAGTCGGCGACATCGCCCATCACCAGCCGCCAGTTGTCGGGCAGCTGCCCGACGAAGGTCTCGACATTGCGGCGGGCATGCTCGGCGTGGTCATCGCGCAGTTCGTAGGAGACCACCTGGCCCTCCGGCCCGACCGCTCGCAGCAACGACAGCGTCAGCGCGCCCGATCCGGCACCGGCCTCCAGCACCCGGGCGCCGGGGAAGATGTCGCCTTCGTGAATGATCTGTGCGGAATCCTTGGGATAGATCACCTGCGCCCCGCGCGGCATCGACATCACATAGTCGACCAGCAGCGGCCGCAGCACCAGGAACGGGTCACCGTTGGCGGACTTGACCACGCTGCCGTCCGGCAGCCCGATCACCTCGTCGTGCGGGATGGCGCCCCGATGGGTGTGGAAGTCACCGCCGGGGACCAGCACCGTGGTGTAGCGGCGGCCTTTGGCGTCGGTGAACTGGGCCCGGTCGCCTGCTTGGAAGATCCCGGATTCGGACACAGCCGTTCACCCTACGCAGCGTGGCAGGCGTGGGTTGTCGGAGCATGCCCGTAGGGTTCCGCGTATGAGTAGGCCGGCGTTGTCCCCGTCGCGGGCGGCCGACTTCAAACAGTGCCCGCTGCTGTATCGGTTCCGGGCAATCGACCGGCTGTCCGAGCCGCCGTCGACGGCGCAGCTGCGCGGCACGGTGGTGCACGGCGCACTGGAGCGCCTCTACGCGCTGCCGGCCGCCCAGCGCGGTCCGGAGACGGCCCGTGAGCTGGCCGCCCCGGCCTTGGAGGAGCTGATCAGCGCCGAACCGGATCTGGCGGCCGGGCTCGATGTCGAGCAGTTGCTGGCCGAAGCGCGCAAACTGCTCAGCGGCTACTACCGGCTGGAGGATCCACGCCGGTTCGATCCGCAGAGCTGTGAACAACGCGTCGAGGTCGAACTCGCCGACGGGACGCTGCTGCGAGGTTTCGTCGACCGCATCGACGTCGCCCCGACCGGCGGCCTGCGCGTGGTCGACTACAAGACCGGCCGGGCGCCGTCGCCGGGCAGCGCGTCGGCCCAGTCGAAGGCGCTGTTCCAGATGAAGTTCTATGCGGTGGCGCTGCTGCGGTCACGCGGGGTGCTTCCGGCCCAGCTGCGGCTGATCTACCTGGCCGACGGGCAGTTGCTGGACTACTCACCCGATCACGCGGAGCTGCTGCGCTTCGAGAAGATTCTGATCGCGATCTGGCGTGCAATCCAAACTGCCGGTGCCACAGGTGATTTCCGGCCGAACCCGTCGCGGTTGTGCGATTGGTGCGCGCACCGCGCGTTGTGTCCGGCGTTCGGCGGGACCCCGCCGGCCTATCCCGGCTGGCCGATGGACGGCGCCGCGTGAACGGCCGCTCGGTGCTGCAGCGGCGCTGAACGTCTCAGCTCACAGCACCGCGGTGTAAGCGGCGATCGCGATGCCGCCCAGTACCGCGACACTGTCTTCCAGCAGCGCGATCGGCAGGTCGCGCCCGCCACTGACGGCGACCAAGCGCTGCCGCAGGGCAAAACCGACCAACGTGCCGATCACCGCGCCGATCATGCCCGCGCCCAGTGCCGTCCAGGTGTAGTTCCAGGCCGTGCCGAGCACCGCACCGGCGAACCCGCCCAACACGATCCGAGCGGTGAACGGCAGCGGCATGGTGCGGTTGGGGGTCTTGGGCAATTGATCGGTGACCAGTTCACCAACCGCCAGCACCGTCAGGATGGTGACGGTCGCCGGGTGGCTCAACCACTGAGCCCAGGTGCCGTCCAGGTTGATCCAGTGCAGTGCGGCCGCCCAGGCCATGACGGCCGGTGCGGTCAGCGCACGCAGTCCGGCGACGACACCGATCAACAGCGCGAGGAGCAGCACGAGGAAATGCGTCACGAGAGCCTCCTAGATTCTCCCGGACGCTAACACGTCGACAACTCCCCGACCTGCACTGATCAAAATCGGCAGAATCTGATGTCCGAGGCGAGGATGGCCTTGGCTCCGATGGCGGCCAGTTCGTCCATGATCGCGTTGACCTGGCGGCGCGGCACCAGCGCGCGGACCGCGATCCAGTCCGGCTCGGCCAGCGGAGCGATGGTCGGTGACTCCAGGCCGGGGGTGATCGCGGCGGCCTGCTCAAGAGCCGCCCGCGGACAGTTGTAGTCCAGCATCAGGTACTGCTGGCCGAAGACCACGCCGCGCATCCGGCCCGCCAGCTGATCGCGGGCTGCGGCCGTCTGTTGGCTGCGGCCGTTCGGTTTGGCGGCCTCGATGAGCACCGCCTCCGAATCGCACAGTGTCTCACCGAAAGCCACCAGGTCGTGCTGGCGCAACGTGCGGCCCGACCCGACCACGTCGGCGATCGCGTCGGCCACCCCGAGCTGTATCGAGATCTCCACCGCGCCGTCCAGACGGATGACAGTCGCCTCGATTCCCTTGGCCGCCAGGTCTTTCCGAACGAGATTGGGATAAGCGGTGGCGATCCGCTTGCCGGCCAGATCCGCCACGGTCCAGTCCCGTCCGGCCGGGGCGGCGTAGCGGAACCGCGACGAGCCGAATCCCAACGCCAGCCGTTCGCTCACCGGCGCAGTCGATTCCAGGGCTAGGTCCCGGCCGGTGACCCCCAGATCCAGCTCCCCCGACCCGACGTAGATGGCGATGTCTTTGGGCCGCAGAAAGAAAAACTCCACCTTGTTCGACGGATCCAGGACCGTCAGGTCCTTGGCGTCGGTGCGGCTGCGGTAGCCGGCCTCCGCCAGCATCGCCGCGGCGGACTCACTGAGCGCTCCCTTGTTGGGAACCGCGACACGCAACATGGTCACAACTTCCGGTACACGTCGGACAACGTCAGCCCGCGCGAGATCATCAGCACCTGGGTCCAATACAGCAGCTGACTGATCTCGCCGGCCAGCGCGTCATCGGACTCGTGCTCGGCGGCCAGCCACACCTCGCCGGCCTCCTCCAGAATCTTCTTGCCGATGGTGTGCACCCCGGCGTCCAGCGCGGCGACGGTGGCGCTGCCGGCCGGTCGGGTGGCGGCGCGCTCACCGAGCTCGGCGAACAGCTCCTCGAAGGTCTTCACGAGCAGGGATTGTTTCATGCCCGGTCACGGGCAGTCACGGCAGTTTCGCCCGTGGTGGTTGCGGTGCCCGGGCGAGCGTGCACAGCTGCACAGTTTTTACGGCGTGTCGGCGGGCAGACGCGCACGCTCGCGGGGGGCAGCGAGTCGGGTGTAGATCTCGTGCAGGTCCGCCGGCCCGAGCCCGGCCAACGACCCCACCTGGTGACGCATCGCACCGGGCGGCACCGGTATCGCGTTGGGTACCACCAGCACCGCACAACCGGCCAGTTCGGCCGAGGCGGCGCCGGTCGGCGAGTCCTCCACGGCCAGACACTCGCGCGGATCCAGCTCCAGCAGCTCGACCGCCCGCAGGTAGGGATCCGGCGCCGGCTTACCCCGGCCCACCTCGTCACCGCAGACCACCGCATCGAAATAGTGCCGGCCGATGGTGTTCAGCGCCCGCTCGGCCAGCAGCCGCGGGGTGTTGGTGACCAGCGCCATGGGCACGGCCGCCGCCGCGAGTCCCTCCAGCAACTCCTGGGCGCCGTCGCACCAGGGCAGGGCCGCATCGAACAACTCGGCGGTGTAGTCGTGCATCCAGGCCGCCGAGGCGGCCATCGCCGCCGGGTCGGGTGTCAGGCCCAGGTCGTCGTAGACGATGCGGATGTTGTCGGCCGCGCTGCCACCGACCGTGGCCGCCCGCACCTGGGGTGTCAGCACCCCGCCGAGGCGGTCGTAGAGCGCATCCATCGCGACATCCCAGAGCTTCTCGGAATCGACCAGGGTGCCGTCCATGTCGCACAGCACCGCGCGCAACTCACCCATCAGGGCAGCACCTCAGGACTCAGTCCTCCGGGTTGTAGCCGAGGTTGGCGGCGAGCCAGCGCTCGGCCTCGGCCAGCGTCCAGCCCTTGCGCTTCGCGTAGTCGGCGACCTGGTCCTGGGCCAACCGGCCGATCACGAAATACTGCGACTGCGGGTGCGAAAAATACAGGCCGCTGACCGCGGCACCGGGCCACATCGCCATCGAGTCGGTCAGCTCGATGCGGGTCCGTTCGGTGACGTCCATCAACTTCCAGATCGTCGCCTTCTCGGTGTGCTCCGGGCAGGCCGGGTAGCCCGGGGCCGGGCGGATCCCCTGGTACTTCTCGGCGATCAGGGCGTCGTTGTCCAAAGCCTCGTCGGGCTGGAATCCCCAGAACTCCTTACGAACCCGCTGGTGCATCCGTTCGGCGAACGCCTCCGCCAGCCGGTCGGCGACCGACTCCAGCAGGATCGCACTGTAGTCATCGAGTGCTTCCTTGAACTCCGCGATCTTCTCGCCGCTGCCCAGCCCCGCGGTGACGGCGAAGGCGCCGATGTAGTCGGCCAGACCTGTGTCTTTGGGGGCGATGTAGTCGCCCAGCGACCGGTTCGGGATTCCCGGCCGGTGCGCGCCCTGCTGGCGCAGGTTGTGGAACACGGTCAACACCTCGGTCCGGGTGTCATCGGTGTAGACCTCGACGTCATCGCCGACCGCGTTGGCCGGGAAGAACCCGATGACCGCGTTGGCCGTCAGCCACTTCTCTGCGATCGCGGTGTCGAGCATCTGCTGGGCCTCGTTGTACAGCTTGCGCGCGGCCTCGCCGGAAGCCGGGTTGTTGAGGATGTCGGGAAAGCGGCCCTTCATCTCCCAGGCGTTGAAGAACGGCTGCCAGTCGATGTACTCGCGCAACTCGGCCAGATCGTAGTCAAGAAATTCCCAAACTCCCGTACCAATAACGGGCGCCGGCGGCGTGTAGCCGTCCCACTCGATGGGAGTCCGGTTGGCGCGGGCCTTCTCCAGCGGCACCATCGGCCGCTCGTTCTTCTGGGCATGCCGTTCCCGCAGCGACGCGTAGTCGGCCGCGGTCGATTCCAGCAGCGCCGGGCGCTGCTTGTCGTCGAGCAGCGCGGCAACCACCGGAACCGAGCGCGACGCGTCCTTGACCCAGATCACCGGAGCGCTACGACGCGGCGCGATCTTCACGGCCGTGTGGGCGCTCGAGGTGGTCGCGCCGCCGATCAAAAGCGGGATCTCCAGGCCTTCGCGTTCCATCTCGGCGGCGAAACCGGCCATCTCCTCCAGCGAAGGGGTGATCAGGCCGGAGAGGCCGATCATGTCGGCGTCGTACTCCCTGGCCGCGGTCAGGATCTTCTCGGCGGGCACCATCACCCCGAGGTCGACGACGGTGTAGTTGTTGCACTGCAACACCACCCCGACGATGTTCTTGCCGATGTCGTGGACGTCGCCCTTGACCGTCGCCATCACGATGGTGCCGTTGGTGTGGTCGGCGTCGCCCGGCTGCTTCTCGGCCTCGATGAACGGCAGCAGGTAGGCCACCGCCTTCTTCATCACCCGGGCCGACTTCACCACCTGCGGCAGGAACATCTTGCCGGCGCCGAAGAGGTCGCCGACGACGTTCATGCCGTCCATCAGCGGGCCCTCGATCACCTCGATCGGCCGGCCGCCGGCGGCGGCGATCTCGGCCCGCAGCTCCTCGGTGTCCTCGTCGACGTGCGCGTCGATGCCCTTGACCA
This sequence comes from Mycolicibacter senuensis, assembly GCF_003284925.1. GTDB lineage: Bacteria > Actinomycetota > Actinomycetes > Mycobacteriales > Mycobacteriaceae > Mycobacterium > Mycobacterium algericum_A. The sequence goes on from NZ_QMEX01000012.1 coordinate 45,935, forward strand.
GGGCGTGCGTGATCCGCTCGCGGGCCGGGAGGTTGCGCCACTCGGCCGCCGCGGGGTCTTCGCCCTTCTCGGAGGAGTTGAACCGTTCGGCGATCTCCAGCAGCCGCTCGGCCGCATCCGCGCGACGGTTCAGCACCACGTCCTCGATGCGTTCCCGCAGCTCGGCGTCGATCGAGTCGTAGGGCACCAGCGCTCCGGCGTTGACGATGCCCATGTCCAGGCCGGCCTTGATCGCGTGGTACAGGAACACCGCGTGAATCGCCTCACGGACCGGGTTGTTGCCCCGGAACGAGAACGACACGTTCGAGATGCCGCCGGAGATGTGCACCCCGGGCAGGCTCTCCTTGATCCAGGCGCAGGCCTCGATGAAGTCGATCCCGTAGGTGGCGTGCTCCTCGATGCCGGTCGCCAGCGCGAAGCAGTTCGGGTCGAAGATGATGTCCTCGGCCGGGAAGCCGACCTGCTCGGTCAGGACCCGGTAGGCGCGCCCGCAGATCTCCTTGCGGCGCTCCAGGTTGTCGGCCTGCCCCTGCTCGTCGAAGGCCATCACGACGACGGCGGCGCCGTACTTGCGGCACAGCCGCGCCTCGCGGATGAACTTCTCCTCGCCCTCCTTCATGGAGATCGAGTTGACGATCGGCTTGCCCTGCACGTTCTTCAGGCCCGCCTCGATGACCTCCCACTTGGAGGAGTCGATCATCACCGGGACGCGGCTGATGTCGGGTTCGCTGGCGATCAGTTTGGTGAACCGGTCCATCGCGGCGACGCCGTCGATCATGCCCTCGTCCATGTTGATGTCGATGACCTGCGCACCGGCCTCGACCTGTTGCAGCGCCACCGACAGCGCGGTGTCGTAGTCCTCGGCCTTGATCAGGTTGCGGAACCGGGCTGAACCGGTGATATTGGTGCGCTCACCGATGTTGACGAACAGCGAGTCGTCGGTGATGTTGAGCGGTTCCAGGCCCGCCAGCCGGGTGGCGACCTCGATCTTCGGCAGCTCGCGCGGCGGCTTGCCCTCGACGACCTTGGCGATCTCGGCGATGTGCTCCGGCGCCGTTCCGCAGCAACCGCCGACCAGGTTGACCAGGCCGGCCTCGGCGAACTCGGCGATGTAGCTGGCCTGCCGCTCCGGGTCCTCGTCGTACTCGCCGAAGGCGTTGGGCAGGCCGGCGTTGGGATAGCAGGACACGTGGGTGTCGGCGATTCGCGCCATCTCGGCGATGTAGGGCCGCATCTCCGGCGCGCCCAGGGCGCAGTTGAGGCCCACCGCGATCGGCCTGGCGTGCCGGATCGAGTTCCAGAACGCCTCGGTGACCTGACCCGACAATGTGCGCCCGGACGCATCGGTGATGGTGCCGGAGATGATGACCGGCCAGCGGCGTCCGCGTTCCTCGAACAACGTCTCGACGGCGAACACCGCGGCCTTGGCGTTCAGCGAGTCGAAGATCGTCTCGATGAGGATGAGGTCGGCGCCGCCGTCGACCAGGCCGTTGGCGGCTTCGAGGTAGGCGGCGACCAATTGGTCGTAGGAGACGTTGCGGGCGCCGGGGTCGTTGACGTCCGGCGAGATCGACGCGGTGCGCGTCGTCGGCCCGATGGTGCCGGCCACGTAGCGGGGCTTGTCGCCGGTGCTGTATTCAGCTGCGGCCTTGCGGGCCAGGGCGGCGCCCGCATAGTTCAGCTCATAGCTGAGGTCCGCCATGTCGTAGTCCGACAGCGAGATCGCGTTCGCGTTGAAGGTGTTGGTCTCCAAGATGTCGGCGCCCGCCTCGAGATACTCGCGGTGAATGCCCTCAATGATCTCCGGTTGCGTCAAGGTGAGCAGGTCGTTGTTGCCCTGCAACGGGGTGGGCCACTCGCTGAAGCGCTCGCCGCGGTAACCGGCCTCGTCCGGCCGGTCGCGCTGGATCGCCGTGCCCATCGCGCCGTCGATCACCACGATCCGCCGGCGCAGCGCAGCCGTCAGCTCTTCGGTGCAGTCAGGCTGGATGTTGGGCTCAAAGTTAGTCACGCGGGTCCCTTCCATGACGGAAGGCGTCCTTGACTCCGTCGAGCGTGGCGGCCACCGGCGGGAACCGGCGAACCGTTGCAACGCCTCTCGACGCCGAAAAGTCTACTTGCTCACCCGCCATAGGGACGAATCCCCCGGCGACCGAGCCGACTCAGCCGCTCCGGTAGGGCCCGTGATCTCCGCACAGGCCTTACCCTGGCGGTGTGACCCGACCGGATGACGGCACCGCGCTTCCCGACCTGCACGACACCATCGTGGTGGCCGCTTTCGAGGGCTGGAATGATGCCGGCGACGCCGCCAGCGACGCGGTGCAGCACCTGCACGACATCTGGGACGCCCGGCTGATCGTCGACATCGACGACGAGGCGTACTACGACTACCAGGTGAACCGGCCGGTGATCCGGCAGCTCGACGGTGTCACCCGTGAACTGGTGTGGCCGTCGATGCGGGTCTCGCACTGCCGGCCACCGGGCAGCGACCGCGACATCGTGCTGATGCACGGCGTCGAGCCCAACATGCGCTGGCGGACGTTCTGCGCCCAGCTGCTGGCGGTCATCGAGCAACTCGACGTCAACACCGTGGTGATCCTGGGCGCGCTGCTGGCCGACACCCCGCACACCCGGCCGGTGCCGGTCTCCGGGGCGGCCTACTCGCCGGAGTCGGCCACCCGATTCGGTCTGACCGAGACCCGCTACGAGGGCCCGACCGGGATCACCGGGGTGTTTCAGGACGCGTGCGTGGCGGCCGGGATTCCGGCGGTGACGTTCTGGGCGGCGGTGCCGCACTATGTCTCGCAGCCGCCCAATCCCAAGGCGACGGTCGCACTGCTGCGCCGCGTCGAGGACGCCCTGGACATCGAGGTGCCGCTGGGCGATCTGCCGGCGCAAGCCGAGGAGTGGGAGCTGGCGGTCACCGAGATGGCCAGCGAGGACGAGGAGATCGCCGACTACGTCACCTCGCTGGAGGAGCGCGGCGACGCCGAGGTCGACATGACCGATGCGCTCAACAAGATCGACGGCGACGCGCTGGCCGCGGAGTTCGAGCGCTACCTGCGCCGCCGGCGGCGCTGACCCAGTTCGGCCCTACTTTTCTATGGCCTCGTTGTAGGCGCTGGTGGAACGGCCCAGCGCGGCGACCTCGGCGTCCATCCGCGGCAGCATTTCGGCGGCCACCTTGCCGATCTGGCCCTCCGCGACCCCGCTGGACAGCAGCGGCTTGAGCCAGCGGAACAGCCCCACCCAGCGCGGGCAGTAGACCCGGGTGCGACGGTTCTCGATGCCGTCGACGAACGCGTCGACGCATTCGGCCACCGACGTGGTCTTGTTCAGCGGCCAGGGCAGCTTGGCCAGCAACTCACCGAAGGTCGACAGGTCGGACTTGGTGTCGCGCACCAGCGCGGTGTCGATCCAGGACATGTGCGCCGAGCCGACGGTCACCCCGAGGTGGGCGACCTCCAGGCGCAACGCGTTGGCCAGGTGCTCGACACCGGCCTTGGATGCGTCGTAGGGGATCATGCCCGGCGCAGCGGCGAACGCCGCCAGCGACGACACGATCAGCACATAGCCGCGGCGCTCGACGATGGCCGGCAGCGTGGCCCGCACCGTGTTGAACACCCCCACCAGGTTGACGTCGATCACCCGCCGGAACGCCTCCGGGTCGACGGCCAGCAGCGAGCCGTAGCTGGCGATGCCGGCGTTGGCGACCACGGTGTCGATCCGTCCGAACCGCTCGACGGCCGCATCGGCGGCGGCCTGCATGGCGTCCAGGTCGCGGACATCGGCGGCCACGGTCAGCACCCGGTCACCGCCGAGTTCGTCGGCGAACGCCGTGAGCTGGGCCTGGTCCAGGTCGGTCAGCACCAGTTTGGCGCCCTGAGCGTGCAGCCGGCGGGCCGTGTCGGCGCCGATACCGTGCGCACCGCCGGTGATGAAGATGACTTGGGAGTGAATCGCAACCATGCGGCCAAACTACTCCCGGCGCAGCTGGGTCAGAGCGCCACACCCAGCAGGGCGTCGACCGCGGTGGCCACCAGCCGCGGGGTGGCGGTGTCGTGACCGCCGTACTCCAGTGCGTCGGTGGCCCAACCGTCCAGCGCCGCAAGCGCCTTCACCGTGTCCAGGTCGTCGGCGAGGTAGCGGCGCAGCCGGGCGATCACGTCGTCGGCGGCCGGGCCGGCCGGCAGGGTGGTCGCGGCGCGCCAGCGGGCCAGCCGCGCCTCGGCCTCCCGCAGGATCGCGTCGTCCCAGAACCGGTCGCTGCGGTAGTGGCCGGCCAGCAGACCCAGCCTGATCGCCGCCGGCTCCACACCCTGAGCGCGCAGTTTGGACACCAGCACCAGGTTGCCGAGGCTCTTGGACATCTTGTGTCCGTCCCAGCCGATCATCCCGGTATGCACGTAGTGGCGGGCGAAACGCCGCTCCCCGGTGAGCGATTCGGCGTGCGCGGCGGAGAACTCGTGGTGCGGGAAGATCAGGTCGGACCCGCCGCCCTGGATGTCGATCCCGCTGCCGATCCGGCTCAACGCGATCGCGGCGCACTCGACGTGCCAGCCGGGCCGTCCGGCGCCAAACGGCGCGGGCCAGCTGGGTTCGCCCGGCCGGGCGGCGCGCCACAGCAGGGCATCCAGCGGATCGGTCTTGCCGGCCCGGTCCGGATCTCCGCCGCGCTCGCCGAACAGTTCCAGCATGGTGGCGCGGTCGAGACCCGATTCGTAGCCGAACTGTTCGGTGGCGTCGGCGCGGAAATAGACGTCCGGGTGTTCGCCGTCGACGACATAGGCCGACCCGGAGGCCAGCATTTTCTCGACCACCTCGACGACCTCGTCGATCGCCTCGCTGGCAGCAACGTAGTGCTGGGGCGGCAGCACCCGCAGCGCGGTCATGTCCGCCGCGAACAGCTCGACCTGATCGGCCGCCAACAGCTGCCAGTCCACACCGTCACGGTCGGCACGTTCGAGCAGCGGGTCATCGACGTCGGTGACGTTCTGCACGTAGTCCACCGGGTGGCCGGCGTCGAGCCAGAGCCGGTGAATCAGGTCGAAGACCAGATAGGTGGCGGCGTGACCCAGATGGGTGGCGTCATAAGGGGTGATGCCGCAGACGTACATGGTGGCCGTCGGGCCCGGCGACACCGGGCGGACCTGCCGGTCGGCGGTGTCGTACAGACGCAGCGCCGGGCCGTGCCCGGGCAGGGCCGGAACGGCCGGCGCGGACCACGATTGCATGCCCTCGACTGTAAGGCCCGGCGGTTTAGCGAGGCTCGCCGGAGGCGAGGTGAAGCTGGAACCGCCGCATCAACACCGCGGTTTAGCGAGGCTCGCCGGAGGCGAGGTGAAGCTGGAACCGCCGCATCAACACCGCGGTTTAGCGAGGCTCGCCGGAGGCGAGGTGAAGCTGGAACCGCGGAATCAACACCGCGGTCAGAACAATGTGCGCCGCATGGCGTCAAGTAGTGTCGGCGCCACCTCGGGCCGGCACATCAGCAGGTCGGGCAGGTAGGGGTCGGGGCGGTTGTAGAGCAGCGGCGAACCGTCGAGCCGGGAGGCGTGCAGCCCGGCCGCCCGCACCACACCGGCCGGGGCGGCCGAATCCCACTCCCATTGGCCGCCGGCGTGCAGGTAGGCGTCCACGTCGCCGCGCACCACCGCCATCGCCTTGGCGCCCGCCGAACCCATCAGCACCGGTTCGACCGGCAGTACCTCCCGGATGATGCGCACCACCGCCGGCATCCGGGTTGCGCTGACCGCCACCCGTATCGGGTTCGGGACCCGGGCCGGCGTGGCGTTCGCGGTGACCGTGTCGGTGGCGAACACGACGTTGCTCCTGTTGTCATAGGCCGGCAGCGACACCGCGGCGTCGGTGATGGCGCCCGGCCCCGAGCCGTCTCGCTGCCACAGCGCGATATGCACCGCCCAGTCATCACGTCCGGGGGTGGTGAACTCCCGGGTGCCGTCGAGCGGGTCGATGATCCAGACCCGGTCGGCCTGCAACCGGGCCAGGTCGTCGGGCGATTCCTCGCTGAGCACCGCGTCGTCGGGGCGTACCTCCCGCAGCCGGCTGAGGATCAAACGGTTCGCGAGCGCATCCCCGGCATCGCCGAGGCGCCACGGGTGGCCGAACCCCACCTCGTCGCGGACCTTGAGCAACAGCTTCCCGGCCTCGACGGCCAGTTCGGCGGCCAGCGCCGCGTCGGTCAGCGTCACGTCAGGAAGTATCCCCGACCCGGCTGGCGGGCCCCGCCGCGAGTGTGCGGTTGGTACTCCCGAAGCGGATTTTCGCGACCAGAACGCACCCGCGGCGGTGCTGAAGGCCCTCAGAACGCCGGCCAGGGTATCGGGCGATGGCTGTTGGGGCCGGGCATCACCGGATGTTCCAGCAGATCCTCGACGCGCCGCCGCAGGGCCGCGATCTCGGCCGACGTCAGATGTGGCTCCAGGTCGGCGGCCAGCGGACCGTCCAGCGCGGCGGCCAAGCGGGTCAGCGCCTGCAACTCGGCCAGGTCGTCCAGCGGCATGCCGGCCCAGCCCCACAGCACGGTGCGCAACTTGTCTTGGGTGTGCAGGGTCACGCCGTGGTCGACGCCGTAGACCACACCGTCGGTGCCGCACAGGATGTGTCCGCCCTTGCGGTCGGCGTTGTTGATCACCACGTCGAACACCGCCATGCGACGCAACCGGGGGTCATCGGCGTGCACGAGTACCACCGGGTCACCGGCGTAGTCGTAGGCCCGCAGCACCGACAGGTAGCCGGCCGGGATCTTGCCGACCGGCGCCAGGTCGACCAGCGCGGGCCCGGCCGGCGGGTCGCCGCCGTCGCCAGGTTGGTCCACCCACAGCTGCACCATGCCGGGCCCGGCGGGGCCGTCGCGAATGATGGTGTAGGGCACCAGGTTCCAGCCCAGCTCGACGGAGATCAGGTGCGCGACGAGCTCGCGGCCGGCCAGCGTGCCGTCCGGGAAGTCCCAGAGCGGCTGCTCACCGGCGATCGGCTTGTACACACAGTGGGTGCGCCGCTCCCCCATCGTCGCCTCGCACAGGAAAGTGGCGTTGCTCGCCGAGCGGATGCGGCCCAGGATCTCCAGCTCCCCGGAGCGCAGCGCCTCCCTATCGTCAGAGGTCGGGGTCATCGGGCTCATCGTCGGGCCCGAATGCACCCCGCCGATAGCCGTTGGTGCGGACGCAGAGGTGGCCGGCCGGATCCAGCGGCTCGTCGCACAGCGGGCACGGCGGGCGGCCCGCGGAGATGACCCGGTTCGATCTGGTGGCGAATTGCCGCGCCGACTCCGGCGTCAGGAACACCCGCACCGCGTCCGGGCCCTCGTCGGTGTCGTCGAGGACCACCGACGCATCGAACTCGGTGTCGCTGACCGCGAGCAGCTCGACGACCACGGTCTGCGCCTCGGAGTCCCAACCCAATCCCATGGTTCCGACCCGGAATTCGGCGTCCACCGGCGTCACCAGCGGGTTGAGGTCCTCGATCTCGGTGGGCTCCGGTGGTACCGGGGTACCGAATCGGCGGTTGACCTCCAACAACAGTGCACCGATCCGCTCGGCGAGCACCGCTACCTGCTGCTTTTCCAGCACCACCGAGACCACCCGCTCGTCATGCACCGCCTGCAGGTAGAAGGTGCGATTCCCGGGTTGGCCGACGGTCCCGGCCACGAAGCGGTCGGGAGTGCGAAAGACGTGGATGGCTCGGGACATGGCATCTCCCAAAATACCGGCAGTCGGCGATGACACCGGTATCCCCGTCGACTAGGTGGTGGACCCACCGACGACGGCGTCGCTCGACGAGCCGTCGGCGGGCGGCGAATTTGTGACCGCGGCGGCCAGTGAGTCCCCGGTGTGATTGAGGTGGATGACGAACGGGCGCAACGGCGTGTAGCGGATCACGCTGGCCGACGCCGGGTCGGCGGTGATGCGCTGAAAACCGTCCAGGTGGACACCGAGCGCGTCGGCGATGACCGCCTTGATGACGTCGCCGTGGCTGCAGGCCACCCACAGCACGTCGGCGCCGTGCTGCTCGGCCAGCTTCCGGTCATGTTCGCGTACCGCGGCAACCGCCCGGGCCTGCACCTGCGCCAGCCCTTCGCCGCCGGGGAACACCGCCGCGCTCGGCTGCGCCTGCACCACCCGCCACAGCGGCTCGCCGGTCAGCTCGCTCATCTTGCGACCGGTCCAGGTTCCGTAATCGACCTCGGCGAGCCGATCGTCGATGAGCGGGTCCAGCCCGAGCGCGGCGGCCAGCGGCTCGACGGTGCTGCGGCAGCGCAGCAGCGGTGAGCGCACCAGCGCCTTGATGGGCAGCCCGGCGAACCGGTCGACGAGCTGTGCGGCCTGCTCGCGGCCCAACGCATCGAGCTCGACACCTTCGGAACGCCCGGCCAGCACCCCGGCGGTGTTCGCGCTGGACCGGCCGTGCCGGAGCAGGATGACCGTCATGACTGGGCCGCCAATACACCGGTGGCCAGCAGGACCAGGATCGTCGTCCCGACGACCACCCGGTACCCGACGAACCAGTACATGCTGTGGGACACCAGGAACCGCAGGAACCAGGCCACCGCCGCCCAGCCGACCCCGAAGGCGATCAGGGTGGCCACCAACAGTTGCGGCCCGCTGGCACTCATCCCGGTACCGGCCGGGTGAAACGCGTCGGGCAGCGAGAAGAGCCCGGAGGCGAACACCGCCGGGATGGCCAGCAGGAAGCCGAACCGGGCGGCCAGCTCGCGGTCCAGGCCGGCGAACAGCCCGGCGCTGATCGTGGCGCCGGAGCGGGACACGCCGGGCACCAGCGCAAGGGTTTGCGCCGACCCCACCAGTACGGCATCGCGCCAGGTCAGCTGCTTGGCGTGGCGAGTCTGCCGGCCGAGGTATTCGGCGGCGGCGATCACCGCCGAAAACACCACCAGCGCGGTCGCCACCACCCACAGGTTGCGCACCCCGGACCGGATCTGGTCGGTGAACACCAGGCCCAGCACGCAGATCGGGATGGTGCCGATGATGACGTACCAGCCCATCCGGTAGTCGACCTGGCGGTCGGCGGCCAGCGGCGTCTTGGTCAGCGCCGACGCCACCCCGGACAGCCACGCGGTGGCGATCCGCGCGATGTCCTTGGCGAAATAGACCAGGACCGCCACCTCGGTGCCGAGCTGGGTGACCGCGGTGAAGGACGCGCCGGCGTCGCCGGCGAAGAACAGCCGCGATACCAGCGCCAGATGCCCGGAGGACGAGACCGGCAGGAATTCGGTGAGCCCCTGCACGATCGCCAGGACGATGACCTGCGGCCACGACATCGCGGCCTCGACTACCGACACGACGAAGACCGTACCGCGGGGGTGGCGACGAACGGCCGGGTGCCGCACACTTGAATGCACCGCTGCCATCGGCGCCGGCGGTGAACGCGGGGGGCGGATCTGACGTATTTCCCACCGGAAGGCTGTGAATGGACATTCCGGAAGCCGGTGCCATGCGGATGCTCTACGACCAACACGCGGCCGCCTTGAGCCGCTACGCGCTGCGGCTGACCGGCGACCCCTCCCGGGCCGAGGACGTGGTCCAGGAGACGCTGTTGCGCGCCTGGCAGCACCCCGAGGTCGTCGACGACGTCACCCGCTCGGCGCGGGCCTGGCTGTTCACCGTCGCGCGCAACATCGTCATCGACGAGCACCGCAGCATGCGTTTCCGCTCCGAGAGTCGTTCCGGTCCTGCCACACCCGACCCGCCGGGCCCGGATGAGGCCGGGTTGTCGCTGGACCGGATGCTGGTCGCCGAGGCGATTGCCCGGCTGTCCGCGGACCACCGGGGCGTGGTTCGCCGTTCCTACTATCAAGGCTGGACCACCGCACAGATCGCCGACGACCTCGGGATCGCCGAAGGCACGGTGAAATCCCGGCTGCATTACGCACTGCGCGCACTGCGCCACACGCTCGACGAGATGGGAATGACGCGATGACGGGCGAGTTCGACGCGGGCACCACCGGCGACGATCACCCCTACGCCACGTGGGACGCCGCCTACGTGCTGGGTTCGTTGTCGAGTGCCGACCGCCGGGAATTCGAGGGGCACCTCGACCGGTGTTCATCGTGTCAAAGTGCGGTGGCCGAGCTGGCCCCGATTCCCCGGCTGCTGTCGTTGCTCTCACGCGAGGACCTGGACGCCCTCGAGGCGGACCGGGCACTGCCCGCCCGCCGGGTCCCGGTGCTGAGCGGCAACGGGTCGGGGCCGCCGGGCACCGGCGAAACGGCCCCACCGATCGAGACGGTCATGCCGTTCTTCCGGACCCGCAACTACGCCCCGGTGCCCGACGAGCTGATCGCGTTCGACCTCCCCGTCGAGGGCGCCATCCCGCCCGAGCTGACCGGCTGGTACCTGCGCAACGGCCCGAACCCGCGCACCGCCAGGGGGCATTGGTGCATCGGCGACGGCATGGTCCACGGCATTCGGTTGGAGCGCGGTCGGGCCGCCTGGTACCGCAACCGCTGGGTGCACACCGACAGTTTTGAACGCCCGTTCCCGGTGTACGGGGCCGGAGGCCGCCGCAACCTGCGCTCCAGCGTGGCCAACACCCACGTGATACGACACGCCGGAAAGACCCTGGCGCTGATGGAGACGTCCCTGCCGTATCAGATCAGCAACGACCTGGAGACGTTGGGGGCCTACGATTTCGGCGGCAAATTGGTCGACGCCATGAACGCCCATCCCAAGATCTGCCCGGACACCGGTGAGCTGCATTTCTTCGGCTACGGCAGCCTGGTGCAGCCGCACGTCACCTATCACCGTGCCGACGCCGCCGGCGAGCTGATCCTGAGCCGTCCGATCGACGTTCCGGCGCTGACCCTGATGCACGACTTCGCTCTGACCGCCCGCCACATCGTGTTCCTGGACCTACCGGTGCTGTTCGATTTGAGCCTGGCCCTGACCATGGACGCCGACCAGGACCTGCCCTACCGGTGGGACGACTCCTACGGTGCGCGCCTGGGGGTGCTGCGCCGCGACGACCCGTACGGCGCGGTGCGCTGGTTCGAGGTCGACCCCTGCTACGTCTTTCACATCGCCAACGCCTATGACGTGACGTCAGCAGACGGCGATTCCGTTGTGCTGCAAGTGATCCGGTACCCCGAATTGTGGCGCGACGACAGCGCTTTCGATGACGCCGCCACGCTGTGGCGCTGGACGATCGACCTGGCGGATGGCTCCGTCGAGCAGACCCAGCTCGACGACCGCGGCGTGGAATTCCCGCGCATCGACGACCGGCGCTCCGGTCGGCGGGCTCGCTACGCCGTCACCGTCGGCACCAACACGCTGGTCCGCTACGACCTCGACGACGGCAGCGCCGAGGAACACCGGTTCGTCAGCGACGGCCTGCGCGGCACCGCCGACGAGGCGATCTTCGTCGCCGCCGACGGCGGGCCCGACAACGAGCTGGCCGGGTGGTACCTGAGCTACGTCTATGACCCGGCCCGCGACGCCAGCGATCTGGTGATCATCGACGCCGCCGATTTCAGTGGTGACCCCGTGGCCCGGGTCCGGTTGCCGAGACGGGTACCGCACGGGTTCCACGGCAACTGGCTCAGGGACTGACCGCGCGACGGTGAACCAGCCGGGGTGGCCGATCGTGTCATCTCCGGGAGGTTTTATCGCATGGCCATTGCCGCCGGAACCGTCACTGACCGCAGCCCGAGAGATGCGCTGGTCGGGGCGCTCTATGCCGAGCACGCGGCCGCCCTCCGGCGATACGCACTGCGGTTGACCGGTGACCGGGGCCGCGCCGACGACATCGTCCAGGAGACGCTGTTGCGGGCCTGGAAGCACCTCGAGGTCACCGGCAATTCCGCCCGCGCGTGGCTGTTCACCGTCGCCCGCCACCTGATCATCGATCAGAGCCGCAGCGCCCAGGCGCGCCACGAGGTCGGCTTGCTCGACGGCCTCCCCGAACAAGCCGGCCCCGACGAGATCAACGCGGCACTGGACCGGATGCTGATCGCCGACGCGATCACCCGGTTGTCGCCCGAGCATCGTGAGGTGATCTGCCGGTCGTACTACCACGGCTGGACCACCGCGCTGATCGCCGCCGACCTCGGGATCGCCGAAGGAACCGTGAAGTCGCGGCTGCACTATGCGGTACGCGCGCTGCGACGCGCCCTGCAGGAGATGGGAGTGACCCGGTGACACAGCAAGGGCCCGATGCGGTCCGGCAGGTTGCGCACACCTACGCGATGTGGGACGCCGCCTACGTGTTGGGGGCGTTGTCGACCGCCGAACGGGCTGAGTTCGAGGGCCATCTGATCGGGTGTCCGTGGTGCCAGAGCGCCGTCGGCGAACTCGAGGGAATGGCGGGGCTGCTGTCGCACCTGGACCTTGACCTGGTGGCGGCTCTGGACCCGGACGACGACCATGACCAGCTGCCGGCGCCGGCACCACCGGCCCGGAGCCGTCGGCGGCTGCGGCTGTCCTGGGTGGGCACCGCGGCGGCGGCTGCGGCGGTGGCGGTGGCCGTGTTCGTGGGTGTCGCCGGTCAGTCCGCGCCGCCGCCGGAGGTCACCGCGGTGCCGATGCTGCAGGTGCACACCGCGCTGCTGGCCTCTACGGTGTCGGTGACCGACATGGACTGGGGAACGCTGATCGAGCTGCGCTGCGTCTGCCTGGCCGACAGCAACGCCCCACATGATCTGCTGGCGCTGGTCGTGGTGGGCCGCGACGGCAGCCGCAACCGGCTGGCGAGCTGGGTGGCCCATCCCGGGCACACCGCGACACCCACCGGCAGCACCGCGATGCCGGTCGATCAGATCGCCTCGGTCCAGGTGGTCTCCGCCGACAGCGACGAGGTGCTGCTGCAGCGCACGCTGTGAGCAACCTCAGTGCGCCAGGGTGTGCACGATCCCGCCGAAGACGCCCGGCAGCGCCGCACATGCGGGCACGATGGCCCGCCGGGTGGCGCGCGGGGCGCTGGCCAGCACCAGTGCGCGGGTCACCAGACGGTAGTGGCGGGTGAGCCGATGCCAGGCCCGCTCGTAGGACGCCGGGGTGTCGGCGGTGATCGCGTCCACCGCCGCGGCGGCCTGCTTGACGGCCAGGCTGATGCCTTCGCCGGTCAGGGCGTCCTCGTAGCCGGCGGCATCGCCCACCAGCAGCACCCGGCCGGCGACGCGGCGGGCAACGACCTGTCGCAGCGGGCCGCAGCCGCGGGCCGGCCCGGTCTCAGCATCGCGCAGATGGTGCGCCAGCCACGGGAACCAGTCCAGCTCGGGTCGGCGCGAGGACAAGATGGCCACGCCCACCAGATCGGGTTGCACCGGTGTCACATACGCCTCGCCCCACCGCGACCAGTGCACCTCGACGAACTCCGACCATGCCGGGACGGTGTAGTGCCGGCGCACGCCGTAGCGCCGGGGCGAGCCGGCTACCGCCGGGATTCCGACCGCGCGGCGGACCACCGAGTGCAGCCCGTCGGCACCGATCAACCACCGTGCCCGGATCCCGGCCGCCGCCACCCCGCACCGGTCCTGTTCGACACCGGAGATCCGTCGAGCAACCCATTGGGCGCCTTGCGCTTTGGCCTGTTCGGTGAGTGCTGCCTGAAGCGTGGTGCGCCGCACTCCCTGCCCAGGTGGGCCGGTGAACCGCGCCTCGGCCCGGTGCCGCTGCCCCACGTAGGCGATGCCCGCGAGCGCCATTCCGGCCGGGTCGACCCCGAGAGCCGCCAGCTCGGCCACCCCGCCGGGCATCAGACCCTCGCCGCACGCCTTGTCGATCGGGTCGCGACGTGGTTCGGCCACGATCACCGAAAGTCCTTGCCGGCGCGCGCACAACGCGGCGGCAAGCCCGCCCGGACCACCGCCGACGATCAGCACGTCAGCGTCACAGGTCGTCATGCATACCCCAGCGCGGTGTTCTCCACCCGGATCCGGACCACCAGCAGCAGCGCGTTGGCCACACCGAAACCGAGGGCGGTCAGCCAGGCGGAATGAACCAACGGCAGGGCCAGTCCTTCCACCACCACCGCCACGTAATTGGGGTGGTGCAGCCATCGGTAGGGGCCGCGGCGCACCAGCGGGGAGCCCGGGATCACGATCACCCGGGTGTTCCACCGGGGGCCGAGCGTGCCGATACACCACCAGCGCAGCGCCTGGGCGGCGGCCACCACCGCCAGCATCGGCCAGCCGAGCCGCGGGATGAACACCCGATGCGCGGCCCACACCTCGATCAGGCAGCCGGCCAGCAGGGCGCCGTGCAGCACCACCATCACCGGGTAGTGGCCGCGCCCGAACTCTTCACCGCCCTGGGAAAACGCCCAGCCGGCGTTGCGTCGCGACACCAGCAACTCCACCAGCCGCTCGATCCCGACCGCGACGACCAACAGGGTGTACATCGGCGTCACCAGCGCAACAGGACGAGTTCGGAGCAGAACGCCGGACCCATGGCCATCATCAAGCCGACCGACCCCGGCGGCGGCGGATCGTCCAGCGTCTCGCGCAACACGTCGAGCACCGACACCGACGACAGATTCCCGTTGTCCCGTAACGATTTCCGGGTCAGCTGCAACGCATCGGCATCCAGGTCCAAGCCGTTCTCGACGGCTTCGATCACCCGTGGCCCGCCCGGGTGGCAGATCCAGCAGGCGACGTCGCCGACGGACAGCCCGTAGTCGGAGAGGAATTCGCGCACGTCTTCGCCGAGGTACTTCTCGGCCACGGTCGCCACGTCGGCGGACAGGATGATCCGGAATCCGTCGCTGCCGATATGCCACCCCATGACATCCTCGGTGTCGGGGTACAGGTGGCTGCGGGTGGCCAGCACCGTCGGCCCGGCAGGCGGGCGTTCGGCGCCGGTCGCGATGACCGCCGCGGCGCCGTCGCCGAACAAGCTGGACGCGACCAGATTGGCCACCGAGTGATCGTTGCGCTGAATGGTCAACGAGCACAGCTCAACTGCGAGCAGCGCCGCCACATGACCGGGAAAGGCCCGCAGATAGTCGTGCATGCGAGCCACCCCGGCGGCACCGGCGACACAACCGAGCCCGAACAGCGGGACCCGTTTGACATCGGGGCGCAGCCCGACCCGCTTGGCCAGCCGCGCCTCCAGTGTCGGGACGGCGAGCCCGGTCACCGTCGTCGAGAAGACGACATCGACCTCGGTCGGCTCGAGACCAGCCGACTCCAGCGCCGACACCAATGCTCGCTCACCGAGTTCCAGTGCCACGTCGAGATAGACATCGTTGGCCTCGGTGAACCCGCTCAGCTCGCGGTAGCACTCCAATGGCAGCGCCAGCTGCCGGGTGCTGACCCCGCTGGCGGTACTGAAGCGCCGAAATTCGGGTCCGGCGAAGCCGGTCAGGGCCGCGGTCATCTCTTCTTGGCGGTAGCGGTGCGGCGGAAACGCGACGGTGGCCGAGGCGATGGCAGGAAATGTAGTCACATCCGGGATTACGCGGTCACCGACTCCAGGGTTCAACGCGGATCTAGCGTGTGAATCGGTTGAACCGAAGCGCCGCCGACTCCGTATGTAACTCAGGGATCGTGTGACTCAGAGATCGGCGACACCTACTCGGAAGGATCCGCGATGCTGCGCGGGATCGCTTGGGCTGCACTCTCCGCGCCGCGGCGCATGCTCGCCGTGGCCGGCCTGGTCCTGGTCGCTTCGGCGATCTTCGGCGCACCGGTAGCCGGGAAGCTGTCGGCGGGTGGGTTCAACGATCCCGGCTCGGAGTCGGCCCGGGCGGCCCGGATCCTGGTCGACAAGTTCGGCCAGAGCGACCAGCAGATGCTGATCACCGTCACCGACGCCGACGGCGCGAACAGCGATCGGGCCGCCTCGGTCGGGATCGCGATCGTCGAACAGCTGCGGACCTCGCCGTGGGTTTACGGGACCTCCTCGACGTGGACCAACTCGCCCGGGCTGGTGAGCACCGACGGGACATCAGGACTGGTGATCGCCGAGTTGAGGGGCGGGGAGAACAACGCTCAGCACTATGCCAAGTCGCTGCTGGAATCGGTGTCCGCCCTAGGCGTCTACGACCGGGATGGCGTGACCGTCGCAGCCGGTGGCGAAGCGGTGATCTACGCGCAGATCAACGAGCAGAACCAACACGACCTGCTGGTGATGGAATCGATCGCGGTGCCGTTGAGCTTTCTGGTGCTGATCTGGGTGTTCGGCGGGCTGGTCGCCGCGGCGCTGCCGCTGGCGGTGGCGGCCGTGGCGATCGTCGGGTCGATGGCCATCCTGCGGGTGACCACCGCCTACACCGACGTGTCGATCTTCGCCCTCAATCTGACCACGGCGATGGGCCTGGCTTTGGCGATCGACTACACCCTGCTGATCATCAGCCGCTACCGCGACGAGCTCGCCACCGGCGCCGCGCCCGCCGACGCGCTGACCCGAACCATGGTCACCGCGGGCCGCACGGTGCTGTTCTCGGCGACCACCGTGGCGTTGTCCATGGCGGTCATGGTGCTGTTCCCGATGTACTTCCTGAAATCGTTCGCCTACGCCGGGGTGGCCACCGTGGCGTTCGTCGCCTGCGCGGCCATTGTGCTGACACCGGCGCTGATCGTGATGCTCGGCGCGCGCCTCGACGCGCTGGACATGCACCGGTTGGCCCGCCGCCTGCTCAACCGCGGTGAGCCCGAACCCAAGCCGGTCGAACAGCAGTTCTGGCACCGGTCGACGACCGCGGTGATCCGCCACGCGGTGCCCGTCGCAGTGGCCGGGGTCGCCCTACTGGTGCTGCTGGGGACGCCGTTTCTGGGTGTCAAATGGGGCTTCCCCGATGACCGGGCGCTGCCCCGGTCGGCGTCGGCGCACCAGGTCGGCGACCGGCTGCGCACCGGGTTCGCCGACGACTCGTCGGCCACCATCAGCGCGGTCGTCCCCGACGCCACCGGGCTGGCCCGCGGCGATCTCGAGCGTTATGCGGCCGCCCTGTCGACCGTGACGCATGTGTCGGCGGTGACCGCGCCGACCGCCACGTTCGTCAACGGGCAGCCGGTGGGGCCGCCGGCGGCACCGACCGGCCTGGTCGACGGCTTCGCGCTGGTGACCATCGCCAGCACCGCGCCGCTGTTCTCGGCCGGCTCCGACGACCAGCTCGATCAGCTGCACCAGATCGCCGGCCCGGCCGGGAAGACGGTGCTGTTCGCCGGGCTGGCGCAGAACAACCGCGACAGTGTGGCCGCCATCACCTCCCGCTTGCCGCTGGTACTGGGGCTGATCGCGGCCATCACGTTCGTGCTGCTGTTCCTGCTGACCGGCAGCGTGGTGTTGCCGGTGAAAGCACTGGTGCTCAACGTGCTGTCGTTGACGGCTGCGTTCGGGGCGCTGGTCTGGATCTTCCAGGACGGCAATCTCGGGGCGTTCGGCACGACACCGACCGGGACGCTGGTGGCCAACATGCCGGTGCTGTTGTTCTGCGTCGCATTCGGATTGTCGATGGACTACGAGGTGTTCCTGATCGCCCGGATCCGGGAGTACTGGCTGGCCTCGGGCCGCACCCCGGCGGACAACGACGCCAGCGTGGCGCTCGGCCTGGCCCGCACCGGGCGGGTGATCACCGCCGCGGCGCTGGTGATGTCGATATCTTTCGCGGCGCTGATCGCCGCGCACGTGTCGTTCATGCGGATGTTCGGTGTCGGGCTGACCCTGGCCGTGCTGACCGACGCCACGCTGGTGCGCACGGTGCTGGTGCCGGCCTTCATGCACCTGATGGGCCGGGCGAACTGGTGGGCGCCGGGATTACTCGCCCGGCTGCACGACCGGATCGGCATCAGTGAGGACCACACCCGGAAGGCCTCCGCAGCGCAACGGCACCGCCGGCCCGGGCATACGCCCGGCGAGCCGGCGTTCGCCGACGGAGCCGGCTATCGCCTCCCGGTCAACGGGCGACCGACACCGCGTCACGCACGGCCGCGGTCAGGCTCCGCTCGTCGCTGAGGTCGATGTCCACCAGGCTGCGACGCGCCCGCGCCACCACGTCCTCCTCGTGCGGGACCGGGCACTCCAGCAGGGGCCGGTACACATCGACCACCAGCAGCTGCTGCTCGATCCGGAACGAGAAGCTACGGCCGTCCCCGACCTGGCCGAACCCGCTCGCGAACGCGCCGGTCCAGATTTCCTCGACGAGAAACTCCGAACACTCCAGCTGCCAGTCTTCGGCGACAGTCATGACGGGAACGTTACACCTAAGCGAACTTATAGTTACCCCGGACATGCCGATTCGGTGTCAGCGCCTTCCTTAGAATCGGTGGTTCGTCCCGGCGTCGACCGTCGACCGCCCCAGAGCTGGAAGAGCTGCCCGTGCCCAAGCACTCCCCCCGCCGGCCCCGCTGGCCGTCTTCCGGCCTGCTGTTGTCGCTGCTGCTGCTCACGGCGTGCTCGGCCAATCCGGTCACCGT
>NZ_QMEX01000130.1 GCF_003284925.1 Mycolicibacter senuensis
CGGGCTGAAACCGGCCACCACCGGAGTCGCCCGGTCGCCCGGCGAGGTCACCGCGACCGGCACCGGCTTCAGGTCGCCGTCGGGAGCCAATTCCCCGCCCAGCATGTCGGCGAGGTGGCCCAGCCCCACTCCGAGCAGGATCGGCACCAGCGCCGCACTGGCGAACAACAGCGACCAGAAGGTCCAGCCGAACGGGATGAAGAAAGCCTCATAGGCGATGAAGAAGAGCAACGGAAACCAGGTGACAAGGGCGCCGGGGCTGCTGAGGATCTCGCGGATCACCCCGATCGGGTCGGTGAAGAACTGGACCAGTTGATCCCACAGCCGGGTGAAGAAATCCCCGATCTCCGACGACGTGTCAGCGGCCGGCTGCGCGGCATCGGCTTTGAGGACCGGCGGCGCCTGTACCGTGCGCGGCGCCGACGCCAGTGCCGCACCGGACAGCGCGTGGTAGGTGCTCATGGTGGTGGCCGCCTGTACCCACATCCGGACGTAGTCGGCTTCATTGAGCGCAATCGGGATGGTGTTGATGCCGAAGAAGTTGGTGGCGACCAACACCCCGTGGGTCATGTGGTTGGCGGCCAGCTCGGCCAGCGTCGGCATCGACGCCAGCGCGGTGGTGTAGGCGGTGGCGGCCACCTCGTGCTGGGCCGCCACCCCCGCGCTGTCGGCGCTGGCCTGGCCCAGCCACGCCAGATACGGCGCATGCGCCGCCAGATACCGCTCGGCGCTGGGCCCCTGCCACGCACCGCTTTGTACCGCGCCGAGCAGCGCGGTGAGTTCGTCGGCGACCGCCGCGTACTCGGCGCTCAGCGCATTCCACACCCCGGCAGCCGACAACAGCGGACCCGGGCCGGGGCCGCTGCTCAGCATTGCCGAATGCACCTCCGGGGGGGAGGCCATCCAGACCGGGGCGGACATCATCAGCCGCGCGACCCCATGAAGTACCGCGACGCACCTGCCGCGTCGCCGGCGGCGTAGTTGACGCCGGACTCACCGACGCCCACGCCCGCGCGACCGAGCTCGGTGGCGCCCTGGGCAGCGACCGCGGCGTGCTCGGTACCTTGGGCGCTGAAGCCCGCGGCAATCTGCAGTGAGACCGGGTCGGCCGCCGGCGGCACCACCGCGGTGATCAGCGGGGCGGCGGCGGCCTGTGCGGCCGCCAGACGGGCGGTCAACGCCTCGACCGCTGCACTGGCGGCGGCAAGGCCTTCGGGAACCACGTTGAGAGTCATGGCTGTTTCTCCTTCCCTTCGATGCGTGTCAACGCGTCAGGCTCTCGCTGAACAATGGATTGACCAGCTGTAGGTAGGTGGGTTCATCGCTGTCGCCGAGCAGCATCGCCCGGCCCGCCGGCAACCGGCCGAACCGCTGGCCGCGGATCTTGCCGGAATCGGCCGGGTTGCCCGACAACATCAGCGTGGTGGCCTGCAGGTCGTTGAGGCGCCGCAACAGCGGGTTGGTCATCAGCGCGTGCGCCGACCCGGTGGCCCGGCCGGTCACGATCACGCGCAGCCCCAGGTCCTGCGCCTGCGACAGCAGCCCGATCAGGTTGGTCCACGGCCGTTGACCCGCGTATGGGCCGGTCAGCGCTGGCGAATCCGGGATGGCGTCGACGTCGTCGATGATCAGGTAGTGGGTGTGTCCCTCGTAGGTCCATCCGGCGAGATCCGCGGCCGACAGCCCGGCCGGCGGCCGGCGCGAGCCGATCAGCGCCGACAGGCCCAGCATCGCCGGGATCACCCGGTCGACGTTGGCGGTGTACTCGTTGTCGGCGAACAACGGTTCGTCGACCAGGTGCAGCCGACGGTCCAACACCGTGAACGCGACCTGCTCGGCGGTGCTGTTCTCCCGCACGGTGCGGATGATGTGGCGCAGCAGGGTGGTCTTGCCGGACTTGTTGTCCCCGAGCACCATCACCAGCGGGTTGGCGGTGAAGTCGAGTTCCACCGGAGCCAGGTCCTCTTCGCGCTGACCGATCACGATCCGCTCCGGGCCGGGCCACAGCGTCCCGACCTCTTCCGGGGCCAGGTTCGTCGGCAGCAGGCGCACCGGCGGCGCCGCCAGACCGGGGTGGCGGGCGTTGATCTCGGCGATCTGGCCCAGGTCCGGTTTGGCGATCAGGAAGTGCTCGGCGGCCATCGTCAGGCCACGGCCGGGCTGGTTGGCGGGCACCGCCTCGGCGGGCCGGGTCAGCGCCCCCGCCACCCGGACGTTGCTGTCCCGCGGGTCATGCAGCTTCAGTTCCAGGCGCAAGCCCAGTCCGTCGCGCATCGCCAACGGCACCTCGAGCCAGCTCGGGGTGGTGACGACCACGTGGATGCCATAGGCCAGGCCGATGTTGACCAGCTCGGTCACCTTGGCCAGCAACGGGTTCCGGGTGTTGAACTGGTCGGTGTTGTCCCGGCTGAAGGCGTACAGGTTGTCGATGACCAGGAAGACCTCGCCGTACCCGTCGTTGAGCGAACCGATGCTGCCGTCGCGGAACGCCTCCCGCTGCTGGCGGGCGGTGAGCAGTTGCTCCAGTTCACCGAAGGTGCGCCGGATCCGTTCGGGCTCCAGCCCGGAGGCGACACTGCCCACATGCGCCAGGTCCTCGAGCCCGCGCAGTTGGCCGCCGCCGTAGTCCAGACAGTAGAAGGTCACCTCGCGCGGCGAGTGCAGGCTGGCCGCCGACATGATGAAGGTCTGCAGCGCAGTCGTTTTCCCGGACTTGGGCCCGCCGTGGATGAGCATGTTGCCGCTGGCCGAGCGGGCGTCGAACACCAGCGGATCGCGACGCATGTCGAACGGCTTGTCGATCTCGCCAAGCGGCCAGCGCAGCTGCCGCTCGCCGATGCCGGCTCGGCCCAGCGCCGAGGTCAGCGGGATCGGCTCGTCCAGCGGGGGCAGCCACAGCTGCGGCGCCTGCGGGCCGTAGTGCGCCAACTGGTCGCCGATCGTCGCGATCAACTTGCGCGGCGGGGCGTGCGTCTCATCTTCGGCCTCGGCCACCACCGTGGTCTCCTCGCCGGAGGCCACCGGTCCTGCGGTGAACAGCTTGGGCTCTGGGATCGCGTGCATCACAACGGTTCTGGATTGCCGCGGCGGATCGTAAATGCCGTCGACGTAGGTGCTGCGGAACTTGATGGGCGCTGCACCCGGGGCTGGCACCAAGAAGCCCTCGCCCTTGTGCTCCTTGCCGGATTCGATGTGGTAGGCGTCTTCCACCCCGATGATCTGGCGAGAGACGCTGGGGCTGGCCACCTTCAGTCCGATCCGGTAGGAGGTGTTCTTGTCGATGTCTTTGATCTTGCCGACGTCCAGGGTCTGCGAGGCGAACAGGATGTGAATCCGGAACGAACGCCCCTTGCGCGCGACGTAGTCGAACAGCTCGGCGTACTCCGGGTGGTCGGCGAGCATCAGGGTGAACTCGTCGGCGACGATGAACAGCGTCGGGATCGGAGCCAGATCGTGGCCCGCGGCGATCGCGGATTCGTACTCGGTCACCGAGTTGAACGCACTGCCCTGCACCCGACGGCCGGCCTCCCGCAGCAGCAACTCGCGGCGGGCCACCTCACCGCGCAGCGTGTCGGCGAACCGATCGGCCAGCGAGCGCTTCTCGGCCATGTTGGAGATGACCGCGACGACTTGCGGGAAGTGCCGGAAGATGTCGGCGCCGGCCTCACCCTTGAAGTCGGCGTAGATCACGATCAGCCGATCCGCCGAGTGCGTCGTCAGCAGCGACAGCAGGATCGACATCAGGGTCTGGGATTTGCCGGACCCGGTCATGCCGATCATCAGGCCGTGCGGCCCCATGCCACCCTCGGCCTCGTCCTTGAGGTCGAAGATCAGCGGCTCGCCGGTCGCGGTGACGCCGATCGGGACCCGCAGTTCCTCGTCGCGGTTCCGCGGCGCCCACAGCGCGGGCACGTCCAGTCGCGAGGCGTCGGGGATGCCCAGCAGCGTGGTGAAGGTGGCGCCGCGGGTACTGGCCGATCGCAGCCCGGCGTGGGTCGGGTTGGAGTCCCAGCGCGACAGCCGCCGCGCCAGATGGGCGGCCTCATCGGTGGATAACGCATCGCCGTGATCCACGTAGCGCTGCCAGCCGCCGGTCTGCCAGCGGTCGATGGCCCGGGCTCGGCTTGCCCCGTCGGCGTCCCCGGCGATGCGCAGGATCGGCCGCTCGGGGTCGGAGTACTGCTCACGGTTCGGCGCGACGCTGCTGCGCTGCACGATGGTGACCCCGGCACGCGCGGCACCCAGCGACGATGCCGGGACGTCGAAATCGGGGTCGTCGATGATCACCAGCAGGTGCCGCGCCGTCTCGGCCGGCCCCCCGGTGAACGCCGGGCGGTCGGCCAGTGCCGGAGCCAGCAGCGCCGCCAACTCCTCGGGGCTCGACGCCAGGTAGCGCGCCGGGCCGACGCCGTCCACGGCGCCGGGGATGTCGACGTGTGGCAGCCACTTCAGCCATGACCAGTCCGCGGTCTCCAGAGCGGGCGAAGCCAGCGCCACCCCGAGCATGGTCGGGTCGTGCCAGGTGACGGCCTGGGCGACCCAGGCCCGCAGCGCGGCGCGCACGTCATCGGCGGCCGTGTCACCCTCACCGAGCACGGTGATCCGGGAGACTTTCGTCAGATCCAGGCCGACGGGCACGTCGCGCACCGTGCGCTGGGTGTCGAGCAGGCTGCGTAAAGCGCTGTGCGACACCGGCTCCAGGTCGATCTCGTCGGCGGTGTCGGTGACTCGCACCGGGCTGGCCAGCGGCACCGAATGACGGCCGGTGCGCACCACCAGGAAGTCCTCGTCGTGCGGGTCGCGCTCCCATTGCCGGCGTGAGCCGGGGACGGTGGCCAGATCCGACGGGTCGGGGTGTGACCATTCCGCGGCGGCCCGTTGCTTGGCGGCCGAGCCCCGGATGTTGTCCCGGACCACCGACAGGTAGCGCAGGTAGTCGGCGCGCTCGGCGTCGACCTCGACGGTGCGGGTCTTCTTGTCGCCACCGCGGTAGATGCCTGCCGCCGCTACCAGTAGGGCGAACGGGAAGAACAGCATCACCGGGGAGATGAGCCGCATACCGGTGGCGACCATCGCGATCACCATGCCCACGATCAGGATCACGATCACCACCGGCAGCGCCCGCTGCAGGAACGACGCCGGGACCATCCGCGGCAATTCGGGTGGCGGCTCGATGGTGATGGTGCCCTTGTCGGTGGGCGGCGCCGGCAGCCGGCGGTGGGCCTCGAAGATCAGTCGGCTCATCGGGTCTCTCCCCCGTTGGTTGCACCCAACTCGGTGGTGGCGCGGCGAACGGGTCGTTGATCCGGTGCCAGCCCGTCGTGGGCCAGCAGGGCGTCGGCGCGCGACAGCGTGGGACCGAGGGCGAATTGCGACAGCACCGACCACGGGATGGGCACCGCCGGCTGGCTCAGCCCCAGCGCAGCCACGGTGTCACCGTCGCTACCGGCGGGTCCGCTCTCGGTGTTGACGCCGTAGCGCACGCCGGTGTCGGAGATCCAGAACAGCGGTCCCGCCGAGTGGTCGGCGGTCGGATCGGCGCTGACGCTTTGGACGAAGTAGCCGGTGCCCGGTGCCAGGGCGACCCGCGCGGCGGTCCCGCCGACTCCGGCGCCGACCAGATCCAGGGTGCGGACACCGTCGCGCAGCGGCAGCGACGAGCCGGCCAGCAGCGTCAGCGAGCTGGTGCTGGCCCCGGCGGGCCGGCTCCAATGCGCGCAGGTGAGCGGGTCGGCCACCGAATCGATGACGCTGACCGGCTGCTCCGGGAAGCGGGAGACATCCAGTGCGTGCGACACCGGTAGCCGGGCGACGTCGTCGGCGCCGAGCAGCGGCGGCCGGTCCAGCCCGTGGGAGTCGGTGTTGCGCAGCACCGCGGCGAGCACGCCGGAGATCGGTTGCAGGCCGTCCGGCAGCACCGCGTAGTAGCGCAGGGTGCCCTGCTCGTTGCCCTCCAGGGCGTGCGCGGCCATGACCGCGCCCACCGGCGCGTCCGCCGGCAGGTCGAACGACGGCTTGTCGCCGGCGCCGGGGATCACCGGCGCAGTCAGCGGGGGCGCCTCCGGGATCACGTTGAACAGGCCCGTCGAGATCGAGCGGGGTGTGGGAACGGCGGCGCCCTTCTCGCCGAGTCCGAGCGCGCCGGTGATGGCGCGGTCGGCCAGGTCGATCCGGCTGCGTTTGCCCTCCCAGAGCAGCCATGCTCCGAAACCGTTGTCGGCCAGCACCGCCTGGTGCGCGTCGAGGGCACCGGCGCGGGAGCCGCCGTCGCCCAGCGGCCCGCCGATCACCGTGACCCCGGCTTCCGAGCCGGCCACCGAGTCGCACACCGTCCAGTCCGCGTCACGGCTGGTGTTCTGCACCATCCGTTCCGGAGCTCCCGGGATGCCGATCAGGTTGCCGCGCGGGATCTTGTCCAGCCCGGCGCTTTTCACCGCGGTGGGATTGACCGGGCGGCCGGCGATCAACCGCGCCGAGGTCAGGTTCAGCACCGGGTGCAACTGCTCGCCGACCCGGACATACAGCGCCGACGTCGACTTGTCCGCCAGTACCGGGTCGTTGGCAGCGGCACTGTTGGGCCAGATCAGGGTGAACACGAAGCAGCCACCGGCGACGGTGGCCAGCACGAGCAGACCCATGAGCACAGCGCGCGCCTGTGAGCGCAGCGGCTCCACCAGCATCCGGGTGTCGTGCAGGGCCACGCCCGAGGCGATCCGGCGCATCACGAAGCGCCAACCGCTGACCTGATGCTTGGTGACGAACCCTCGCCGGTATTCGACGCGGTCGGGGTTCTCGTTGACCGGGGTGCGCGATGCGAAAGAGCGCCGCTCCTCCTCGGGCCGGTCGGATTGCGTGGCACTCACGCGTTCGCCTCCAGTCCCAGGCCACGCAGCAACGGCGTCACCGAGTAACGGACGTCTTCGGTCGTGATGGTCATGAGCTCCTCATCGGTGAACACCCCGGTACCGGACTGCTCGGAGTGGTCGAGCCGGAACTCGCGCTCCTCTTCCGAGCGTTCGACCAGGTTTCGCACGAACCGGCCGTTGCCGGCGATGTCCAGGCTGCGCCGGGCGATGCCGTTGGCGTCGGGGTGCGACGCCTCGGCTAACTGGTGGAACAACGCCTGCATCTCCTCGAGCGCCGCCGGCTCGAAACGGCTGTCGCGCTGTTCGGCCATCTTGTAGGCGATCTCGACCAGCTCCGGCGGCTGGTAGGACGGGAAGTCGATGCTGCGGGTGAACCGTGACCGCAGACCTTCGTTGGTGTCCAGGAACCGGTCCAGGTCGGCGCGGTAGCCGGCGACGATCACCACCAGCCGGTCACGGTCGTTCTCCATCCGCGCCAGCAGTGTGTCGATGGCGACCAGTCCGAAGTCGTTCTTGGCGCCGGTGGCCACCAGGGCGTAGGCCTCGTCGAGGAACAGCACGCCGTCCAGCGCACTGTCGATGATCGCGTTGGTCTTGGCCTCGGTCTCACCGATGTGCTGGCCGATCAGGTCGGCACGGTGCACCTCTTTGATGTTCTCTTTCTTCAGCAGCCCCAGGCCGCAGTAGATCTTGGCCACCACGCGGGCGATGGTGGTCTTACCGGTTCCGGGCGGCCCGGCGAACACCAGGTGGTGGGTGCGCTGGCCGACGGCCAGTCCGTGCTGCTTGCGCACCACCTCCATGGCGACCGAACTTTTGAGCCGCTGCACCTGGTTCTTGACCTCGGACAGGCCGATGAACTCGCCGAGTTCGCGTTCGGCCTCGGCCAGCAGCTCGGCCTTGCGTTCGTGGGCGGCGGGGTCGATGAAGTCCTCGGCGCTCGGCTCGGTCGCGGGGTCCCAGGGGTCGGTCCGTGCCTCGATCCGCGCCGCGGTGGTCGTGACGATCCCGAAACTGGTGTCCAGCAGGGCCTCTTCGACCTGCTCGTTCTCCGGGTTGGCGGCGTAGAGGTCCTGCAGCACCTCCTCGGCCGTCTCGTCCTCGCCCTGCGCCCGCAGGATCAGCCCCTTGGCCAGTGCCCCGTCGGTGGCCGCGACGGCGATCGGGCCGTCGGGCTCCTCCAGGTAGGACAGTGCCGGGGCGTACATGCCCAGCCGGGCCAGCGCGACGCCCAGCGCGATCTTGGCGGCGTGGCTGAACAGCTCGTCGCGGTCGGGGTCGTTGACGATCGGGGTCAGCAGCTTGACCATGTCCGACCAGCGCCCCGCGTGGTGGTTCACCGAGATCGCCAGCCAGCGCGCGTCGTTCCAGTTCGGGCGCCGCGCGGTGATCTCGGCGACGATCTCGTTCGCCTCCGCGCAGCGGCCCGCCATCGCCAGTTGGGCGGCGTGCGCCAGGTGGAAGTCATCGGCCTCGGTGGCACGCAGCTTCAGGTAGAGCCCGGTGTCGTAGTGGAACCCGAGCGCGCCCTGCGGCAGGTCCAGTCGGCGCTGCAGCGCCCCGGCGCTCGCGGCCGTCTGCGAGACGGCGGCCAGCACCCGCGGTGACTGGTCGCCGGCAGCGGCCAGGCCGGTCCAGGCATCGCACTGCTCGTACGCGACACGGGTCAGCGCGGCGAAACCGGTGCGGGCGGCAACCAGATCGGCGGGCCGTTGCCGCTGGTATACGGGGATGCCCAGGGCCCGACAGCAGGTGGCGAACCGGCTGAGCGTCTCCTCGTCGATCCGAGGTTGCGGTGCCAACAGAGCCGCGTCACCGTTGTTCATGCGTGGCTCGCCCCTTCACCAATATTCCCCAAGCTAACCCGGCTGAAGTTAGCATTGCATAAGCTAACTGTCGAGGCCGGTTCGAGCGATCGCCGGGTGGTCTGCATCACCGCATTCCCCGCTCCTTCGGCAGGTAGACCCGCCGCGGGAGCACCGACATCGTTCCCACTCATACCCCGGCTCCTTATTGAAAATGATTTTCGTTTGCTGGAACGTTACCCCATTCGGGGCATGCTGACGACAGTGGCTGGCGTTCTCGACGGGCCCTACCTTTTGACCGCCCGGACCAGCGAATTCCGGGCCACCATCGGGCCGGCTTCGCTGTCCGGACCCGGCACCGGGCGCCCCAGCTCACGCAGGTAGTCCGCCAACGGCGTCGCCACCGCGGTCCAGCCGCGCTCGCCGAACCACTGATCGGCCGGCGCGCAGCGCTCGTTGTAGATGAGTTGATGGAAGACGCGGCTGTCATCGCCGGCGACGACTTCGGCCTGTAGCGCGGCTTGGAACACCTCGTCCGGCAGCGGGGCGCCGTCCTCGACCGCCAGGTGGCTGCCGGAAGCCGCCAGGCCGTCGATACCGGTGAACAGCTGTTCCTGTGCGTCGGCCGGAAGGTAGATCAACAGCCCCTCGGCGAGCCACGCCGAGGGCCGGGCCGGGTCGAAGCCGGCGTCGCAGAGCGCTTGCGGCCAGTCCTCCCGCAGATCCACGGCGACCTCGCGCCGCTGTGCGCCGGGCCGGATACCGCGCTGCGAGAGCACGTAACCCTTGAAGGCCAGCACCTGCGGCTGGTCCAACTCGAAGATGGTCGTCTGGTCCGGCCAGTCCAATCGGTAGCCGCGGGAGTCCAGCCCGGCCGCCAAGATCACCACCTGCCGCACACCGGCCTCGGCGACGCGGCGGAAGTAGTCGTCGAAGTAGCGGGTGCGGGCGCCTTGATAGTTGACGAAGTGCTCGCCGAAGTCGCTACTGAGCAGCTCGTGGTCGGGCAGATTGCCCGCGATCACCGCTTCCCAGTCGCCGCCGGAAGCCCGACAGAACAACTCGGCATAGGGGTCGACCACCAACGGATCGGGCTTGCGGGCTTCCAAGGCCCTCGCGGTGGCCACGAACAAGGCGGTCGAACCGACACTCGTGGTGATGTCCCAGCTGTCGTCGTCACTTCGCATCAAAGGCATTCCAGTGACCCTACGCCGGGGTGATCAGTGCGTGATCCCTGCTGGTCGCGGCCCGACCCGCGCAGGTTCGACGCGCGGTC
>NZ_QMEX01000131.1 GCF_003284925.1 Mycolicibacter senuensis
GGCGGCGCCGCGCCGCCCGCCGTCAGCATTGCGCGAGGCCCGCATCGCGGTCACCACCACCACCACCAGCGATGCCACCAGTGGTGATGGTGATGCCACCAGTGGTGGCCCCACCACTGCGGCATCGGCCCGGATTGCCGGCCGGCGGCGAAGTTCGTCGGCACACGATCGGTGGCCAACCCGCTTACGGCCGTGATCGGATTCGCGCGCTCGACCTGGACCGTGGCGGGCGGGTCGCCGACCATACCCGGGGCGGCCTGCGCCGACGCTGCACCGCCGACGAGCAGTGCGCCGGCGACCGTGGCGGCGCCGATCGCACCGGCCGCCAGGCGGCGGCATGAATTCGTGGATATCGACATTTCACCCTCCTCATTCGAGGCCTCTCCGGATTACTTTTCCTTATATTGCGACGCTAGCACCGCGTCAAGCCTCGAAACAATGGCAAGAAGACATTTTCTACGCCGCGGCAGATAACCGTTTCGTTGGCGCTGCCGAGGGAGGTGAAACAGCTTATATGCAGGTAATACCTGATCTACTGATCTACTGAGCCACTGATTCACGCATGCCCGTATTTAATGACTTCACCCCCGGCTATAGGTTTCTGATCACGCTTTGCAATGACCTCTACTAATTGCTTCCTGACCGCGATAGATGGCGACCGAATTCGCGCGGTGATAAACCAGTGCAACCACCGATCCGACCGCTCCCCGACGCTTGCGCGGCAGGCGGGCTAGTCTGGCGTCAGTATCAGAGTGAGGCCCTACCAGAGACAAAGGTCCACATGATGAGCGCTGCCAGCGACCCCCTCGACAATCGCGGTCTCGGCGTCCAGGCACCCGACTGGTCGCCGGCACGCGAAACCGGCATGAAGCCGACCGAGCCGATCCCGCTGCGTCAGACCCGCACCCGTCGCACCGTCGACCTGTCGCCGGCCCAGCACCGCGGGCTCGATCTCTGGCAGCGGGACGCCGCCGACCGGGTGGGCTGCGCCCGCATCACCGGGCAGGAGGTCATGACCGCTCTCATCGACCAACTGCTGGCCGACCCCGACCTGTCGGCTCAGATCATCCGCACCCTGCGGTCCCGGCGCTAGGCACCTGCGCGCCGGGCGGCTGGCCGCCAGCGGGCTGGACCCCGACGGCCGGTTGGTGCTGGCACTGGTCGAGCGCGACCGGGCAGGGGTGAGCATCGGCGAGGACTGGTCGGCGAACGCCCGCACACACAGCGCGCACGATCCGGTGGACTTGTCAGCCCACGGTGTCGCGGACCCGGGCGGTCACCGCCTCGAGCTGTTCGGTGGTGAGCACCGGGTCGCCCAGCTCAGGGTCGGCGATCGGTAGCCGCACCCAACTGTTGCAGCCGGCATAGTCGGGGCTGCGCGCCAACCGCACCGGTGCGGTCAGCGGAAACACCTGGACCACCAGCGCCGTCAGCCGGTGTCTGGGCCGGAAATCCAGCCGATCGGCGCGCACCGACTCGGCGGTCCAGATATGCAGGTCGGAGATGTCCTCGAGGGCTTCTGGGCGCTCAACGGGCAACCTCGCGACCACTTTCGCCGCGGCCCGCACCAGCACCTGGCCGCCGGTGGAGTCGCCGACCGCCGCGGTCAACAGGTCACGGTGTTCGGGGCGGACCCGCTCGGCGTGACTGTGCACCGCCGTCGGGAACAACAGGAATTCGTCAGCGGCGACCTCGAACCGCTTTTCGTGGATGCCGCCCTTGCGCAGCAGGATTCGTTGCCGGCCGCCCAGCAGCGCCGCGACGACGGCACTCCACTCCTTCAGGGCCTGCATTCCGCCCAGCGTAGTCGGGGCTACGGTGAACCGGTGAGCGACGACATGCTGCTGGTCCAGACGCAAGACCGCATCCGTACCCTGACACTCAACCGTCCGCAGGCCCGCAATGCGCTCTCCCGCGCGTTGCGTGACGCGGTCTTCAGCGCCCTGGCCGAGGCCGACGCCGACGACGGCGTCGACGTGATGATCCTGACCGGCGCCGATCCGGTGTTCTGCGCCGGCCTGGATCTCAAGGAGTTCGGCGATTCCGATTCGACTGCGCTGCCGGATATCTCACCGCAGTGGCCACCGCTGACCAAACCGGTGATCGGGGCGATCAACGGGGCCGCGGTGACGGGCGGGCTGGAGTTGGCGCTGTACTGCGACCTTCTTATCGCCTCGGAGCAGGCTCGCTTCGCCGATACCCATGCCCGGGTCGGGCTGATGCCCAGCTGGGGGCTGAGCGTACGGCTGCCGCAACGCGTCGGGGTGGGCTTGGCCCGCCGGATGAGCCTGACCGGCGATTACCTGAGCGCCGCCGATGCACTACGGGCCGGCTTGGTCACGCAGGTGGTGCCGCACGCCGAGCTGCTGGACACGGCTCGCGGGGTGGCGGCGTCGATCGTCGGCAACAACCAGGCCGCGGTGCGCGCCTTGCTGGCCGCCTACCACCGCATCGACGAGTCGCAGACCGCCACCGGGCTGTGGATCGAGGCGATGGCCGCCAAGCAGTGGCTGCAAACGGTGAGCTCCGCGGACGTCGCCGCCAACCGGGCGGCGGTGCTGAAACGCGGGCGGGCGCAACTGCATTGACAAGACACGTCCCGGGCGGTGTCGCCATACCGCCCGGGACGTGTCAGTCGAGGCGAACTGCTAGAAGTCGAGCCCCAGGAACGCGTCGCCCGGGTCCATCAGCGCCGAGGCGTCGAAGCCACCGAACAACGAGCTCAGGTCGAAGTCGCCGAACGGGGTCACGAAGGTGTCGGTGACAGTGCTGTCGGCACCGTCCAGACCCGGAATGGCCGAGTAGACATTGGCGAAGCCACCACCGAGGTTCAGCACGCTGTACACCGAACCCAGCTCCGGCAGGTCCGCGGCGTCACCATCGCCGGGCGTGACACCGTCGATGACGAACTCCGTGGTGGTCAGGCCCAACAGCTGGGTGACGGTCTCCTGGGCGTGCGCGGTGCCGAGCAGCTCGGTCCCGTCATAGATGTTGAAATCCTGCGACGTGATCGGGAGCGGGAAGAACGTACCGCCCAGATCGAGGCCCGGCGTGCCACCGCCGATGTTGAGCAGTGGCAGCGCGCCGACCGTCTGGAAGACCGGCGCGAAGCCCGCGGTGGTGTCGTCCCCGGATCCGGTGAACGGGTCGAAGGTGGTACCCCCGATGGTGAAGGCGTCCTCACCCACGGCGCTGTCACTCAGCGCGCCGAACGCCGCCCCCGGGTCCAGGCTGATCCCGTCGCCCATACCGGCGAACAGCGAGCTCAGGTCCATGCTTCCGAACGGCGTCACGAAGGTGTCGGTGATGGTGCCGTCCTCGCCCGGCGTGGCGACGTAGACGTTGGCGAAACCGCCGCCGAAGTTGAACGCGTCGTAGATCGTTCCCGCTGCCGGCAGTCCGTCACCGGTCTCCGAGCCGTCGGTGACGACCAACTGGGTGTTGGTCATGCCTAACAGGTTGGTGACATCCACCGCGGTGTTGATGGTGCCGATCTGGGTGGCGTCGTCGCCGGTACCGCTGTAGACGTCGAAGTCCTGCGAGGCGAGACCGCTGCCATGTTGGCTGGGGTCACCCAGCGATGCGCCGCCGATGGCCAGGAAGGGCCCCGCGCCGCCGAGCGCGTTGATCGCGGCGAAACCCTCCTGTGCCGAGTCACCGGTTCCGGTGAAGGGGTCCAGGGTCAGACCGCCGATGGCGAAGGCATCCTCGCCACCGCCGGACGCCCCGGCCTGTAGCGCGGCGAACGCGTCACCGGGCTGCAGCGGGTCGGCCGCGTTGATACCGGCGAACACCGAACTCAGGTCCATGCTGCCAAACGGCGTCACGAAGGTGTCGGTGACGGTTCCGTTCTCGCCCGGGGTGGCGACGTAGACGTTCGCGAAGCCGCCACCGAAGTTGAAGACGTCGTAGACCGAGCCCTCGACGGGCAGATCCGCCGTCGATCCGTCTGCCGCCGTGACGTCGGTGACGGTGAACTCGGTGTTGGTGAAGCCGGCCAGGTTCGTCACGACCACGCTGGAGTCGATGCTCCCCAGATTGGTGCCGTCTGTCCCGAAGACGTCGAAACTCTGCGGCGCGGTGGGCAGCAGTCCCCCCGGGCTGCCACCACCGAGCGTCAGCAGCGGCGCCGACCCGGTGAGCGGGTGAACAAGGGAGAAGCCCTCAGCCGCCGAGGAGCCGCTTCCGGTGAACGGGTCGAACGTGAAGTCGCCGATGGTGAAGGCGTCGGCGCCGGTGGCGCTGGGTGCCACACCGTCCGCGTCGGGGCCGGCCATCGCGACCGCCGCCTGCAGGAACGCCGCGGTCACCAGCCCGCCGCCGGCCGCTAGACCGGCGGCAATCAACCGATAATGCATCATCTGCGTGTGTGTCCTTTTCTGCTGCGTTTCGAGGGGTCGGTGACCCACGTCGTGCTGGACACGGCGTGTGTCACCGTTAACAACGGGCGAAACGCTACTCGCCAGTAACCTAGATGTATAGATAGCCAACGCAAATTTTTTACATAGTTTGGACAGTCATAGGCTTATTTGTAATGCCGTGGTGGACGACTGCCTGCCGTGCCGGAACGCGGTCCGCGGCCGGCCCGCGACGGCCTACCTGATCGCGCGGATGACCCGGCAGGGATTCCCGGCAGCGAACGCACCCGCCGGGATGTCGCGGGTCACCACGCTGCCGGCGCCGATGACGGTATCGGCCCCGATCGTCACCCCCGGACAGACGATGACGCCGGCCGCCAACCAGACGTTGTCGCCGATCGTGATCGGCGCCGCCGACTCCCAGCCGGCCCGCCGGGCGGCGATGTCGTCGATCGGGTGCAGCGCCGTGACCAGTTGGGCGCGCGGGCCGATGGACACGTGGTCACCGATGGTGATGGGCGCGCAGTCGAGCAGGATCGCGTCGTAGTTGATGAAGCAGTTGGCCCCGATGTTGATGTGGCTGCCGTAGTCGCAACAGAATCGCGGCATGATGACCGACGCTTCCCCGACAGATCCGAGCAGTTCGCCCAACAGCTCCCGGCGGCGGTCTTCCTCGCCCGCGCAGGTGTCGTTGAACGCGGTCACCAAGCGCTGACATGCCTGCCGGTCGGCGACCAGCCCGGGGTCGTCCGGGCGGTACAGCGCCCCGCTGAGCATCCGATCCCGTTCACCGCTCATGCCCGCCGATCCTACGGCCGGCCGGCCCGCGTCCATCGTCCCGAAAGCGCCCGCCACCCGACGAACACCAGGCGCAGCACGATGAATGTGGTCAGCCCCGACCAGATGCCGGCCAGTCCCCAGTCCAGCATCAGTGACAGCCAGGTCAGCGGCAGGAAGCCGGCCAGCGCGCTGATCACGGTTGCCGTGCGCATGAACGCGGCGTCACCGGCCCCCAGCAACACCCCGTCTAGGGCGAAAACCACTCCGGCGATGGGCAATTGGGCTACCAGGAACCACCACGGCACCGCGACCGACGCCAGCACCGCGGCATCATCGGTGAACACTCCCGGCAGCACCGTGGACCCGGCGGCGAGCAACGCTGC
This sequence comes from Mycolicibacter senuensis, assembly GCF_003284925.1. Taxonomy (GTDB): domain Bacteria; phylum Actinomycetota; class Actinomycetes; order Mycobacteriales; family Mycobacteriaceae; genus Mycobacterium; species Mycobacterium algericum_A. The sequence continues at coordinate 5,522 of NZ_QMEX01000131.1, forward strand.
CAGCACCGCGGCGGCGACCGCCGAGAACACCGTCACCCGGGCGGCCACCGATCTGGCGTGCCCGGCCGCACCGGCGCCCAGGGCCGCGCCCACCAGCGCCTGCGCGGCGATGGCCAGTGAATCGAGCACCAACGCCAGAAACGTCCACAGCTGCAGCACGATCTGATGGGCGGCCAGCGCTGCGGCCCCGAATCGCGCCGCGACCGCGGCAGCCGATACGAAACAGGCCTGGAAGGCCAGCGAGCGCACGATCAGGTCGCGACCCATCAACACCTGCGCCCGCAGCACCGGGCCGTCGATCCGCAGTGGGATCCGCTCGGAGCGCAGAGCACGCAGGAACAGCAGCGCGGCGAGCCACTGGCCGGCACAGTTGGCCACCGCCGACCCGGGCAGTCCCCAGCGCGGCATACCGAGGCCGCCGTAGACCAGCAGCGGGCACAGCAACGCCGAAAGCGCAAAACCGGCAACCACGTAGCGGGGCGGTCGCACGGTGTCCTGCACGCCGCGCAGCCAGCCGTTGCCGGCCAGCGACACCAGGATCGCCGGGGCGCCCAGGATCGCGATCCGCAGCCACCCGCAAGCGGCCGCGGCGATGTCGTCGCGGCCGGCAATGGCCGATACCAGCGGTACCGCCGCGGCCTGCACCACGACCACGATCACTGTTCCCAGACCCAGTGCCAGCCAGGTCGCCTGGACCCCCTCGGCGACCGCTGCGGCGCGGTCGCCGGCACCGTAGTGACGTGCCGAGCGCGCGGTGGTTCCGTAGGACAAGAAGGTGGCCTGCGAGGCCAGCAGCCCCAGGATCAGCCCGCCGATGGCCAGCCCGGCCAGGCCCAGCGCGCCCAGCCGGCCCACCACCGCGGTGTCGAACAGTAGATACAGCGGCTCGGCGGCCAGCACCACCAGCGCCGGCAGTGCCAGCGCCGTGATCTGGCGGGCGCCCGCCGGCGTGCCCTCGATCATCAGTCCAGCGCGGCGACCAGGGCGGCGACCACGTCCTGCGCTCCGCCGGTGGCCGTGTACCCGGCGGCCAGCCGATGCCCGCCACCGCCGAACGAAACGGCGACGGCGCTGAGGTCGACCGCCGACTTGGCGCGCATCGACACCGCCCAGCAGCCCGGCTCGACCTCCTTGAACACCGCGGCCACCTCGGCCTGCTGGGTGGTCCGCACGATGTCGACGATGCTCTCCACCTCTTCGGGCCGCGCGGCGGTCCACTCGGCGTTGTCGACCACGGCATAGACCAGCCCGCGCCCACGCACCGCGTCGGGCAGCAGCCGGGCGTCGGCCAACACCCGCGACAGCAACCTCAACCAGTCGAACGGGTGGGTGTCCATCACGGTGCGGGTGATCGCCGCGTTGTCCACCCCGGCGCCCACCAGCCGGGCCGCCAGCCGGTAGGCGCGGGCAGTGGCCCACCGAAACGAGCCGGTGTCGGTGGCCAGCCCGGCATAGAGGCAATGCGCCACGTCCGTGTCGATCGGTTCGCCCCAAGCGTCGATCAGCTCGGCCACCAGCATCGTCGTCGAATCCGCTGACGGATCAACGAAATTCGCCGTGCCGAACAGCTGATTGGAGACATGATGGTCGACCACCAGCAGCTCGGGGCAAGCGGCTGCCAGCTGCTGCAGGGCACCGAGCCGATCGGCGCTCGAGACGTCCACCGTCACCACCAGGTCGGCGTCGGCGCGTAGCGCCTCCGGACTGACCAGCAGCTCGCCGCCCGGCAGCGATTGCAGCGACTGCGGCAGCTCCGACGGACAAGCAGGACGGGCGAAACAGACCTGGACCTGCTTGCCGCGCCGTCGGAGGACCATCGCGAGCGCCAGCGCGGCACCGATCGTGTCGGCATCGGGATGCACATGGCAGATCACCGCCAGCGTGTTCGCGCCCGCCAGCAGCGCCACGGCCCCGGCGGCGTCGATACGCCGACCCCTCACCGGCGGCTCAGTCGCCGGATCGCTCACCGTGACCGCTGTCTTCGGCGCCCGATCGGCCGGGCGCCTCCCGGTAGGGGTTGGGGTCCCCGACCGGCTGCTTGCCTTCCCGTATCCGGGCCAGGTCCGCGTCGGCTGCCTGGGCTGCAGCCAGCAACTCCGACATCCGGTGTGCGGCGTCGGGCACGGTGTCGCGAACGAAGGTCAGGGTCGGGGTGAAACGCACTCCGGTCCCGGCGCCGACCTTGGAGCGCAACACGCCCTTGGCCCCGTCCAGTGCGGCGGCCGCGCCATCGTAGTCGGGGTCCTCGTCCAGGGAGCGGCCCAGCACCGTGTAGTACAGCGTGGCGTCGTGCAGGTCGGCGGTCACCTTGGCATCGGTGATCGTGACCCCGGCCAGCCGCGGATCCTTGATCTCGTACTCGATCGCCGAGGCGACGATCGCGGAGATCCGCTTGGCCAGCCGGCGCGCGCGTGCCGGGTCAGCCATGGCTAGGTCCGTGCCTTCTCTACGAGCTCGTAGGTCTCGATGACGTCGCCTTCCTTGATGTCGCTGTAGGTCAGCGTCAGACCACATTCGTAGCCGTCGCGGACCTCGGTGACATCGTCCTTCTCCCGGCGCAGCGAGGAGACCGTGAGGTTCTCGGCGACCACGACCGAGTCGCGCAGCAGCCGGGCCTTGGCGTTGCGGCGCATGACGCCGGAGGTGACCAGGCAACCGGCGATGTTGCCGACCTTCGAGGATCGGAAGATCGCGCGGATCTCGGCGCGCCCCAGCTCCTTCTCCTCGAATACAGGCTTGAGCATGCCCTTGAGCGCGCTCTCGATCTCCTCGATCGCCTGGTAGATGATCGAGTAGTACCGGATCTCCACACCGTCGCGGTTGGCCAGCTCGGTGGCCTTGCCCTCGGCGCGCACGTTGAACCCGATGATGATCGCGTCCGACGCCGATGCCAGGTTGACGTTGGTCTCGGTGATGCCACCGACACCGCGGTCGATCACCCGCAGCTGCACCTCGTCGTCGATCTGGATGCCCATCAGGGCCTCTTCCAGCGCCTCGACGGTACCGGCGTTGTCGCCCTTGAGGATCAGGTTCAGCTGACTGGTTTCCTTCAGCGCCGAGTCCAGGTCCTCCAGCGAGATCCGCTTGCGCGACCGGGCCGCCAGCGCATTGCGCTTGCGGGCGTTGCGCTTGTCGGCGATCTGGCGGGCGATCCGGTCCTCGTCGACGACCAGCAGGTTGTCACCGGCGCCGGGCACCGAGGTGAACCCGATGACCTGGACGGGCCGCGAGGGCAGCGCCTCCTCAACGTCGTCGCCGTGCTCGTCGACCATCCGCCGGACCCGGCCGTAGGCGTCGCCGGCGACGATCGAGTCACCGACCCGCAGCGTGCCGCGCTGGATCAGCACGGTGGCGACCGGACCGCGACCGCGGTCCAGGTGCGCCTCGATCGCCACACCCTGGGCTTCCATGTCGGGGTTGGCCCGCAGGTCCAGGGCGGCGTCGGCGGTCAGCAGCACCGCCTCCTCCAGGGCCTCGATGTTGGTGCCCTGCTTGGCGGAGATATCGACGAACAGCGTCTCACCGCCGAACTCCTCTGGCACCAAACCGTATTCGGTGAGCTGGCCACGGATCTTGGCCGGGTCGGCGCCCTCCTTGTCGATCTTGTTGACCGCCACCACGATCGGCACATCGGCGGCCTGGGCGTGGTTGATCGCCTCCACCGTCTGCGGCATCACACCGTCGTCGGCGGCCACCACCAGGATGGCGATGTCGGTGGCCTTGGCACCGCGGGCGCGCATGGCGGTGAACGCTTCGTGGCCCGGGGTGTCGATGAAGGTGATCAACCGCTCGGAGCCGTCGAAGTCGACGGCCACCTGGTAGGCACCGATGTGCTGGGTGATGCCGCCGGCCTCGGCTTCGCGCACATTGGCCTTGCGGATGGTGTCCAGCAGCCGGGTCTTGCCGTGGTCGACGTGACCCATCACCGTCACCACCGGCGGGCGGCTCTGCAGGTCCTCCTCGTCGCCCGAGTCTTCGCCGTAGGAGAGGTCGAAGGACTCCAGCAGTTCGCGGTCCTCGTCCTCGGGCGAGACGACCTGCACCACGAAGTTCATCTCGCTGCCGAGCAGCTCGAGGGTCTCGTCGCCGACCGACTGGGTGGCGGTGACCATCTCACCGAGGTTGAACAGCGCCTGCACCAGCGCGGCCGGGTTGGCGTCGATCTTCTCGGCGAAATCGCTCAGCGACGCACCGCGGGCCAGCCGGATGGTCTCGCCGTTGCCGTGCGGCAACCGCACGCCGCCGACGACCGGCGCCTGCATGTTCTCGTACTCGGCGCGTTTCGCCCGCTTCGACTTGCGTCCCCGCTTGGGTGCACCGCCCGGACGGCCGAACGCGCCGGCCGCGC
>NZ_QMEX01000132.1 GCF_003284925.1 Mycolicibacter senuensis
TTGTCCCTAAGCTTCCGATCCATGTCGATCAGTGTGTGAACGAACAGTTGTTCAACCTTCATCGCGCCAAATCCCCTCGTGCGTACGCGAACCAAGCGTACCTTTGAAATGACATAGCTGTCATTTGAATTTGTCGATGGCCCAGCATCTAGCAATCAGCGCTTTGTCGGAGTCCCCTGTCGCGTCAGAACTTAGGTTGCGGCTGTCTAAAGGTCGCAGCGAAAATGCCGCGCAGCGAGACCGGGAGTGCGTCGTGGTGGAGCTGCCGGGACACCCCCTCCTCGGCGCGCCAGAACGACCACCGGCAGCGCCATCTTCGCCGCCCCCAGACGCCGATAGGCGTCCCGCCAGATCAACCTCCGTCGTCAGCGCCGTCGTTTAGGCCCAACTGATCGGCGAGTCTCATCAGCTCACGCGTTTCGGCTTCGTAGCCCCGCCTCCCAAGATTGGCAAACGGGTTCGCGCCAGGCTCGGGGAACCGCAGACGATAAGCGTCGTTGTTCAACACACCGGCTGGCTTTCCTGCGCGCAGCTCCTCGCACATTCTGTCCACCTGTGATGCAGGAACCACGTCGACTCCGGATAACAAATCGCGGAAACGGGCGATTTCCTCCTCCGACGCTGGGGGAACCGCTTGCACAGACTGCTCCTGCTGTGTTGCGACGATGTGTTCACCTAGCCTTAGCTGCCATCCGATCTGGTGGATGTGACCAATCACCTCCCGCAACGAATGCTCGTCAGCAGCCGCCTCCGGGGTTTGGATGCCTTCGTTGGCATCAACGTCGACGTAGAACCCGCGTTGTTTGAGCAAGTTGTGCTCTCGCGTCCACGATTTGACTTCACCAAGCCACTCGCGGATTGCCTCATGGTCGGGCGGCTCTGTCGCGAACCGATACTCTTCATCGACAAGGAATTCGTAGGCCAATTTGAGTTTGCTCTGATGGTTGGCCCAGAGCTTCCGCAGGCCCGCATCGACAAACGGCGCACCCTCAACCTCGTAGGCGATATCGCGACGCCGCTGATGGATGGCGATTGCCTTACCAGATTCCTCCAAGCCCAGGATCGCGAGCGACCGCGCTAGTCCCAAATTGCCGCTCTCCAGCATTTCCAGCGCAGCGGTCAAAAGCCGATCAGCGTTGGCCAACAGCTCATCTTGCAGTTCGATGACCTGCTCTGGCATGAGCGGCGGTAGCGCATTCTGTTTGGCCATGTGTCACTTACTAATAGCACGTTCACGCGGTTGACCTGGGACCTGAGCGCCCACCTCCTGGTCTCAAATCTAAGGTATTGACACCTCCAACGCTGCCGGCCGCATGGTCGCGGGTGTCTTGCGAGCTTGGCCGAACTGGAGTTGGAACTTGGCCGTGAGCGACGTGCGGCCGCCCGTGAAGCACGTCGAGCACGCGGGCAGGCCATCGGACGCCCCAAGGCGCTCGACGCCCAGAAGGCCGCGCTCGCACAACGGATGCACGCCAGCGGGGAATCAGCGACGACCATCGCAGCAGCCCTCGGTGTGAGCCGCGCGACTGTTTACCGAGTTCTTGCCCAAGAGGTCGGCTAGCCTGCCTGCATGGTCCGCCGGATGCGCGATGCAGAATTCAAAGCTAGCCAGATCGATCAGCAATCGGCCCCGCATATCGAACCGATCAATGCCTTCGTTGAACAGCTGACTGACCAGGGCGGGCAGGGTCGGCCACCGAAGGTGGCTCCTATCCACGGCGGTGTGGACGCCAAGATCCTCAGCGTCTTGAGTGACCCCGGAAAAGCCACACGGGAGGGTAGCGGCTCGGGATTCCTGTGTATCGAGAACGACGATGCAACAGCCGAAGCCCAATGCAAGCTCTTTGAGGCCCAGGGAATTCCGCCCAGTTGGGTACTGCCGTGGAACGCCTACCCGTGGTTCATCGACCGCGCTCCGAATGCCCAAGAAAAGAAAGCCGGAGCGAAGGTTCTATGCGAGCTCATTGACATGGTCGAGACTTTGGAAGTAGTGCTGTTGCAGGGCGGGGCAGCGATAAGCGTGTGGCGGCACGTCAAGAAGCTGCGCCCATCCTTGGACGCTGACCGGGGCCTGGTGATTGTCGAAAGCATTCACCCAAGCAAGCAAGCGCTATGGACGCCAGACCCGGCTGAGCGCCAAGCTCGACTCGAAAAGCAACAGAGGGCCTTTGAGCAAATCGCGCGGATAGTCCATGGCGAGGCGACGTAGTTCGCATCCCTTGGTCCGATCAGGCTGACCCACCCTCGGGGGTGCCCCTGAGCGCCCGTAGGAGCACGCCTGCCCGGTGCCACTGGTCCTCGACGCCTGACCTCCGGGAACGTTTCATCGCCCGAGATCACATGCTGCCGTGCGTAGCGTCTGCGTAGCGACGCCCGCCTTCAGCAGTGCATTACCTGGTAAATCTGCGTGGGCGGACGAGTTGGCCTGTAAGCCGGATTCTGTTCCGCACCGCGGGCGCGGTGCGGCGGCGACCATCCATCTGGGCACTCCGTCGCCGGGTACCTCGAGCGGCCTACCCGCAGATTCGGGCGAGCAGCCCTCGAACACCTGCGCGACCGCACGAAGTGCGGTCTTCTTGGCCTTGCTTCGGGTGGGGTTTACCAAGCCGTACCGGTCACCCGGCACGCTGGTGCGCTCTTACCGCACCGTTTCACCCTTACCACCAAAGGTGGCGGTCTGTTTTCTGTGGCACTATCCCGCGAGTCACCTCGGATTGCTGTTAGCAATCACCCTGCTCTGTGAAGTCCGGACTTTCCTCGACCCGCTCACGCGAGCCGCGGCCGCCCGGCCAACTCGTCCGCGCTGCTCACCGTACCGGCAACCCGTCCGCTGGGCCACCCGCAGCGCCCCGCCGCCGAGCCGGGCGGGCTTAGGCTTTGCGGTGATGACGACGACACCGTGGCGCAACCGGGTGGACGCCGGCGACTGGGAGGCCATCGCCGCCGAACTCGACGAGGTCGGCGGCGCGCTGCTGCCCCGGCTGCTGACGGCGTCGGAGGCCGCCCGGCTACGCCGGGTCTACCGCGATGACGAACGCTTCCGCGCCACCGTCGACATGCAGCGGCAGCGTTACGGATCCGGGCAATACCGGTACTTCGCCGCGCCGGCACCGGACCCCATCGATCCCCTCAAACGGGCGCTGTATCCACACCTGCTGCCGATCGCGCGGAACTGGGCGGCGCGGCTGCGGCGAGACGCCCCCTGGCCCGACGACTTCGACGAATGGCTGGATCATTGTCACCGCAGTGGGCAGACCAAATGCACCGCGCTGATGTTGCGCTACGGTCCCGGTGACTGGAATGCACTGCACCGGGACCTGTACGGCGAGTTGGTGTTTCCGCTGCAGGTGGTGATCAATCTCAGCGACCCGGACACCGACTACACCGGCGGGGAGTTCCTGCTGGTCGAACAGCGGCCGCGCGCCCAGTCCCGCGGCACCGCCACCCAGTTGCCGCACGGACACGGTTACCTGTTCACCACCCGCGACCGGCCGGTGCGCTCCACCAGGGGCTGGTCGGCGTCACCGGTGCGCCACGGCGTTTCGACGGTCCGCTCCGGCGAGCGCTACACCCTCGGGCTGATCTTTCACGACGCCGCTTGAAGAACACCGCGCGAGCGACAGCGCTTCAGCGGCGCCGCAGCAGGATCACGTTGTCGGTCAGCGTGGCGGTCTGACCGTCGGGCCCGACGGCGGCGCGCTCGGCGGTGCCCACCCGCAGCCGCTCCCACCGCGCATCGTCGAGGCCAAGCCCCGCCAGCACCTCCGCCACCGTGTCGAAATGGTGTGCGTGGGCCTGTTCGTCGGCCCACGGCGGCGCGGCACCGTGGTCGACGATCAGCAACCGGCCACCCACCGCCACCGCCGCGGCGGCCCGGCGCAGCACCGTCTCACGTTCCAGCCGCGCCGGGGAGTGCAGGAACTGGGCCGACACCAGGTCGAACCGGCCGGCCGGAAAGCTGTCGGACAGGTCGTGACGCTCGAAACGAATGTGCGGCAGCATTTCTCGTCGCCGCGCTGCGGCCCGGGCCCGTTCCAACGCGTTGGCGGAGACGTCGACGGCGAGCACCTGCCAACCCTTTTCGGCCAACCAGATCGCATCAGCGCCCTCGCCGCAGCCCAGCTCCAGCGCCCGCCCCGGCGCCAGGCCGGCGGCGATCTGTGCGAGCTGGACGTTGACCCGGCCGCTCCATATCCGCTCCTCGCCGTCGTAGAACTCGTCCCAGAACTCCTGCGCGTCGCGCTGCGGTTCAGACATCGCCGAGCGCCAGACTCTGCACCACTGCGGCTGCGGCTCGCGCTCCCGCCGCGATCGCCACGGCGACCTGCGGCATCTCGCCGGTCAGGTCCCCTGCGGCGAACACCCCGGGAACCGAGGTGCGGTACAGCGGATCCACGCCGATCGGGTCTTGGGTGGCCGGGCCCGGCGCGGTGATGTCCACGCCCAGTTGGGCCGCCAGCCGATCGCGCTGCTGCATGCTCGTGGCCACCAGCAGCCCGCGCCGCGGCAGTCGGCTGCCATCAGCAAACACCACCGCCGACAAGTCGCCGTCAGCTGCATCCAGCGCCGCCACCGGCCGCTCGTCGACCCGGATGCCGGCGCGCGCCAGCCGGGCGCGACCCGCGTCGTCGAGGTCGGCCGAACCGTCGGCCAGCAGCACGATGTCGTCGCTCCAGCACCGCAACAGCAACGCCAGGTGCACGGCTTTCTCACCGCGGGCCAACACCGCCAGCGGTTGATCGGCCACCTCCCAGCCGTGGCAGAACGGACAGTGGAAGACCGACCGGCCCCACAGCGGCGCCAGGCCGGGCAGCTCCGGTGGCTGGTAGGCCATCCCGGTGGCCAGCAACACCCGGCGGCACCGTTCGCTGGCCGCATCGGCCAAGTGCAGCACGAACTCGCCGTCCCCGGCCTCGACGCGGGCCACCGAACCGGAGCGGATCTGCACCCCGTAGCGCCCGAGTTCGCGGCGTCCGATCCCATACAACTCGGCCGGCGGGCGGCCGTCGTGACCCAACAGGCCGCCGATACTGGTGGCGGGCAGGTTGCTCTGCTCCCCCGCGTCGATCAGCAAGGTCGTGCGCCGGGCCCGGCCCAGCACCAGGCCGGCGCTGAGCCCGGCCGCCCCGCCGCCCACCACAATGCAATCCCAGATCTCTGCCATGCACCCGAGCGTGCCGGGGCGCTCCGGAGGCGGCAAGTTGTTTTGCTATCTAGGCAAGTATGTGAACCGGTTCACACCGCCGTCGAGGCGAAGATCGAGGTGTTCTGGCGGGCCATTCGTCGCATCGAAGCAGCGTGCTCCTAGCATCGTTTACGGGGTCTGTTTTGTGTGACCACGACGCAGCACCGGACGAGCAGCGAGAGATAAGGTCTCCTATGGGCAGGATCTACGACAACGTCACCGAACTGGTCGGGCATACACCGCTCGTCCGGCTCAACCGGCTCACCGCTGGCCTCGGCGCGGAGGTGCTGGCCAAGCTGGAGTTCTACAACCCGGCGCACAGTGTCAAAGATCGCATCGGGGTGGCGATCGTCGACGCCGCCGAGCGGTCCGGTGAGCTGCGGCCCGGCGGAACCATCGTCGAGGCCACCAGCGGCAACACCGGCATCGCGCTGGCGATGGTCGGTGCGGCCCGCGGGTACAAGGTGATCCTCACCATGCCGGACACCATGTCCACCGAGCGCCGGGTGATGCTTCGCGCGTTCGGCGCCGAGATCGTGTTGACCCCCGGCGCCGAGGGGATGTCCGGCGCGGTGGCCAAGGCGAAGCAGATCATCGCCGACACCGACAACGCGGTGGCAGCCGATCAATTCGCCAACCCCGCCAACCCGGAGATCCACGCGAGGACGACCGCCGAGGAGATCTGGTCGGACACCAACGGCGCAATCGACATCTTCGTCGCCGGGATCGGCACCGGCGGAACACTGACCGGGGTGGGTCACGGGCTCAAGCAACGCAAACCCGGGGTGAGGATCGTCGGCGTCGAACCGAAGGAGTCCCCGATCCTCACCGGTGGAGATCCCGGACCGCACAAGATCCAGGGGCTGGGAGCGAATTTCGTGCCCGAGGTGCTCGATCCGGAAGTCTACGACGAGATCATCGATGCCACCTTCGAAGACGCCCTCGAGGTCGCGCGCCTGCTCGGCACCGACGAAGGCATCCTCGGCGGGATCTCCGCGGGTGCGAACGTCTGGGCCGCAATCGAACTGGCCAAGCGCCCGGAGAACGCCGGCAAACTCATCGTCACGGTCATCCCCGACTTCGGCGAACGCTACATCTCGACGCCGCTGTTCGAGCACATCAGGGAATAATCGCCTCATGAGCCTGCTATCGGCGGTACGCGAAGACCTGCAGAACGCCCGGGCCCACGATCCGGCTGCGCGTGGGAACGTGGAGAACGCCTTGGTCTATTCAGGTCTGCACGCCATCTGGTCACACCGTGTGGCACACCGGCTTTGGTCCCGGCCCGCATTGCGTGGCGTCGCACGGCTGCTGGCCCAGTTCACCCGGTTGCTGACCGGGGTCGAGATCCACCCGGGTGCGACCATCGGCCGGCGGTTCTTCATCGACCACGGGATGGGCGTGGTGATCGGCGAGACCACCGAGATCGGCGACGACGTGATGCTCTACCACGGCGTGACACTGGGCGGCCGCTCGATGAAGCGGGGCAAGCGCCACCCCACGCTTGGCGACCGGGTCACCATCGGCGCCGGGGCCAAAGTGCTCGGGCCGATACGCATCGGAGACGACTCAGCGGTGGGCGCCAATGCCGTCATCACCCGTGATGTACCGGCGAACTCGATCGCGACCGGAATCCCGGCGGTGGTGCGGCCCCGTGCCGAGACCCAGCGTGAGCCCGGTGTCGACCCGACGGCCTACATCGATCCCGCGATGTACATCTGATCCGCGCCCGATTGCGTCGGCCGGCATCGGACGGCAAACTGGTTTGCCGTGGCGGCAACTGACGAGGGCAGCGTCGACCTGCGGGTGCGTCGCCGGCTGCGGGAACTCCGCACTCAGCAAGGCCTGACGCTCGAGGACGTGGCAACGCGCGCCCGCATCGACGTCTCGACGCTGAGCCGGCTCGAATCCGGCAAACGGCGCCTGGCACTGGATCACCTGCCCCGGCTGGCCGAGGCGCTGTCGGTCAGCACCGACGAGTTGCTGCGCGCCCCCGAACACCGCGACCCGCGGGTGCGGGGCGCCGCGCAGACCCGCCACGGCATCACCTACTGGCCGCTGACCCGACACGGTCCGGCCGGCGGCCTGCACGCCTTCAAGATCCGGGTCAACGTCCGGCGTCGGCGTCCGGCCGAGTTACCGGTTCACGAGGGACACGAGTGGATGTACGTGCTGTCGGGCCGGCTGCGATTGGTGCTCGGCGACGACGACTTCCTGATCGGGCCGGGCGAGGCCGTGGAATTCTCCACCTGGACCCCGCACTGGTTCGTCGCGGTCGACCGGCCGGCCGAGGCGATCATGATCTTCGGCGCCCACGGCGAGCGGGTGCACCTGCACGACTGAGCGCGCGCCGCGACTAGAGGTAGGCGGTCTGATTCACCAGCCGCACCGACGCGGGCCCGTCAGCGAAGAACTCGGCGATGCTCAACGACGCCAGGTCCAGGTGCAGCCGATAGAGGATGGCCGGACCGGCGTCCAGCGCCAGCCGCAGCACCGTTTTGATCGGCGTCACATGCGACACCACCAGCACGGTCGTGCCGGGGTGCTCGGCGATGATCCGGTCGCGTGCGCGCCGTACCCGCCGCTGCACCGCGTCGAAACTCTCCCCGCCAGGCGGCTCGGTAGCGGTGTCGGTCAGCCACCGCCGGTGCAGTTCCGGATCGCGCGCGGCCGCCTCGGCGAACGTCAGGCCCTCCCAGGCGCCGAAGTCGGTCTCGATCAGGTCCTCATCGACGGCCACGTCCAGTCGCAGCAGCTTCGCCGCGGCGGCGGCGGTGTCATGGCAGCGCTGCAGTGGCGAACTGATCACCGCCGAAATGCCGCCGCGCTGCGCCAGGAAGCGCGCCGCCGCGTCGGCCTGGCGCCGGCCCGTGTCGGTCAGTTCCGGATTGCCGCACCCGGAGTAGCGCCGTTGCACCGACAATTCGGTCTGCCCGTGCCGCAGCAGCAACAGCCTGGTAGGGGTCCCCGTCGCGCCCGTCCAGCCGGGCGCCGTGGGCTTATCCGACACCGGTTTCCCGGGATTCTCGGCCGTCGGCTCCGCAACGGCCGGGGCGGTGCCCTTGGCGGCGGCGTCCATCGCCTCATTCGCCAGCCGGTCGGCGTAGGAGTTCTTCTCCCGCGGAATCCAGGTGTAGCGAACGTGGTCGAACTTGGCCGCCAGCTCGCGGGCGCGGGTGTGCAGCGGGATCAGATCCGGGTGCTTGACCTTCCAGCGGCCGGCCATCTGTTCGACCACCAACTTGGAGTCCATGAATACCGCGACCTCGGCGGCGCCCAACCGTGCCGCCTCGGTCAGTCCCGCGACCAGGCCGCGGTATTCGGCCACGTTGTTGGTGGCCACGCCGATCGACTCCTTGATCTCGGCGAGCACCTCGGCGCGATCCGCCGACCACACCACCGAGCCGTAGCCGGCGGGGCCCGGGTTGCCGCGCGATCCGCCGTCGGCTTCGACTACAACCTTCATCCCACGACCCTCATCCGCGGCGCACTATCCAAAGTCCTTGACCCGCAGCAGGATCGCGCTGCACTCCGGGCACCGCAGCACCTCCTCGGGCTGGGCCGCCGAGATCCGGGCCAGCTCGCCGCGGTCGATCTCGATCCGGCAGGCCCCGCACTGGCCGCCCCGCAGCGGTCCCGCCCCGACGCCGCCGGAGGCCCGCTGCCGCTCGTAGAGCGCGAGCAGCTCACCGCCGATCGTGCCGGCCAGCTCCGCACGGGTCGCCGCGCGCTGGGCACGAGTCGTCTCGAGCTCAGCCGACGCGGTCTGCAGGCTCTGCTCCGCCCGGGCCAGCTCGGTGGCCAGCTCGTCGACCACACCGGTTTCGGCGGTCGCCTGCGCCTGCAGTTGCTCACGCTGTTCCAGCAGTTCCAGCAGCGAATCCTCCAGGCTGGCCTGACGCCGCTGCAGTGTCTCCAGCTCGTGCTGCAGGTCGGCGACCTGCTTGGCGCTGGTCTGCCCGGAGTCCAGCAACGCGCGGTCGCGGTCTGCGCGCTGGCGCACCGCGTCGATCTCGGACTCGAATCGGGCGGCCTGGGCGTCCAGGTCCTCCAGCGCCAGTTCCAGTGCGGCCAGCCGGTCGGCGGCGGCGGTGTGATCGGCCTGGATGCGCTCATGCTCCTGCTGCTCGGGAAGATGACCGGCCCGATGTGCGATCCGGGCCAGCTCGGCGTCGAGCTCGGCGAGCTCCAGAAGCGAACGTTGCTGTGCCACTTCAGCCTTCATCGCCGGTCTCCTTCGAGCGCGAGATTCCAGGGGTCGGTGCGCAACGCGCTGACGCGCACCGGCAGGGCAGCACCGAAGTGCGACCGGAGCACGTCGGCCGCCTGCGCGCACCACGGGTATTCACTGGCCCAGTGCGCCACGTCGACCAGCGCCACCGCCGACCG
>NZ_QMEX01000133.1 GCF_003284925.1 Mycolicibacter senuensis
ATCCGGGACGGGCTGGCCGGCGAACGCCAGCAGCGGGCCGCCGCGATGGCCGCCGTCCGCGACGAGGTCAACTCGCTGAGCACTCGCATCACCGCGCTCACCGAGTCGCTGCACCGTGACGAGGTCGCCAAGGCGCAAGCCGCACTGCGCATCGAGCAACTCGAGCAGATGGTGCTCGAACAGTTCGGGATGAGCTCGCAGGATCTGATCGCCGAGTACGGTCCCGACGTTCCGCTGCCGCCGACCGAACTCGAGATGGCCGAGTTCGAGCAGGCCCGCGAACGCGGCGAGCAGGTCACCGCCCCGGCCCCCATGCCGTTCGACCGGCCCACCCAGGAGCGCCGGGCCAAGCGCGCGGAGCGTGAACTGGCCGAACTGGGCCGGGTCAACCCGCTTGCCCTGGAGGAGTTCGCGGCACTCGAAGAGCGCTACAACTTCTTGTCGACCCAGCTCGAAGACGTCAAGGCGGCCCGCAAGGACCTGCTTGACGTGGTCTCCGACGTCGACGCTCGCATCCTGCAGGTGTTCACCGACGCCTACGCCGACGTCGAGCGCGAATTCCGCGAGGTGTTCGCGGCGCTGTTCCCCGGCGGGGAGGGCCGGTTGCTGCTGACCGACCCGAGCGACATGCTGACCACCGGAGTCGATGTCGAAGCCCGCCCGCCCGGCAAGAAGGTCAAGCGGCTGTCGCTGCTGTCCGGCGGGGAGAAGTCGCTGACCGCGATCGCCATGCTGGTCGCGATCTTCCGGGCCCGCCCGTCGCCGTTCTACATCATGGACGAGGTCGAGGCCGCCCTGGACGACACCAACCTGCGTCGGCTGCTGGCGCTGTTCGAGATGCTGCGGGCCCGTTCGCAGCTGATCGTGATCACCCACCAGAAGCCGACCATGGAGGTCGCCGACGCGCTGTACGGGGTGACCATGCAAGGTGACGGGATCACCGCGGTGATCTCCCAGCGCATCCGCGGCGAAGAGTTGGTCTCCAGCCCGAGTTAGCCGGTCAACTCGCCCAGGGTGAACTCCATGTCCACATGTGGGCGACCTCAAGTGCGTCCCACTGCTCCAGGGTCATCAAGTCAAACGGCCCATCCAGCAGCGCGGACACGGTGCCCCCGCTCGATGGCAGTTCGAATAGTGGCAGGTTACGCCCGAAGGCGTGTTGTCCGCAGTCTGCCGGGCACCACCGACAACCCAACTCCACTACGGCCCTGAAACAATGGCGGGGTGTCTGAAGGTCTCTGGATTGCCCTAGCGGTCGCCGCCGCACTTGTCGTCATCGCCGCATTGATCTTCGGTCTGGTACGCCACCGCCGGCGGCGCATCAGCCTGTCCGCGCCGCATCGCGAGAGCCTGGACCGCTCGGGTGGCTACGCCGCCTCCTCCGGCATCACCTTCAGCCGGACCGAAACGACTGAGCCGTCTGCCCCAGTCATCGGCGACGACGCGACCGTTCCCCGGGACGCGCCCCGGCGCACCATCACCGACATCGAACTGCCCGAAGCTCCCCCTGAGCCCCCCTCAGCGCCCGCCGAAGCCGTCGAGCCGTCCGTCGAACCGGAGATCGAGCCGGTGGAAGGCAGGATGCAACGGCTGCGCGGCCGGTTGGCCAAGTCGCAGAACGCGCTGGGGCGCAGCATGCTCGGGCTCCTCGGCGGGGGTGACCTCGATGAGGACTCCTGGCAGGACGTCGAGGACACCCTGCTGGTGGCCGACCTGGGGCCGGTGGTCACCGAAGCGGTGGTCACCCAGCTGCGCGAAAAGCTGGCCGGCGGGCAGGTGCGCACCGAAGGCCAGGCGCGCACCGTGCTGCGGGAGGTGCTGATCGGTGAGTTGCAGCCCGGCCTGGACCGCTCCGTGAAGGCCTTGCCGCACGACGAGCACCCGTCGGTGCTGCTGGTGGTCGGCGTCAACGGAACCGGCAAGACCACCACCGTCGGCAAGCTGGCCCGGGTGCTGGTGGCCGACGGCCGGCGGGTGGTGCTGGGCGCCGCCGACACCTTCCGGGCCGCCGCGGCCGACCAACTGCAGACGTGGGCGGCGCGAGTGGGTGCCGAGGTGGTGCGCGGCGCCGAGGGTGCGGACCCGGCCTCGGTCGCGTTCGACGCCGTCGACAAGGGCGTTTCGTCCGGTGCCGACGTCGTGGTCGTCGACACCGCCGGCCGGCTGCACACCAAGACCGGCCTGATGGACGAACTCGGCAAGGTCAAAAGGGTGGTGGAACGCCGTGCGTCCGTTGACGAGGTGCTGCTGGTGCTCGACGCCACCATCGGGCAGAACGGCCTGGCGCAAGCCCGGGTGTTCGCCGACGTCGTCGATATCACCGGGGTGGTGCTGACCAAGCTGGACGGCACCGCCAAAGGCGGCATCGTTTTTCGGGTGCAGCAGGAGCTCGGTGTGCCGGTCAAACTGGTGGGGCTGGGCGAGGGGCCGGATGACCTGGCGCCGTTCGAGCCCGCGGCCTTCGTCGACGCGCTGCTGGGCTGAGCGCCCGGGCAGCGATCGTGACCGTCCTGTTACCACCGATCGGCCCGTGGGGTAATTTTTCGGTGTGCTCCCCTCAGCATTTGGCGCAGTAGCGCGCTGCCTCGTCCCGTTCCTGGCCGTCATGGCCCTCGCCGGTGCCGGCCCGGCCCTGGCCGACGGCGATAACCCGCTGGCCGGAATGCCGTTCTACGTCGACCCGATCTCGAAGGCGATGCATGCCTCCAACGCCCAGCCGGAGAGCGCCGAACTGGCCCGGGTGGCCAACACCCCGCAGGCCTACTGGCTCGACCAGGCATTCGGGGTCGGATCCGTCGGTGCCACGGTGGCCCGCCACACCGGCGCGGCCGCCGCGGCCGGTGCCATGCCGGTGCTGGTGCTCTACGCCATCCCGCACCGTGACTGCGGCAGCTACGCCGCCGGCGGCTTCTCCTCCGGTGCGGCCTACCGCGCCTGGATCGACGGCATCGCCGACGGCATCGGTGGTTCGCCGGCCGCGATCGTCCTGGAACCGGACGCGCTGGCCATGGCCGACTGCCTCTCCGGAGCCCAGCGCCAGGAGCGCTTCGACCTGATCAGCTACGCCGTCGACACGCTGGGACGCAACCCGGCCACCGCCGTCTACGTCGATGCCGGGCACTCGCGCTGGGTCAACGCCGGTGAAATGGCCAACCGGCTCAACCAGGCCGGGGTGGCACGCGCGCGGGGCTTCGCGCTCAACTCCACGAACCACTTCACCACCGAAGAGCAGATCGGCTACGGCGAAGAGATCTCCGGCATGACGGGCGGCAAGCACTACGTGATCGACACCTCCCGCAACGGGGCCGGTCCCGCCGAAGGCGATCCGTACGGCTGGTGCAACCCGAGTGGACGGGCCCTCGGTACACCGCCGACCACCGACACCGCCGGCGCGCACGCCGACGCCTACCTGTGGGTCAAGCGGGTCGGGGAGTCCGACGGCAGTTGCGGCCACGGCGAACCGGCCGCCGGGCACTTCGTCAGCGAGTACGCCATCAACCTGGCCCGCAACGCCGGCTGACCGATCACGCCGTGAGCATCGGCTACGACGACGCGCTGCGGGACCGGATCCGGGCACACCTGGTGGCGCACGACCGCCGCGTCGTGACGGATCCGTCGAAGCGGCATGCGGCCGTCGCGGTGGTGCTCGTGGACTCCGAGATCGGCGAGGACCGGGTCGACCCCGCACCCGTGGACGACTGGATCGGCGGGCGGCCCATGCCGGAGGCGGGCCTCGACGGCCGCATGGTCGACGTCTCCGGCGGTGCTGCTTTCCTGTTGTGCCGCAGGGCCTCTCGTCTAACGTCGCACGCCGCGCAGTGGGCGCTGCCGGGCGGTCGACTGGATCCCGGGGAGACCGCGGTCGACGCTGCGCTGCGGGAGTTGGACGAGGAGGTCGGCGTCCGGCTGCCCGACTCGGCGGTGCTGGGTCTCCTCGACGATTACCCCACCCGCTCGGGGTACGTCATCAGCCCGGTAGTGATCTGGGGCGGGGGGCGGCTCGATCCGCGGCCCGCGCCCGACGAGGTGGTGGCGGTCTATCGGGTCGGGCTGCACCAGTTGCAGCGTGACGATTCCCCGCGCTTCATCTCCATCCCGGAGAGTCCGCGTCCGGTGGTGCAGATCCCGTTGGGCAACGACCTCATCCACGCGCCGACGGGTGCGGTGCTGTTGCAACTGCGGTGGTTATGCCTGGAGGGCCGCGCAGACCCGGTCGATGAGCTGGAGCAACCCGTCTTCGCCTGGAAATAGCTGCGGGCGCGCGTAGCCCGCCCTAGGCTGCGGTCCATGGTGATGGACCGCGCCGCGCTCGTCGCCGGCAGCATTCGGCTGGCCTCGGGAGTCTCATTCCTGGTCGATCCCCTTCGGGCGAACCGGATCTGGGGGGAGCCGGACGACCCGGGGCCTTCGGCGCGACTGCTGCTGCGGTCGATGGGTTACCGCGACGCCCTGATCGGGGGCCTGCTGCTGTACGCCGGGGTGCGTGGCCGAGACACCCGCGGCTGGTTTCTGGCCTCCGGTGGTGCTGATGCGGCCGACCTGCTGGGCGGGATGAGCGTGCACGCTGACCTCAAACGCGGCCAGCAGCTCATCGGCCTCGGCGGTGCGATAGTCGGCATCGGCGTCGGCCTCTGGGGTGCCGCGCGACGGCCGGGGCGATCGGGCGCGATACCGGCGGCGATCAGCTCGGCCGGTTGACGGTAGGGGAGTCCAGCAACCGTCAGCTCTTGGTCGCGATGTAGTAGTAGTTCGACGGGTCCTCGGCGATCTCGGTGAATTCGACATCAGCGAAGCCGGCATCGGCCAGCATCGACATGGCCAGCTGACGGCCCCACATGGTGCCCAGACCCGCGCCGTCCAACCCCAACGACACCGGCATGCAGTGCATCAAGGACACCGTGTACCGGTAGGTGTTCCTGGCGACACCGACATTGTCCGCCAAGTGACTCGACGCCTTGGCGTCCGCCATCAGCAGGATGCCGCCGGGACGCAGCGACCGATGGATGTTCTGCAGCACCCGCGCCGGCTGCGCTTGATCGTGGATGGCGTCGAACGCGGTGACGAGGTCATAGGCGCCGGACCGGTCGAACGTGCTCAGGTCATGGCGCTCGAACGTCGCATTCGTCAGGCCCCGTTGGCCGGCTTCCCGGCTCGCTCGCGCAATACCCTCGGCCGAGAAGTCGATGCCGGTGAAGCGGCTGTTGCCGAACTCGGCCGCCATGACGTTGACGGCGTGGCCGCTGCCGCAGCCGAAATCTGCGACGTCCGCGCCGGCGCGCAGGCGTTGGGGCAATCCGTCGACGAGCGGCAACACCACCTCGACAAGTGCGGCGTCGAACACTTCGCCGCTCCGTTCGGCCATCACGGTGTGAAAGCGGGGATATTCGCTGTACGCCAGCCCGCCGCCGTCACGGAAACAGGCCAACACCCGTTGCTCGACCTCGCCCAGCAGCGCGATGTACTGCGCGACGCGCGCCAGGTTGGCGGGACCGGCGGCACGGGTCAGCACCGCCGCGCGGTGCTCGGGCAGTCGATAGGTTGCCGTCGCAGCGTGGTAGTCGATGACGCCGGCAACGGTCACGCCGCCCAGCCATTCCCGGACGTAGCGTTCGTTGAGG
Source organism: Mycolicibacter senuensis (assembly GCF_003284925.1). GTDB lineage: Bacteria > Actinomycetota > Actinomycetes > Mycobacteriales > Mycobacteriaceae > Mycobacterium > Mycobacterium algericum_A. Next base: position 5,619 of record NZ_QMEX01000133.1, read on the forward strand.
CCGGCGGCATCGGCGATCTGGGCACTGGTCGCCGGTGCCGACAGCCCGGCCATGGCATCGAACAGGCCGCTTTGATGCCCGAGGCTCAGCAGCAACGCGAGGCTGGCAGCATCGAGCGCATCGGTGATCCGATCGGCGAAGGCGCCGGCGTCCTCGGTGGATTCCGCCGGTTGGTGCCCGGCCGCTGGTGTCGTCACCGTGCTCCTCGAATTCACTGCGGCCGCAGACCGCAGGTCGTCATAGCCGCGTCCCACGGTAACGAACGGGGCCGCGTCGGCGGATTACAGTGGCGATGTCGGTGGAAGGAGAACCGGCTGCTGCAGCACGGCGATGTCAGGATCGTGGAGATCATCGACCCGGATTACCAGGGCTTCGGACCGGGGGACTGGCCGAGGACATCAAGCTCGGCCTGGGCACGGTACTGCCGCACCATTCCTCGTTCAAACGCATTGCGGTCGTATGGGCCGCGGGCTGAGGTGACCGATGACCGACGAAGAAGGCCCCCTTCGAAAAGAAACGCAACGGGGGCCTTCTTGCTCAGCGGTGAGATTACTTCGGTGGCATCCGGATGCCACCGTCCACCCGGACGACCTCGGCGTTCATGTAGGAGTTGGTGAGCAGCTCGATCACCATCGACGCCAGCTCCTCGGGTTTGCCGAGCCGGTGCGGGAACAGCACCGATTCGCCGAGCTTGGCCTTGAAGGCCTCCGAGGCTTCGCCCTCCCCGTAGATCGGGGTGTCGATCAGGCCGGGCGCGACGGTGTTGACGCGGATCCCGACGGCCGACAGGTCGCGAGCGACCGGGAGAGTCATCCCGACCACGCCGCCCTTGGAGGACGAGTAGGCGGCCTGCCCGATCTGACCGTCGAAGGCCGCGACGCTGGTCATGTTGACGATCGCGCCCCGCTCGCCGGTGTCGGTGAGCTCGTTGCGGCTCATCGCGGTCGCCGCGATCCGGATGCAGTCGAAGGTGCCGATCAAGTTGATCGCCAGTACCTTCCGGTAGGCGTCCAGGCTGTGCGCCGACTCGAACTCGCCGTCCTTGCCGATGGTGCGCTGGGCCCAGCCGATGCCGGCGGAGTTCACCAGCGCCCGCAGCGGGCCGAGGTCGGCGGCGGTGTTGACCGCATCGATGATCTGGTCGGTGTTGGTCACGTCGACGGACACGAACACGCCGCCGATCTCGTGGGCGAGCGCCTCCCCCTTGTCGGCCTGCAGGTCGGCGACGACGACCCGGGCACCCTTGTCGGCCAACTGGCGGGCCGTAGCCGCGCCGATTCCTGATGCGCCACCGGTGACGATCGCGCTTGCTCCAGTTATATCCACGCTGGACACTTTACGCGGACGATAGTCCTCCGATGTTTCGGGCACGGCGAAATAGAAAAAATTATCATCACGTCCCAATAACGCAAGTTATGTCAGTTGGCTGGCTTTCTGCGGTTCCCCTGACTAAAACTGTTGCGCGTGATGTAATTTCGGTTGCAGTTCCGCATCGTGTTGGTGACATGTTCGAGCGCTTTCAGGGAGTTTCCATGGCTGATATCACGGCGATGTCGGGCTTGCGGGGCACAGGGTCATCTCGTCACCTGCGTGCGGTCCTCGCCGCCATAAGCGTTTTCGTCGTGCTCGGCGTTGTGGTCGGCGTCAGCGGTGCGACGTCGCCGTCGGCGGCGGCGTCAGCGGCGGTTGCCGTGTCACCCCAGGTCCAGCTCGCCGCCTCCGATGATGTCGCCGCGGCAGCCGGCGGAGGAACTGCATTCGTCATGGGCGGCAGCGGTATTCCGTTGCCGTCGGAGGGATACGTCAACGCCGCCGACATCATGTACCTGCGGCCGCACGGCTTCACCGGGACCGCGGATTCACTGTTCACCCCCCAGCTCTACTTCCCGGGCAATGTCTCGGAAGTCCAAGGGGCGCAGATCCTCGCCGCAGCGATCAACGAGCAAATCGCCACCGGACAAGCCGGCCCCGACAACCCGGTGTACGTGTTCGGCTACTCGCAGAGCGCGGCGATGTCGTCGATGACGATGGAGCAGCTCTACCACCAGGGTGTGCCGGCCGAGGACGTCCACTTCGTGCTGGTCGGAAACGCCGCCAACCCCAACGGCGGTATTGTCGAAATGCTCAACTTCTGGGGCGGGGACGTCAGCTTTTGGAACGGATTGACCCTTGGTCATCCGACTCCGGACTACTTCACCACCGACGTCTACACGATGGAATACGACGGCTACGCCGATTTTCCCCGGTACCCGCTGAACCTGCTGTCAACGCTCAATGCCATCGCCGGCATGTTCGTGACCCATATCGGATATTTCGGGCTGAGCGAAGACGACATCGCAAACGCGATCGCGTTGGAAACCACCGACCCCGACAGCCTGACCAACTACTACATGATTCCTTCCGAGACGCTGCCGCTCCTGGATCTGTTGCGGCTGAACCCGGTCTGGGGCAGCCCGCTGGCGGCCCTGTTGGAGCCCAGCATGCGTGTCCTGGTGAACCTGGGTTACGGCAGTCTCACCGAAGGCTGGAATCAGGGGCCGGCCAACGTGCCGACCACCATCAGCTGGGACCTGCTGCCGAGCAACATCAGCTGGACGGACATCAACGCCGCACTGGCCAACGCCTGGACCGAGGGAGTTCAGGACGCGATCAAGGAACTGCAGGACCCGAAGACCTACTTCCTGGGCGGATTCATGGCGGAGGAGCCCTTCTCAACGGTGTGGAACGCCGCGCAGCGCGTCTACTTCGACATCCAGGACCCCACGTCGCTGTTCGGCGGTTCGGCGATGGCCACCGATCCGGCGGGCACGTCGGACTTCACCGACTTCCTCGGTTCGCTGGTGGACGGCAATCCCGACCTGTCCTGGATCGCCGACCTCTTTGGGCTGGACATGATCGGCCCCGCCTGAGGTCGATCCGGCCCGTCACCACCGCATTCGTCACCACGGATTTGTCGCAGAAAGGTCTTGGGAAAATGAACCGTCGTCATCGCCGCGGAATCGGCAAGCGTGGGGTCACCGCAACCGGTCGGTGGTGTCGGGCGGTGGGTGGCGCCGCAGCGGCCCTGGCCGTTGCGCTCACACCGGTGGCGACCGCGCCCTCGGCGCAGGCGGATTTCGACTTCCTGGACCCAAGCAGCTGGTTCGACCCGTCGGTGTTCGATCCGGTCGACGTGGGCATGGCCAGCGCCGATCCGATCGACATCGGGCCGGCCGACTTCGACATATTCTCGCCGGGCGACTGGTCCGAGCTCTACCACGACAGCTTCTACCTGCCGCTGCACAGTGCGATTCAGGTCTGGATGCACGACGCGGGCAACCAACTCACCATCGATCTGATCAACACCCCGTGGGTCCTGATGTTCGGCCGGGACCTGATCGGTGACGGGATCGATGGGTTCACCGGCACCAACACCTCGCTGTTCGGCTGGCTCGGACTGGGCGACCTCGGCGACGGTGGATTCCTGTTCGGTGACGGCGGCACCGGTGTGGCGGGGGTGGCCGGGATCAACGACGGTATGGGCGGTGTCGGTGGCGACGCCGGAATGTTCGGTAACGGCGGCGCGGGCGGCCAGGGTGCGGCCGCCTTCCTCGGCGTCAACGGCACTGTCATCGAGGCCGGCGACGGTGGTCAGGGCGGCTCCGGTGGCTGGTGGCTCGGCGACGGCGGCGTCGGCGGCCGGGGCGGCACCGGCTTCTACGACACCTTCGACGGCAACAAGCTGGTGACGCACGACGGTGGCAACGGCGGTGAGGGCGGTGACGCGCTGGCGGCCTGGGGCTTCGGCGGGGCCGGCGGTGTCGGCGGGTCCGGTTGGGCCGGGGTCAACAACACCGTGATAACGGCGTTGAACGGCGGTAACGGCGGTAACGGCGGAGTCGGTGGGAGCGCCGGGTGGTTCCTGGGCAACAGCGGCGACGGCGGTTCCGGCGGTTCGGGCGGCA
>NZ_QMEX01000134.1 GCF_003284925.1 Mycolicibacter senuensis
CACCGACCGCCGAGCTGGTGGTCGGGATGTCGCTGGGCGGGCTGACCGCGATCCGGGTGGCCGCCGCCGCCGCCCCCGAGCTGGTCCGTCGGCTGGTGCTCGTGGACGTGACTCCCTCAGCACTGCAACGGTATTCACAGCTGAGCGCTGCCGATCGCGGGACAGTGGCGTTGGCCCAGGGCGAGCGCACCTTCCCCGACTTCGAGTCCATGCTGGCGGTCACCCGGTTGGCGGCACCGCATCGGGATCCGGAATCCTTGCGGCGCGGGCTGTTCCACAACACCCGGCAACTGCCCGATGGGCGGTGGACCTGGCGTTACGACACGATCCGCCGTGTCGGAGACTTCACCGAGCTGTGGACCGACGTCTCGGCGGTGACCGCGCCGACGACCCTGATCCGCGGCGGGGACTCGGCGCTCGTCACCGCCGACGACGTCGCCGAGTACGCCCGGCGCTCACCGGACCTGACAACCCACGTCGTGGCCGGCTCCGGGCATTCGGTACAAAGCGACCAGCCGCGCGCTCTGGTCGAGCTGCTGCGCCGGACGCTACCGTGACTGGGGTGAGGCCCATCCGAATCGGCGTGCAACTGCACCCCCAGCACGCCGCGCACTATGGTGCGATCCGCGACGCGGTCCGGCGGTGCGAAGACCTCGGTGTCGACATCGCGTTCAACTGGGATCACTTCTTCCCGCTCTACGGCGACCCCGACGGACCGCACTTCGAATGCTGGACCATGCTGGGCGCCTGGGCCGAACAGACCTCGCGGATCGAGATCGGCGCGCTGGTGACGTGCAACTCCTACCGCAACCCGGAGCTGCTCGCTGACATGGCCCGCACCGTCGACCACATCAGCGACGGCCGGCTGATCCTGGGTATCGGCTCGGGCTGGAAAGACCGGGATTACCACGAATACGGCTATGAATTCGGTACCGCCGGAAGCCGGCTCGACGACCTGGCCGCCGCTCTGCCGAGAATCAAGACCCGGCTGTCCCGGCTCAATCCGCCGCCCATCCGGCACCTTCCGTTGCTGATCGGAGGGGGCGGCGAGCGCAAGACGCTACGCCTGGTCGCCGAGCACGCCGACATGTGGCACAGCTTCACCGACGCCGACACCTACCCGCACAAGGCGGCCGTACTCGCCGAACACTGCGCCGCGCTGGGCCGTGACCCCGCCACGATCGAACACTCGACCGCGCTGAGCAACGACCACACCGAAGCGGAGTTGCTCGCCGCGGCGGAATCGATGGCCGAACTCGGGGTGAGCCTGCTGACCGTCGGCAGTAGCGGACCGGACTACGACCTGACCGCCGCCGAGGCGCTATGCCGATGGCGCGACCAGCGATAAAACTGGCGGCGCTTCTCGCCAGCTGGCTGATCGTGGGCGGTCTGGCAACCGCGCCGTCCGCCGGGGCCGCCCCCGACCTGTGCGCACCACCCGGGGAGCAGGCGGCGGTCACGCTGCCGGTCCAGCTCGCCACCGCCAAACGTCCGCGCGAGGACAAATACACCACGGCCGGCGTGGATCCGCTCAACCCGATCGACGTGACCAAGCTGGGTCTGGTCACGCCCGGTGTGCTCACCGTCGGCACCCTGACCGAGAGCCCCCCGACGAACTGCATCAACGCCGCGGGACGCTACACCGGGTTCGACAACGAACTGCTCCGCGCCATCGCCAAGAAACTCGGCCTGCGGATCCAGTTCGTCGGCACCGACTTCTTCGGGCTGCTGGCCCAGGTGGCGTCCGGGCGCTTCGACGTCGGATCGGCGTCGATCAACGCCACCGACGAGCGCCGTCGCACCGTCGGCTTCACCAACGGCTACGACTTCGGCTACATGGCCCTGGTCGTCCCGGCCGGCTCGGAGATCACCGGGTTCGACAACCTGAGCGCGGGGCGGCGGATCGGCGTGGTGCAAGGCACCATCGAAGACGCCTACGTCGTCGACACCCTCGAGATGGAGCCGGTGCGCTTCCCGGACTCGATCACGCTGTACGCCAGCCTGAAAAGCCGCCAGGTCGACGCCTGGGTGGCGCCGTCGCTGACCGCGCTGAACCTGCTGCGGCCGGGAGATCCGGCGCAGATCGCCGGTTACACGTTCAGCCCCGCCGGTTTCGAGGCGTACGCGGTGGCCAAGGAGAACCGGGCGCTGATATCGGCGCTGAACTCCGGCCTGGATGCGGTGATCGCCGACGGCACCTGGCCGCAGCTCTACACCGATTGGGTGCCCAGGCCGCTGCCACCGGACTGGCAACCGGGCTCGAAGTCGGCGGCTACCCCGCATCTGCCGGACTTCGCGGCGATCGCGGCGCGCAACCACAAAGCCGGTCCGGAGCCGTACCAACCCAAATCGACGCTGGCACAATTGCGCGACTCCTTCTTCGACTGGCAGCTGTACCGCGAAGCGCTGCCGGAACTGCTCAAGACCGGCCTGCCCAACACGCTGCTGCTGACCGTCAGCGGCGGTGTCATCGGATTGGTGGCAGGGCTGGGGCTGGCCGTGGCCGGGATCTCCCGCACCCGCTGGCTGCGCTGGCCGGCGCGGGTCTACACCGACATCTTCCGGGGACTACCCGAGGTGCTGATCATCCTGCTCATCGGCCTGGGCGTGGGTCCCCTGGTAGGCGGGCTGACCAACAACAACCCCTACCCGCTGGGCATCGCGGCGCTGGGACTGACCGCGGCGGCCTACATCGGGGAGATCTTGCGCTCGGGCATCCAGAGCGTGGAGTCCGGCCAGCTCGAGGCGTCCCGGGCGCTGGGTTTCGGCTACCCCGCCTCGATGCGCCTGGTGGTGATACCGCAGGGCATCCGGCGGGTGCTGCCGGCGCTGGTAAACCAGTTCATCGCGTTGCTGAAGGCCTCCGCGCTGCTGTACTTCCTGGGTCTGGTCGCCGGCCAGCGGGAACTGTTCCAGGTGGGGCGCGACTTCAACGCCCAGACCGGCAGCCTGTCGCCGCTGGTGGCGGCCGGCGTCCTCTACTTGGCGCTGACCATTCCGTTGACCCATTTGGTCAACGTCGTCGACCACCGGCTGCGCCGCGGAAGGCCCGCCGACGACGATGATGCGCTCGAGCTGAGCCCGGCGATCTCCAGTCAGGAGATGACGTGACGGTCTCAGCTCGTGAGCCGGTGTCGTTGACCGCCAAGGGGATCCAGTTGTCCTTCGGCAAGAGCGCCGTGTTGCGCGGGGTCGACCTGGACGTGCCGGCCGGCAGTACCACGGCGGTGATCGGCCCCTCCGGATCCGGCAAGTCCACCATGCTGCGTACCTTGAACCGGCTCCACGAGCCCGATGGCGGCGACATCCTGTTGGGCGGGCGATCGGTACTCGACGACAACCCCGATGAGCTGCACCAGCGGATCGGCATGGTGTTCCAGCATTTCAATCTGTTCCCGCACCGCAGCGTGCTCGACAACATCGCGCTGGCCCCGCGCAAGCTGCTGGGGATGTCGCAGGACGCCGCGCGTGAACTGGCACTGGGACTGCTGGATCGGGTCGGCCTGAAGAACAAGGCCGCCGCGCGTCCCTCGGCGCTCTCCGGTGGCCAGCAACAGCGGGTCGCGATAGCCCGCGCCCTGGCGATGCAGCCGCAGGTGATGCTCTTCGACGAGCCGACCTCGGCGCTGGACCCGGAACTGGTCAAGGGGATCCTGGCGTTGATCGCCGAGCTCGGCGCGGACGGTATGACCATGGTGGTCGTCACCCACGAGATGGCCTTTGCCCGGTCGGCGTCGGACAGCGTCGTGTTCATGGACCGCGGGAAGGTGGTGGAATCGGGGCCGCCCGAACAGATCTTCGACAACGCCGAGACCGACCGGCTGCAGAAGTTCCTCTCGCAGGTGTTGTGACAGCAACCTTGCCGACCTATCCCCTCTCATTAGAGCCACAGGTTAGACTGGCGAACTATGGCGGAGAGCAAAGCCGAGACCCCGCAGGTGACGGCGGTCGCAGAGGGCTTGCATCGTTCGCTGTCCAAATTGTTCTCGATACTGCGGCGCGGTGAGATCAGCGGCGGAACCAAGACCGGCGAGCTCACGCTGGCGCAGCTGTCGATCCTGATCACGTTGTTGGACCGCGGGCCGATCCGGATGACCGAACTGGCTGCCCACGAACGGGTTCGCACCCCCACCACCACCGTGGCGATCCGCCGTTTGGAGAAGATCGGGCTGGTCAAACGCAGCCGGGATCCGTCCGACCTGCGGGCCGTGCTGGTCGACATCACCGAGGAGGGCCTGGCGAGCCACCGTGAGTCGCTGGCCAACCGGCACGCGGCCCTGGCGGTGATGCTCAGCGAGCTCAGCCAGGAGGATCTGGACACCTTGACCCGCGCGCTGGAACCGCTGGAGCGGCTGGCCTCCTACGGCGCCGCCGGGACGTCCGCAGCCGGCGAGTCCGACTGCCCGCTGGATTGCGGTTGATGCCGACCGCCCTGATCACCGGCGCCGGCGGCGGGATCGGTTCGGCGATCGCGTCCGCACTGGCGCCCACCCACACCCTGCTGTTGGCCGGGAGACCGTCGGCGCGGCTCGACGCCGTCGCCGAACGGCTCGGCGCCACCACCTGGCCGCTCGATCTCGCCGACGCCGACGCGATCGAGTCGGCCGTCGAGATCGTCGACGAACTCGACGTGCTGGTGCACAACGCCGGGGTGATGCTGCCCGGCGCTGCGGGCGAGTCCTACATCGAGGAGTGGCGGGCCACCTTCGAGGTCAACGTGTTCGGCGCGGTAGCGCTGACACTGGCGCTGCTGCCCGCGTTGCGGCAGGCCGGCGGGCATGTGGTGTTCATCAACTCCGGTGCCGGGCAGCAGGTTTCCGCTGGAATGGCCTCGTATTCTGCCAGTAAGTTCGCACTGCGCGCGTTCGCGGACTCACTGCGCAGCGATGAGCCGGCGCTGCGCGTCACCACCGTTTACCCCGGCCGCGTCGACACCGGGATGCAGCGCGACCTCGTTGCTTATGAAGGCGGGCAATACGACCCGGGCCGCTTTCTGCGCCCCGACACCGTCGCGGAGGTGGTGGCCAATGCGGTGCGGACCCCGGCCGAGGCACAGCTGCACGAAGTGACAGTCCGGCCGCGGTAGTCTCTTCCCGCGAGCAGACGCCGGGGGTGGTTCTACTGCCGCCGCACCCGGAACAGCCTCGTCTCACCCTCCACGCCTTTGAGTGCGTGGGTGGCGACGAATGACCACGTGTAGCCCGGTGCGTCGCCGATGATTTCGCGGGCCGCCCCTTCCACCATCACCTCTCCGGGCTCGGCGACATTGGTGACCCGGCTCGCCACGTTGACCGGGCTGCCGAACCAATCCCGGGCACGGCTCACCGCCCACCCCGAGGCGATACCCGCCCGCAGCTGCGGGAGAGCCTCGTCGGCGGCGGCACTCTCCAGCAGCTGCAGTGTCGCGGCGAGTAACTTCGTGGCGTCCGCCGATACCAACATGACCGCATCACCGATCGTCTTGACCAGCCGCACGGGCGGGTCGACCACTTCGCGTGCCAGCTCCCCGAGTCGCTCCACCAGTCCCACCAGTTCCTCCGGGGGAACCACCTCACCCAGCCGGGTGAACCCGACCATGTCGGCGAACGCCACCGCCAGCTGCCGCGGGCCCGGCAACGCCATCCCGGCCGCCCGTTCACTGGCGTTGACCTCCTCCCCTTCCAGCACTCGCCGCAGTTGGACGAAGAAGATGTCGCGAATAGTGGTCTCCAGCAATGGGATAATGGCTCGCACAATCTCCTTGTGGGACTTCGCGAGCTCCAGCTCGGTCAGGCCCGGCCGCATGATCGCCGATATCGTGCTGTAGCGAAACGCCGGAACCGCACGTGAGATGCCGTCGGAGAGCCGCCGGATCATCAGCAGCACCTGGCCCGGATCGAGGCCGGCCTCGATGAGCTGGTGCAGACTCAGGGCGGCCTCGGCGTCGGCCTGCAGCATCAACGGCGCGTCGGGATCTTCCAGCCGGGGCAGCCCCAGCGCACGTTCGATACCCTGCAGCAGATCCAAGTCGATGCCATGCTCGGCGCTGACCTCACGTTCGGAGACATACCTGCCGTCATTGCCGAGCTCACGGTGCGCCGGCATCAGCATCGGTGCCATCTCGTCGCGGATCTCTTCCCAACCGAAGCCCTGTTCCAGCAACCAGGCCACCAGCTCGGTGCGCTCTTCACGGGCGCTGGCGTCGAGGCCGTCGAACAGACCCAGTTCCGCCATCGTCTCGCGGAATGCTTCGGCGTCTGCCCACATGATTTCGCCCTAACGCGCTGTCATACCACCAGATTGACCAGCCGGCCGGGCACCACGATCACCTTCTTGGGTGTGGCGCCGGCCAGGAACGCCTGCACCTTCTCGTCGGCCAGGGCGGCCGCCTTGATCGCCTCGGTGTCGGCGTCGGCGGCAACCGTGACCAGCCCCCGCTTCTTGCCGTTGACCTGCACCGGGTAGTCGGCGGTGTCGGTGACCAGATAGGCCGGGTCGGCCACCGGGAAGGGGCCGTGCGCCAGCGAGGAATCGTGGCCGAGCCGCTGCCAGAGCTCCTCGGCCAGGTGCGGGGCCAGCGGTGCGAGCATCAATGCCAGCGGCTCCACGGCCTCGCGCGGAACCCCGTCGCGGTGCTGCTTGGTCAGATGGTTGGTGTACTCGATCAGCTTGGCGGCAGCGGTGTTGTTGCGCAGCGCCGCATAGTCTTCCGACACTCCGACGATGGTGCGGTGCAGCAGTCGCAGCGTCTCGGTGTCCGGCTCGGCGTCGAGCACCCGGGTGGCGCCGGTCTCCTCGTCGACGATCAACCGCCACACCCGCTGCAGAAAGCGGTGCGCGCCGACCACGTCCTTGGTGGCCCACGGCCGTGACATCTCCAGCGGGCCCATCGACATCTCGTAGACCCGTAGCGTGTCGGCGCCGTAGGCATCGCAGATCTCGTCGGGGGACACCGAATTCTTCAGGCTCTTACCCATTTTGCCGTATTCGGCGAAGACTTCCGTATCACCGTCGGGCCCCGGGAGGTAGAACGTCCCGTCGCGTTCCACGACATCGCCGGCCGGCACATACGACCCCCGCGAGTCGGTGTAGGCGGCCGCCTGGATGTAGCCCTGGTTGACCAGGCGGCGGTAGGGCTCGCGCGAGCTGACGTGGCCCAGGTCGTAGAGCACCTTGTGCCAGAAACGGCAGTACAGCAGGTGCAGTACCGCGTGCTCGGCACCACCGACGTAGAGGTCCACACCGCCGGGATCGTCGGGCCCGTGTTCGGCAGGCCGCGGACCCATCCAGTAGGCCTCGTTCTCCGGGGCGCAGAACTGGTCGGCGTTGTGCGGGTCGGCGTAACGCAGCTCGTACCAAGAACTTCCGGCCCACTGCGGCATGACGTTGGTGTCGCGGGTGTAGGGCTGCAGTCCGTCACCGAGATCCAGTTCGACATGCACCCAGTCGGTCGCCTTGGCCAGCGGCGGCGACGGTTCGCTGGATGCGTCGTCCGGGTCGAACAACACCGGCGAGTAGTCACCGACATCGGGCAACTCGACCGGCAGCGCCGCCGCATCCAGGGCATGCGGCCGGCCGTCGGCGTCGAACACGATCGGGAACGGTTCGCCCCAGTACCGCTGCCGGGCGAAAAGCCAGTCCCGCAACTTGAATTCGATGCGCGCCCAGCCCCGGCCCTGCGACTCCAGTTGCTGCGTGATGGCCTGCTTGGCATCGTCGACGGTCATGCCGTTCAACGGACCGGAATTCACCAGGGTTCCATCACCTGCATACGCGGCCTCCGAGATGTCGCCGCCGGCAATGACTTCGATGACCGGGAGACCGAACTCGACGGCAAACTCCCAGTCCCGCTGATCGTGGCCCGGGACCGCCATGATGGCGCCGGTGCCGTAGCCGGCCAGCACGTAGTCGGCGATGAAGATCGGCACCTGCTGGCCGTTGGCCGGGTTGGTGGCGTAACTACCGAGGAACACACCGGTTTTGGTCTTGTTCTCCTGGCGTTCCAGATCCGACTTCGCGGCGATCGCCTTGCGGTAGGCGGCGACGGCTTCAGCCGGCGTTGCGGACCCGAACGTCCAGCGTTGATCTACCCCGTCCGGCCAGGCGGCCACCGTCAACCGGTCGACCAGATCGTGTTCGGGTGCGAGCACCAGGTAGCTGGCGCCGAACAACGTGTCGGGGCGGGTGGTGAACACCTCGATGTCCACCTCGGCGCCGTCGGTGGTGCCGGCGCCGAACAGCGCCGCGGCACCCGTGGAGCGCCCGATCCAGTTGCGCTGCATGGTCTTGACCTTCTCCGGCCAATCCAGCACGTCCAGGTCGTCGAGCAGCCGGTCGGAGTAGGCGGTGATCCGCATCATCCACTGCCGCAGCCGCTTCCGGAACACCGGGAAGTTGCCGCGGTCGCTTCGTCCATCCGCGGTGACCTCTTCGTTGGCCAGCACCGTGCCCAGCCCCGGGCACCAGTTGACCATCGAGTCAGACCGGTAGACCAGTCGGTGAGCGTCGATGACATCGGCGCGCTCCCCCGCCGACAACTGCGCCCAGTCCCGCCCGTCGTCGAGGGTGCGCGTGCCGTCATCGAATTCGGCGACCAGTTCCGCGATCGGCCGGGCCTTGTTCGCGCTGGTGTCGAACCAGGCGTTGTAGATCTGCAGGAAGATCCACTGCGTCCACTTGTAGAAGTCGACGTCGGTGGTGGAGAAGCTGCGCCGGCTGTCGTGACCGAGACCGAGACGCCGCAGCTGCCGGCGGAAGTTCTCGATGTTGGCCTCGGTGCGGATGCGCGGGTGGGTGCCGGTCTGCACCGCGTACTGCTCGGCGGGCAGCCCGAACGCGTCGAAGCCCAGCGCATGCAGCACGTTGTGGCCCGTCATCCGGAAGTAGCGCGCGTAGACGTCGGTGGCGATGTAGCCCAGCGGATGGCCGACATGCAGTCCGTCGCCCGACGGGTAGGGGAACATGTCCTGGACGAACATCTTGTCGGCCGGTATCTCGGAACCGTCCACCGGCGCCAGCGAGCCGACCGGGTTGGCGACGTTGAAGGTCCCCGCCTGCTCCCAGTGCTGCTGCCAGGCGCCTTCGATGCGCCCGGCCAGCGCCGCGGTGTAGCGATATGCGGGTGCCTGCTCGCTGGATCCCTGGGTGGTCGGGGCTTCGTTCACCTCAACAGGGTAATGGGCGCGGTTTTTCGGCCCGATCGCCACAGCTTGATATCGGTTGCGTTGCAGGCCGATGAGGGCTTCGTTCCAGGTCGGTTGCGGCCCTGGCGGCACCGGGCCGCCGCTGGCTACCGTCGATCCACGGCCGGGGCACCATCGCCCGGCCCGTCCCGGAAGGACCCCTGGAGATGACGAACACGGTTCGCCGCTGGCGGTTACTTGTCGGCTGCGCGGCTGTCACGGCGGCGGCCTTCGGCGGCCCACTGGGAGTGCCGGTCGCCA